>DASVMY010000155.1:0-3730 GCA_036384135.1 Caulobacteraceae bacterium | reverse complement strand
CAGGCGGGCCAGGGCGCGGCCGGCGTCCTCGACGATCTGGGCTTCGCGGGCGGCGTCGGCGCCGATACGGGCCAGATCGGCGGTCAGGCGCTCGACCTCCGCGGCCACAGTTTCCAGTTCGCGGTCCAGCCGGTCCTTTTCGATGGCCAGGCGGTGGAGGATGGCCGCGGCAGTGGTCTCCTCCTCGCGCAGGGGCTTGATGGCGGCCTCGGCGATGAGGGCGGCGGCGCTGGCGGCGGCGGCCTCACGGGCGGCGGTCTCAGCCTGGCCGGTGGCGTCGGCGCCCTCGGCCTGGACCTTCTGCAGGGCGGCGCGGGCCTCGGACCAGCGGGCGAACAGCATGGCGCTCTGCAGGGCGCGGATCTCGGCCGACAGGCGCTTGTACTTGTCGGCCTGGCGGGCCTCGCGGCGCAGGCGGCCGAGGCTGGTTTCCAGTTCGCGGGTGATGTCGTCCAGGCGGGCCAGGTTGGCGTCGGCGGCGCGGACCCGAAGCTCGGCCTCGTGGCGGCGGGTGTGCAGGCCCGAAACCCCGGCCGCCTCTTCCAGGATCCGGCGGCGGTTCTGCGGCTTGGCGGCGATCAGTTCAGAGATCTGGCCCTGGCGGACCAGGGCGGGGGAGTTGGCGCCGGTGGACGCGTCGGCGAACAGCAGCTGCACGTCCCGGGCCCGCACCTCGCGGCCGTTGACCCGATAGGTGGAGCCGGCGCCGCGGTCGATGCGGCGGACCACCTCCAGCACCGGATGGGCGTTGAATTCCGCCGGGGCGCGGTGGTCGGCGTTGTCGATGGTCAGGGTGACTTCGGCGTGGTTGCGCGAAGGCCGCCCGCCGGAGCCGGCGAAGATCACGTCGTCCATGCCGTCGGCGCGCATGGCCTTGGCGGAGTTGGCGCCCATGACCCAGCGCAGGCTTTCCAGCAAGTTGGACTTGCCGCAGCCGTTCGGCCCCACGATGCCCGTCAGGCCGGGTTCGATCCGAAAGTCCGTGGGATCGACGAAGGACTTGAAGCCCGAAAGGCGCAGCCTCTGGAAGTGCACGGCGGGGTCGCGTCCTCCCTATTTGCGGTGGGCGGCCTGGGCGACGGCGGCGCCCAGGGCCTCGAAGGTGGTCTCACCATCCAGCTTCTTGCCGTTGACGATGAAGGTGGGGGTGCCGGTGACGCCGTCGTCCTCGGCCCGCTTCTCGCGCGCCTGCAGGGCGTCGATCTGGGCCTGGTCCTTGAGGCAGGCGTTGAACTGGTCTTCGGTCATGCCCGCCTCCTTGGCGACGCGCACGAGGGGGGCGTAGGCGTCGCCGGCCTGGAGGATCTCGGCCTGGGCGCGGTAGACGCCGTCGACCACCTGGAAGTATTTGGCCGGCCCGGCGCAACGGGCCATCAGGAAGCCGGCCCCGGCCAGGGTGGGGTTGCCGGTGATCATCTCCCGATAGACGAACCGCACCTTGCCGGTGTCGATGTAGGTCTTCTTGAACTGCGGGAAGACCTCGGCGGCCCAGGCGGCGCAGTGGGGGCAGCCGACGGAGGCGTATTCCACCACCGTGACCTTGGCCTTGGCGGGCCCCAGCGCCATGTCGTCACGCGCCGCCGGCTTGGCGGGCGCGGCGGCGCCCATCGCCAGGACCATCAGCGCCACAAGACCGGCGCGGGCGCTGATCATGGCGCCGCTCTTCATGAGGCGGGCTTCGCGGGACCGGCGGCCGCCTCGGCGATGGCCTTGTCCAGGTCAGGCATCGAAAGCTCGCCCTTGTCGTAGACCTTGCCGTTGATGACGAAGGTGGGGGTGGCGTTGATCTTGTCGTCGGTGACGTAGCGGTTCCACCGCGTCTGCAGGGCGTTCAGGGCCTTCTCGTCGGACACGCAGGTCTCGAACTGGGCCTCGCTGAGGCCGGCCGACTGGGCGATGCGCAGCAGGATCGGGCGCGGCTGGTCGACGGCCTCGGGATTGGGCATGGCGGCGAACACGGCGTCGACCACCTGAAAGTACTTGTCCTTGCCCACGCAGCGGGCCAGCAGGAACCCGGCCGCGGCGGTGCTGGAGGCGCCGGTCAGGGCCTCGCGCAGCACGTAGTGGACCTTGCCGGAGTCGATGTACTTGGTCTTGAACTGCGGGAAGACCTCGTTGTTCCAGGTCGCGCAGTGGGGGCAGCCGAGGGACGCGTATTCGATCACCGTGACCTTGGCCGCCGGCGAGCCCAGGCTCATGTCGTCGGACGTGACCGCATTGGACGGCGCCTTGTTGCAGGCGGCCAGGGTCAGACACAGCGCGAGGCCGGTGAAGAAGGTGGCGATGGCGCGCATACAGAGGGTTCCCTTTCAGGGCTCGGAGGGCGATTAGAGCGCGATTCCCCAAAACCCCGAAGGGCGGGCGCGCCGCGACGCTTAGTGACGCATCAAGGGTGACGGTTTCAAGGTCTGCGGCCTTCCCGGCGCAGGATCTCGCGGCCAAGACGAGTCAGGGCGGCCTTCAGCGGACCGTCTTCCAGCGCTGAAAGCCCGTCGGCCAGGTCCCGTTCGGCGGCGGCGTCCAGGGGTGGCAGGGCGCGGCGGCGCTGGGCGCCGGCATTGGGCGCCTCGGGCCGGGGATGGCCGCGCAGGGGACCTTGCACGATACGCAGCTTGCCCACCGCCCCGGCGCCCAGGAACAGGTTCACCCGGGCCATGATGTCCTGGGCCTGGTGCTGCACCAGGGCGGCGCTGGGGCCCTCGACGCGGACCTCCAGGGTGGCGGGACCGCCGGTGCGCGGCTTGGTGAGCTTGCTGGGCTCGGTGCGGCGCGACAGCGCCTCGCCGACGATCTCGGTCCAGCGCGCCTTGAGGCCATCAGCGCCCTGGCCGAACTTCTGGTCCAGGCTGCGGATCAAGGGGGCCAGGCTGCGCCCGGCCGGCGGCGGCGGACGGCCCACCGGGCGCGAGCGCTTGCGGGCCAGAATTCTGGCGGTCTCTTCAGCGGTAGGCAGGTCCCGGGCCATGCGGTCTATATAGAGCCACTCATGACCCCAGTCGCCAAGATTGAGACCCGCGTCCGCGCCCACCTGCTGGCCTGGTATGACGCCAACGCCCGCGACCTGCCCTGGCGGACAGGTCCCGCCGCGGGGGCCGCCGGGGTCAGGTCCGACCCTTACCGGGTCTGGCTGTCGGAGGTGATGCTGCAGCAGACCACCGTGCCGCACGCCGCCCCCTATTTCCTGACCTTCACCCGGCGTTGGCCGACGGTGAGCGACCTGGCCCGCGAGGCGGACGGGGCGGTGATGGCCGCCTGGGCGGGGCTCGGCTACTACGCCCGCGCCCGCAACCTGCTGGCCTGCGCCCGGGCGGTGGCGGACGAACATGGCGGGGTGTTCCCGGACACCGAGGCGGGCCTGCGCGCCCTCCCCGGCGTCGGCGCCTATACCGCCGCGGCGGTGGCCGCCATCGCCTTCGACCGCCCCGCCAATGTGGTGGATGGCAATATCGAGCGGGTGATGGCGCGGCTGTTCGCGGTCGAGGATCCGTTGCCGGCCGCCAAGCCGGAGCTGAAAGCCCTGGCCGAGCGGTTCGTCACCGCGCAGCGACCGGGCGACTGGGCCCAGGCGCTGATGGACCTGGGGGCCACGGTCTGCCGCCCCAAGGCGCCGCTCTGCGACCGCTGCCCGATCACCACCCATTGCGCCGGGCTGGCGACCGGGACGCCCGAGGTCTACCCGCGCAAGACCGCCAAGGCCGAGCGCCCGCACCGCCACGGCGTGGCCTATGTG
>DASVMY010000154.1:0-8291 GCA_036384135.1 Caulobacteraceae bacterium | reverse complement strand
GGTCGGATGAGGGGTCGACGAGACCCATCGGGCTAAGCTGCTGACGCCAATCCACAATCGCCGGCGCGACCCCTCATCCGTCTGCTTCGCAGCCACCTTCTCCCGCAAGGGGAGAAGGACCGCTCAAAGCCCCGCAGACAGCTAGTGACGACCCTAGCCGCTTGCGGGGGAAGAAGTTAGAACTGCGCTCCTCCTCCCCCACCCCCCGCCACGCCTTAACCAATCAGTCGCAAGCCCCCGTCTATGGTCGCGCCTGGCATGGGGTTGCGTGAGGGTCGCCGGTGGGGCTGGGGGCGAGATTGACGGCGGCGGACCGGCGCGGGCTTGCGGCGGGGGGCTATGTGCTGGCCTATGCCGTCAGCGCCCTGATCAGCTGCGCCCTCACCCGCGAGGCCCAGGGCGTCGCCGCCCTGTGGACCGCCAACGCCTTCCTCGTCGCCGCCCTGGTGACCCTGCCGCGGCGCCTGGGCCTGGCTGTCCTGGCCGGCTGCGCGGCGGCCAATATCGGCGCCTTTGTGATCTCCGGCGACGCCAGTTCCAACACCGTCGCCCTCACCGTGATCAACTTGATCGAGTCGGTCTGCGCCGCCTGGGTCGCGCGCCAGGTCGTCGGCGCGGCCGCCCGGATCGATGATCTCAAGCGCCTGTTCCGCCTGGTCGCCTTTGCCGTCATACCGCCCGCCGCCCTGTCCTCGACCCTGGCGGCAGCCTACCTGGCGCTCGCCGCGCACCGGCCCTTTCTCGCCGTCTGGTCCGACTGGTTCGTCGCCGACGCCCTGGGTCTGGCCATCGCCCTGCCGGCGATCCTCATCCTGACGCACGGCCGCCAGTTGCCGACCTTCCGCCGGCCGCTGTGGGAGCAGGGGCTGACCCTGGGCGGGGTCGTGGCGGCCACCGCGATGGTCTACGGCCAGACGCGCGTGCCGCTGCCGTTCCTGGTCTTCGCCACCCTGACGTTCGCGGCCTTCCGGCTGGGTCCGCGCGGCGCGGTGCTGGGCGCGATCCTGTCCGCCACCACCGCCACCCTGCTCGACCTGTCGGGCCTGCACAGCCTGGCGCTCAGCCGCGTGGCGCCCGAACAGCGTATCCGCTTCACCGAGCTCTACTCCGCCTTCGCCTTCTACGCCGCCCTGGTCACCGCCACGGCGGTGGCCGGCCAGGCCCGCGTCCAGGTCCTGTTCACCGCCCGCATGCGCGTCGCTCGCGACGCCCGCGCCAAGGCCCAGCTGGCCAACGCCGCCAAGTCGGAATTCCTGGCTAGCATGAGCCACGAGATCCGCACCCCCATGAACAGCATCCTGGGCTTCACCCATGTGCTGCAGCAGACCACCGACCTGCCCGCCGCCGCCCGCCGCCACCTGGACCTGATCGACAGCGCCGGCCAGAGCCTGCTGACCGTGGTCAACGACATCCTCGATTTCTCCAAGGTCGAGGCCGGCGAGGTCCTGTTGCACCTCGAGCCGGTGAGCCTGGTACGCTTGGCGCAGGACGCTGTCGCCATCGCCGGCGAGCCCGCGCAGCGCAAGGGCCTGGAGCTCAAGCTTCGCCTGGTGGGCGACTGCGACCAGACCTACCTGGCCGACGAGATGCGTATCCGCCAGATAATGCTGAACCTGCTCAACAACGGGGTGAAGTTCACGAACACCGGTTTCGTCGAGCTGGCCGTGGAGGTCACCGAGAGCGACCCTATCGACACCATCCGCTTCACCGTCACCGACACCGGTGTCGGCATTCCGCTGGACCGCCGCGACCGCCTGTTCGAGCGTTTCTCCCAGGTGGACAGCTCCGTGGCCCGCACCTACGGCGGCACCGGCCTGGGCCTGGCCATCTGCAAGGGTCTGGTGGGCCTCATGGATGGCTCCATCGGCGTGCGCAGCGCCCCTGGCCGCGGCTCCAGCTTCTGGTTCGAGATTCCGCTGGCCCGCGCCGACACGCCCGTCGCCATCGACGTCGCAGAGCGCGACGACGAGGACGCCCTGGCCGGCGCCCGCGTGCTGCTGGTCGACGACCACCCCATGAACCGCGAGCTGGGCTCCACCATCCTGGGCCTGCTCGGCTGCGAGGTGACCCTGGCCGAGAACGGCGCCTTGGCGGTGGAGGCGGCCCGCGCCGGCGACTTCGACGTCATCCTCATGGACGTGCACATGCCGGTCATGGACGGACTGGCCGCCACCCGCGCCATCCTCGCCCTGGAGGGTCCGGCCGGCGCCGTGCCGGTGATCGCCATGACCGCCGACGTCCTGCCCGAGAACGTCGAGCGCTGCCGCCTGGCCGGTATGGTCGACCACGTCGCCAAGCCGATCCGGCCCGAGGCGCTCTACGGCGCCCTGCTGCGCACCCTCGCCGCCCAGAACACCCCGAACGACACCGTCCGCGCCGTCGCCTGACCCCTCAGTGACCCCCCAGCGGCGCCTCAGTGACACCCCAGTGACCCCGCGGTGGGCCCTCTCCCGTGCTTGGCGCCGCCCTCGACGCGGCCTAACGTCCGCCCCCTTGTCACCCAAGGTGTTTGGGGGGAGGGGTTTGCATTGATGAGAGTGGTCACGATCGCCGCCATGGCCCTGGCGGCCCTGCTCGCCGCCTGCAGCCCTGGCCCCAAATCAGACAAGGGTTCAACCCCCATCCGCCTGGCCACCGACTGGCGCGCGGAAGCCGAGCACGGCGGCTACTACGAAGCTCTGGCCAACGGCGAATACGCCAAACGGGGCCTGAACGTCACCATCATCCCCGGCGGCCCCGGCGTGAACGTGCCCCAGCTGGTGGCCTCCGGCGCCGTGGAGCTGGGCGTGGGCTCAAACAGCTTTGTTGTCATGAACTTAGCTAATGAGCACGTGCCGGTGAAAGCCGTCGCCGCCTTCATGCAGAAGGACCCCCAGGTCCTCATCGCCCACCCCGACGCCGGCATCCGCTCCCTGGCCGACATGAAGGGCCACCCGATCCTGCTGTCGGACGCCTCGGTCACCGCCTTCTGGGTCTGGCTGCGGTCCAAGTACGGCTTCACCGACGATCAGATCCGCAAGTACAACTTCAACAACGCCCCGTTCCTGGCGGACCAGCGCGTGGTCCAGCAGGGCTATCTGACCTCCGAACCCTATACGATCGAGAAGGAGGCCCACATGAAGCCGGCCGTCTTCTTGCTGGCTGACGAAGGTTACCCTGGCTATGCCGGCATGGTCCTGGCGCCCGACGCCCTGATGAAGTCCAACCCCGCCGCCGTGAAGGCCTTCGTCGAGGCCACCGCCGCCGGCTGGCAGGCCTATCTGCACGGCGACCCCAAGCCCGGCGATACCTTGATTCTCAAGGACAATCCGGAAATGACCGAGGACGTCCTGGCCCAGGCGCGGGACAAGATGCGCACCTACGGCATCTTCGATTCCGGCGACGCGGCCGGCGGCAAGCTGGGCGCCATGACCGACGCCCGCTGGGCCCAGTTCTTCCAGGTTGCCTCGCAGCAGGGCGTCTATCCCAAGACCCTGGACTACAAGGCCGCCTATAGCCTCGACTACCTGCCAGGGGCGCCCGCGCCCAAGCCATGACGTCCCCTATCGCGTCGCTTGAGGCCGTCGAGGTCGATTACCCCGGGCGGGGCAGGGCGCTTGGGCCGATCAGCTTCGCGGTCGGGGCGGGGGAGATCATCGCCCTGGTCGGCCCCTCCGGCTGCGGCAAGTCCACGGCCCTGCGCCTGCTGGCCGGCCTGGAGGGGCCGACGCGGGGAACCGTGCGGCGCGCCGCCGGACGGGGCGAGACGTCCGTGGTCTTCCAATCCCCGACCTTGGCCCCCTGGCTCACCGCCGCGGCCAATGTCGCCCTGCCGCTGGACCTGTCCGGAACGCCGAAAGGCGAGGGCAGGGCTCTGGCCCGCGAAGCCTTGGCGGCCGTCGGCCTGGCCGCCGCCGCGCAGGCCAAGCCGGCGCAGCTCTCGGGCGGCATGGCCATGCGCGTCAGCCTGGCCCGCGCCCTGGTCACTCAGCCCAAGGTGCTGCTGCTGGACGAGCCCTTCGCCGCCCTGGACGAGATCACCCGCCGCGCCTTGGCCGACGACATCCTCGAACTCTGGCGCCAGCGGCGGCCGGCCATCGTCTTCGTCACCCACAATGTCGAGGAGGCGGTCTACATGGCCTCGCGGGTGCTGGTGATGTCGTCCGGCCCCGGCCGCCTGGCCGGCGAGACCGCCGTCGACGCGCCGTCCCCCCGCCCCGAAGGCTTCCGCACCACGCCATTGTTCCGCGCCGCCGCCGAGGCGGTCTCCAATCAGCTGTCGGTCGCCATGCGGGGGGCGGCGTGAAGCGCGCCCTCCTGACCGTCGCGCCGCTGCTGCTGATCGCCGGGCTGCTGATCGGCTGGGAGCTGGCCTGCCGGTGGCTGCAGGTCCCGGTCTACCGCCTGCCGCCGCCGTCGGGCGTGGTCCTGGCCCTGGCCAAGAACACTCCCCTGCTGCTTGCCTCGGCCTGGAACACTTTCGCCATGGCCCTGATCTCCCTGGTCGTGGCCAGTCTCATCGCCTGCACGATCGCCCTGGCCGCCGCCCTGAACGGCGTGTTCGAGCGGGCGGTGCGGCCGCTGGCGGTGGCCTTGCAGGTGACGCCGGTAATCGCCCTGGCGCCGCTGTTCCAGATCTGGGCGGGCATCGATCATCCCAAGACCGCCGTGGTGGCGCTCACTGTCGTGGTCGCCTTCTTCCCGATCTATTCGGGCGCCGTCAGCGGCCTGCGCTCGGCCGACCCGGACCTGCAGCGCCTGTTCGACCTCTATGGCGCCACCCGCTGGCAGCGGCTGACCCGCCTGCTGATCCCCTCCGCCGTGCCCTTCCTGCTGGAGGGACATAAGGTCGCAGTGGGCCTGTCCCTGGTCGGCGCCGTGGTGGCGGAGTTCGCGGCGGGCTCCGGCGGCTCTCAAGGCCTCGCCTGGCGCATCCTGGAGGCCGGAAACCACCTCCAGACGGACAAGATGATGGCGGCCCTGCTGGTCCTGGCGGTCATGGGCGGGGTGCTGCACACGATTTTCCAGCTACTGGAACGCCGTGCGCTGCTTTGGTGGCGCGGGCGTTAGCGGCAGATTAAGCCGCGCGCCGTATGCCTGTTGCACCCATGTCCAAGCTGCGTGATCTCATCGACCTTGCCAAGGAACCGTCCAGCGAACGGCGGCGGGAACTGCTGCGCGAAATGACCAACCTGTTCTTCGCGGGCGTCGAGAACCAGGGCGAGCCCGAAGCCAGCCTTCTCGACGACATCATGACCCAACTCGCCGGCGAGATGGAGGAACAGGTCCGCGTCGAACTGGCCGAGCAGGTGGCGCCCCAGCCCGTGGCGCCCAAGCGCCTACTGCGCAACCTGGCCGCCGACTCCATCACGGTCGCCGCCCCGATCCTGCAGAACTCCTCCGCCCTGACCGAGGCCGACCTGATCCACGTGGCCCAGAGCCGCGGCCAGGAACACCTGCAGGCCATTTCACAGCGCGCCCAGGTGCCCGAGGCCGTCAGCGAGGTGATAGTGGCCCGCGCCGATGACGCCACCCTGGGCGTCCTGCTGCGCAACGACGGCGCCGCCCTCTCGCGCCAGGCGCATGAGACCGTGATCGACCGCGCCACCGCCAACGCCGACCTGCACGAGGCGGTGCTCGACCGCTCCTCCCTGCCGCCCGACCTGCTGAACGAAATGTACTTCGTGGTCGAGGCGCGCCTGCGCAACAAGATCCTCGAACGCAACGCCACCATGGACCCGGCCCAGCTGGAGGCCGCCCTGGAATCCAGCCGCAAGTCGGTGGCGACCAAGGACGGCGCCCTGCCGCCCGACTACCAGGACGCCGAGCGCATCGTGCGCCAGATGCTGGCCAAGCGGGCGATCACCGCCCCGGTGCTGGCCGGCATGCTGCGCAACCGCGAGACCACCAAGTTCATGATCGCCCTGGCCGAACAGGCCGGCATCGACTTCCACACCGCCCGGCGAATCCTCGACCGGCGGGAGCTGGACGCCCTGGCCATCGTCTGCAAGGCGGCCGACTTCGACCGCTCCTTGTTCCTGACCTTCGCGGTCCTGGTGCTGGACAAGGACGCCAACGCCATGGGCCGGGCGCGCGAATACGGCGAGCTCTACAGCGAACTCCCCAAGGAATCGGCCCAACGCACCCTGCGCTTCTGGCGCATGCGCCGCGCCACGGGCGACCTGGCGGCTTAGGGAGACGGTGGCTTCGGCGGCGCCTCGCCCGGCGGGCCGGCTTCATACCGTATCGGCACGCGTATGCGACCGCCCACGGTCGGCAAGCCCTCGGATGTCCAAATCGAGGTCTGAAAGTCCGCCGCCAGGGCCATGGCGGCCTTGTCGAAGTCGAGGCCCTGAGGTTCCGCCCGCTGGACCGAGCAATCGACGAGACGTCCAGCCTGTCCAATGTCGCAGGCGATCGTGACGTGGCCGGTCGAAACGTGCGCTGCGGTCGCCGCCGCGGGGAAACCGGCCGCCATGTCACCGCTCCCGGGCAGCCGCGTCCAAATCGGCTTGCCGATCACCGGCGTTGGGTCCGTCAACATCTCGGCGGCAAAGGTGAAGGGAATCTGCGTCGACACATTCTTCAGGGACTCGCCGGCGCCATCAGTGCGCGGCGCCACGAAGTCCCGTGCGAGCGCCTTCGCGGCGCTGCCAAATCCGAACCCCTTGGGATCCTCGACAATCACCGAGCACCCGGCCAGCCGGCCCTGGCCGTTGAAGTGGCAATCTAGCGCCGCATGCCCGCCGACCTTCTTGTCCCGCGCCTTGGCGGGATAAGCCAAGATCACTTGTGTGTAGGTCGGCGCCTCAACCCAGGGTACGTTGGTGACAACCCTGTCGCCAGCCTCGCCACCGGGAATGTTCGTGCCCGTGGGCGGTTCTTCGGCGTCGAAATCGACTGGAATCCTGACACCGCCGCCGGTTACCGGCTGGCCGTCGTGGGTGGCCGGCTTCATCAGGAACTGCGGCGACAGGGCGATCGCGGCCCCACCAAAACCCATGCCGGGGGGCGTTTCACTGGCGACCTCGCAGTCATAGAGCGCGCCCTGTAGGGAGATTTTGCAGGCGATCACCGCCTTGCCGCTGACGCCCTTCTCCATGGCCGCCCGCGGCCAGACAGCCAGCAATTCCTCGCGGGTGGGCATGTGACGCCAGTCCGCTTTTGTGTCGGCGCCGAACGCGGTGGTGGCCAAGGGCAGGGCCGACACGGCTGTCAAAACTGCAACGAGTCGGCGCATACTTTCCCCCAGTATTCCGATCCCAGGTTGCGTCGGCTGGCGCGTGGTTGCAAGCATCGGTCAAGCTTGCGCGGCCTACCGTTCCCTGGTCTTCCCCAATCCCCGTCACCCCGGACAAGCTGCGTCAGCGGCGCCGATCCGGGGCCGGCGGAGCCGGCTCCTCGCTGGAGGTCGTCTTGGAACGGCGCGGCCGGCCCCGGCTCTTCGCTGCGCTTCGGCCGGGGTGACGAGGGGGGGACGCGGAATCCGTTCGTGTGGTTCGTGTCGTTCGTGGACAAGAATGCCTTTGCGGACGTCAGCGCACGCCTCAGGCCACCGACAGCGCCCGCATCCGCGCGAGCCCCTGGGCCGCGACGTCCGCCAGCGACCGCAACCCCTCGTCGGAGAGCACTTCCAGCGCCGCGTCGAAGGCAAAGGCGGCGGCGGCGCGTTCGCCGTTGTCGCGGCCGGTGATCTCCAGGCGGGTCTCATAGACCCGGCCCAGGTGCACCTGGATCAGCGCCCAGGCCACCGGGTCGCGGTGGTGCGGGCCGGTGGCCAGCTCGCCCTTGAAGGCCAGTTCGGCGGCGTCCAGCACCGCCAGGTCGCCGGTCAGCTCTGCGCACCGGGCCAGGCAGATGGCGCGGTTGCTGGCCACCACGGCGCGCAGGGCCAGGCCCGGCGCCCGCTTCAAGGCCAGGGCGGCGCGGTCGAAGCAGGTCACGGCCTTTTCGAAAGCCTGTTCGCTGACGCCGGCCTCGCCCAGGGACTGCAGGCCCAGCGCCAGGGCGGTCTGGCTGCGCGCCCAGTCCAGGGGGCTGTGGTCCCGCGGCTGGCCTTCCAGGGCGTCGGCCAGGGCGCTGACGGCGTCGGCGATCAGGCCCAGGTCGCCCTGCAGTTCGCCCAGGATCACCTTACAACCGGCCCTCTGGCCCTCGACCCGGCTCCAGGCGACCGGCTCATAGGTGGCGTCCAGCCTAGCCGCGGCGGCGTCCAGGTCGGCGAGGGCGGCGCGGATCAGGCCGGCGTCCCTCAACCTCTGGCCGGCGCCGGCCAGGATGTCGGCGCGGGCGGCGCGGGTCTCGGCGGCGGC
>DASVMY010000153.1:0-6620 GCA_036384135.1 Caulobacteraceae bacterium | reverse complement strand
AAGCGCAGCGTAGAGCCGGGGCCAGCCCGTCCGTTCCAAGACGACCTCCAGCCAGGAGCCGGTCCGGCCGACCCCGGATCGGCGCCGCTGGCGCGGCTTGTCCGGGGCGACGGGGAAGTGTGGGGGATGCTTGGGACCCGTTCCTGCGGTTCGTGTCGTTCGTGGACAAAACCTTTTCCGCCCATCCGCGGGCCCGCCCCACCCGGCTTCGTCATCGTCCCGGCGCTTTTCTTCGCGGCCGCCGCGTGCACACTGGCGCCAACCATAACAAGGGAGGCATTCATGCCCATCGCGGCGGTCAACGGCCAAAGGATCAACTACGAAGACACCGGCGGCGACGGCCCGGTGGTGGTCTTCTCCCACGGCCTGTTCATGGACCACGAGATGTTCGCGCCGCAGGTGGAGGCGCTGAAGGGCCGCTACCGCTGCATCACCTGGGACGAACGGGGCCACGCCGGCACGGCGGGCGAGACTCTGGCGCCCTTCACCTACTACGACTCCGCCGACGACCTGGCCGCCCTGCTGGCGCATCTGGGCGTGAAGCGGGCGGTGCTGGCGGGGATGAGCCAGGGTGGATTCCTGTCCCTGCGTTGCGCCCTGACCCATCCGCAGATCGTCCGCGCCCTGATCCTCATCGACACCCAGGCCGGCCAGGAGGACCCCGCCGCCCTGGAGGGCCACATGGCGCTGGCCAACGCCTGGGCGCAAAACGGCCTCAGCGACGAGATGGCGGCGATCATCGAGGGCATCATCCTGGGCGACGGCTGGTCCGGCGCCGCCGCCTGGAAGGCCAAGTGGAAGGCCATCAGCCCCGTGAACATGCTGGGGTGCATGCAGACCCTGGCCAGCCGCGACGACGTCACCGGCCGCCTGGGCGATATCAAGGTCCCGGCCCTGGTGCTCCACGGCGACAAGGACGCCGCCATCGCGCTCGACCTGGCGCGCAAGTTGGCGTCGGGCCTGCCGAACGCGGAGCTGGTGGTGGTCCCCGGCGGCGGCCACGCGGCGAACCTGACCCATCCGACGGTGGCGAACGCGGCGATTGCTCGGTTCCTGGATGGATTGGGGGGCTGAGCCGACGCGAGACCTGCTCCCCTCCCCACGAGGGGGAGGGGCTCAAGGCGCGGCTAAATCTCCCGCGCCCTACCTGCCCAATAGGGTTTCCTCACCTTGCCGCGCTGGATCTTACCGGCGGGGCTGCGGGGCAGTTCGTCGACGAAGTCGATGGAGCGCGGCGCCTTGTAGCCGGCCAGCCGGCCGCGCGCGAAGACCAGGATGTCCTTGGCCAGTTCCGGGGAGGGCTCGTAGCCGGGGTTGAGCGTGATCACCGCCTTGACCTCCTCGCCCCATTCCTCGTTGGGGGCGCCGACGCAGCAGCTGTCTTCCACCGCCGGATGCTTGATGATCTCGTTGTCGATCTCCTGGGGGTAGATGTTCACCCCGCCGGAGATGATGGTCTCGGCGTTGCGGCCGGTGAGGAACAGGTAGCCGTCCTCGTCCAGGTAGCCGACGTCGCCCAGGGTGAAGTAGCCGTCGCGGTGGGCGGCGGCGGTCTTGGCCGGGTCTTTGTAGTATTCGAACGGCGCGATCGGCGAGACCTTGAAATAGAGCGTGCCGGACGTCCCCTGCGGCACGGGGGCGCCCTCGTCGTCGAGAATCTTCAGGGCGTCTTCCATGGGCAGCTTGCCGACGGTGCCCGGCTTGTCGAGCCACTCGTGGGAGCTGACGATGAAGCCCGCCCCGCCTTCGGAGCCGGCGTAGTATTCGTTGAGGATCGGCCCCAGCCAGTCGATCATCGCCTTCTTGACCTCCGGCGGACAGGGGGCCGCGCCGTGGACAATGTAATTCAGGGACGAGATGTCGTACCTCGCCCGCACCTCGTCCGGCAGGGCCAGCAGCCGCTGGAACATGATCGGCACCAGGTGCGCGCGGGTGACCCGGTACTTTTCAATCACGCGCAGGACGCCCTCCGAGTCCCACCGATCCATGAACACCAGCGGGTTGCCCTGGGCCATGGCGGAGCGGACGTCGAAGGCCAGTGGCGCGGCGTGGTAGGCGGGACCGGCGCAGAGCTGCACGTCGTCGGGGGCGCCGGGGCCCGGATTGAGCAGGGCGGCGTTAGCCCTGCGGTAGACGCCCTTGGGCCGGCCGGTGGTGCCGGAGGTGTAGAGCATCTGGCTGCCCAGCACCGGGTCTTCGATGTCGGCGCCGTCCAGGGCCGCGATGGTTTCGGCATAGGGCAGGAAGCCGTCCGCGGGCGCGCCGATGGACACCTTCAGCGTCACGTTCGGCGCCTTGGCGTCCAGCGCCGAGGGGTAGCGGGTCTCGGCGACCAGCGCCTTGGCGTCGCAGTCGTTGATGATGTATTCGACCTCGTCGGTGTTGAGGTGCCAGTTCACCGGCGTGATGCGGTAGCCGCCGCGCAGGCAGGCGGCCAGGACCTCGACGAACTCCGCCCGGTTGCTGCACAGCAGGGCGACGGCGTCGCCCGCCTTGAGCCCGTGCGCGCGCAGCAGGCGCACGATGCGGTTGGCGTTGGTGTTGATCTCGGCGAAGGTTCTGGTTCCGACCGGGTCGTGGATGGCGACGGCGTCCGGCTTTACCTCCGCCCAGACGCTGGCGGTCATACCCTTCGAAGCCGCTTCAATAAGACGATCAAGAAGTTCAGGCATCAATGCTCCTCCCGGCGCTCAAAAAACCCAGGGGGACCTTCTGGCGGGTCCCGTCCGGGCGTGGCGCCACGCTTTGTGTGACGAATGAATGGTCCCATTGATTGCGCCGGCAGCTCGGCGTCAAGCGTCACTTGCGCGGCCTTGCCTGGCTACCCCGCGGGGCCTGGGAGGCGGCGCGTCCGCCTTGTCCGCGCATAGTAAATCGTTAGTAAATCCGGGTGAATGTCCATGGTGAATGGCGTGTTTATACTTATGGTCTTTGCACTGTTCGACCGATAGATTACGGTAAATGACAATTTACGACGTCGCTTAATGACAAAGCAATGGGCGGAGTCGCAAGTTACGCCTGAAATCGCGGCACTTTTGGCGCGAGGGGGCGACATGCGTATCGGAACCATCATCAGCCTGGGTGCATCCGCCGTCTTGGGTGTGGGCGCACTCCTCGTAGCCAAGGTCTGGCTGCCGCACGCCGCGCAGCAGTCCGCCGCCAAGTCCGGACCGCCCGCCGAGGCGACCGTGCCGGTGGTGGTGGCCAACGCGGCCATCCCCTACGGCGGCAAGCTGGACGCAACGCACCTGATCCTGGCGCGGTTGCCGGCCAGCGCCGCCCCTCAGGGCGCCTTCTCCACCATCGCACAGGTCACCGGCCAGAACGGCGGCGCCCCGATCGCCCTGGTCCAGATCTCGGCTCGCGAGCCGATCCTGCCCACCAAGATCAGCGGCGGCGGGGCTCGCCCCACGGTGGCGGCGGTCATCTCAGAAGGCATGCGCGCCTATACCATCGCCGTCACGGACGTGGCCGGCGGCGGCGGCCACATCCTGCCCGCCGACCGGGTGGACGTGGTGCTGACCCGCGAGATCCCCCTGACGCAGCAGGTCAAGACCGAGTGCGGCGACTGCAAGCGGTATGTCTCCAACGTGGTGATCCAGAACGTCCGGGTGCTGGGCATGGATCTCAACGCCGATCCCAGCTCCACCCAGGCGGCCCTGGCCCATACCTCGACCCTGGAGGTTTCGGTGGAGGACGCCCAGCGCCTGGCGCTGGCGGCCCAGGCCGGCTCCCTGTCGCTGGCGCTTCGCCGCACCGGCCAGGCGGATGTCGCCGCCGTGCGCCCGGTGGGCGTGCGCGACCTCGGTCCCCTCGACAGCATGGCAACCCTGCCGCGGGCGGCCGGCCTTCGCGCCGTTAGCCAGCACAGCCATCCCAAGCCGGCCGCCGCGGCCGTCCGTCATTCCATCATCGTCGTCCATGGGGACGCGCGGTCCAGCGTCGAGGTCCCGTCCGAACGCGGGCACGGCGTTTGACCGCTAGCTCATTGGAGACGCAGCCCATGCAACGCCTCATCGCCCTTCTTGCGTCCGCCCTGATCTGCGGCGCGACCCTGACCGCCACCCCGGCCGCCGCCCAGCTTGCCGCCGAACAGCAGGGGACGAGCACCATCATCGTCGCCAAGGACAAGTCCGCCGCCTTCCGGCTGGACTATCCGGCCAGCGAGATCGTGGTGGCGGCGCCCGAGACCCTGGCCCTGGTGGCCACCACCGACCGCAGCTTCTATGTGCGCGGCAAGGCGATCGGGGTGACCAACATCCTGATCTATGACGCCGAGCATCGCCTGGCCCAGGTAGTCGACGTGCGGGTCGGCTACGACACCGACAGCATCCAGGCCGACCTCAATGCGGCCCTGCCCGGTGAGACCATCAAGGTCAGCAACTTCGCCGGCGGCATCCTGCTCAGCGGCGAGGCGTCCACCTCCAGCGTCGCCCTGCGCGCCGCCGACATCGCCGAGCGTTACGCGCCCAAGTCGGTGCAATCGGCGGTCACCATCAAGGCCGCCCAGCAGATCATGGTCGAGGTGCGGATCATCGAGGCCTCGCGCTCGGCGCTGAAGGACCTGGGCGCGAGCCTGGACGTGCACAACCTGTCCGGCTTCGCCCTGGCCACCGGCACACCCCTGCCCAGCAACAACAGCCCGGCCGGGGTGCTCACCGTCGGCGGCCACTTCGGCCCCTGGAGCGTGGACGCCACGCTCAAGGCCCTGGAACAGCGCGGCGCCATCCACACCCTGGCGCGTCCCAACCTGACGGCGATGTCGGGCCAGGAGGCCAGCTTCCTGGCCGGCGGCGAGTTCCCATTCCCGGTGCCCAACGGCAACAACGGCGTCACCATCGAGTTCCGCCCCTTCGGCGTGAAGCTGGTGGTTACCCCCACCGTCGAGGACTCCGGCCAGATCCGGCTGAAGGTGGCGCCGGAAGTCAGCCAGCTGGACCCCAACCACGGCGTTCAGATCCAGGGCTTCTCGGTGCCGGCCATCACCACCCGGCGCGCCGCCACCCAGGTGGAGCTGCGCGACGGCCAGAGCTTCGCCATCGCCGGCCTGTTCGAGAAGGACCAGACCCGCGCGGTGAGCCAGGTTCCCTGGGCGGCCGACGTGCCGGTGCTGGGCGCCTTGTTCAAATCGGCCGACTGGCAGCGCAACGAGACCGAGCTGGTGATCATCGTCACCCCGCGGCTGACCACCCCGACCGACCACATCGAGACCCTGCCCAATCCGCTGCGCGATGACACCTCGGTCAGCCCGATCGACCTGATCCTGGCCGGCAAGGGGCTGGATTTCCCCAAGTCCGACCCGGTCCCGCTCGCCAACTCCACCCCGCCCATCGCCACGGCGACCCCCTGACCGCCCCGCTCCCAGACCCCTACGTCCTCCCTGCGAGAGTCCCATGAGTCACCCGGTCCTGAACGAACGATACGTCCTGGTCATCGGCCAAAGGCTCGGGCCCGTGGCCCAGGAGGCGATGCCCGCGGCGCGGCTGGAGATCGCCGGGCCCGAGCGGCTGGACCTGCCCGAGACCCTGCACGGCGCCCTGGAGCTGATCCTGATCGACGTCGAGGCGGTGGATCCGGCGATCCTCACGGGGGTCATCAACGCTGTGGCCATGCGTCCGGACGCGCCCGGCATCCTGTTGGCCGGCGGCACGCTGCCCACGGCCCTGGTCAAGGCGGTGATGCGGCTGCCCAAGGCTGACCTGCTGGAGGCGCCCTTCACCTCGGTGGACCTGGGCCGCGCCGCCGCCGCCATGCTGGCCGAAGCGCCGCCGGTGGCCGGCGCGCCGCACCACGCCCGCTGCTGGGCGGTAATGGGCTCCGTGGGCGGCTGCGGCGCCACCACCATCACGGTCGAGGTGGCCACCGAACTGGCCCGCCGGGCCGGGCGCGACCGCCGCGTGGTGCTGGTGGACCTCAATCTGTGTGACGGCGCCGCCAGCGCCTATCTGGGCTCCACCGCCAACATGCTGCTGGCCGAGGCCTCCAGCACCCCGGAGCGGATCGACGCCGCCTTGCTGGACGCCTTCTCCATGCGCGTGGGCGGCGGGCTGGATCTGCTGGCCTGCCCCCGCGACCCCAAGGCCTTCAACAAGGTTTCCGCCATGGCGGTGTGCCGAATCCTGGAGGTGGCCTGCCAGGTCTATGACCATGTGGTGGTGGACATCCCACGGCACCATCAGGCCTGGACCCTGGATGTCCTGGCCGGCTGCGACGAGATCCTGGTGGTCTCCGAGCTGACCGTGCCGGCCTTGCTGGCGGCCCGGTCCCTGGCCACGGAGATCGAGGCGGAGCTGCCGGACGGCGCCGCGCCGCGGATCATCCTCAACCGCCTGGCCAGCCGCGTGTTCGGCCCCGCGCCCTCCCTGGCCGAGGCCGAGAAGGCGCTGCAGCGCCGAGCCGATGGCGGGGTGACCTCCGACTGGGAAGCCGCCGCCGCCTCCGCCAACCTGGGTGGCGCTATCAGCCAGCATCGGCCGAGGTCCAAGATCGTCCGCGACATCAGCGTCCTGGTCGACCGCCTGACGACGCCGGCCGCGGCGCAGCGCGGGCGGGCCGCCTGATGAGCCGCTTCGCTTTCCGCCGCGCCACGGTCGTCGAAGCCGAGGCCGCCCCGTCCCCCG
>DASVMY010000152.1:0-8887 GCA_036384135.1 Caulobacteraceae bacterium | reverse complement strand
CCCAAGGCCGAGGCGCCCGCCAAGCCCGCGCCCAGCGCTGACGCGCCCGTGAAGTCGAATACGCCATAATGTCGCCGTTCAAACCGCTTCCACGGCGGGACGCCGTCCGCGAATCAGCGCTACGCTGAACGCCCATGGCCCGGTACATTTTCATCACCGGCGGCGTGGTCTCCTCTCTGGGAAAAGGTCTCGCCTCCGCGGCGCTCGGCGCGCTTTTGCAAGCGCGCGGGTACAAGGTTCGGCTTCGTAAGCTGGATCCCTATCTCAACGTCGATCCAGGGACGATGAGCCCCTATCAGCACGGCGAGGTGTTCGTCACCGACGACGGGGCCGAGACCGACCTCGACCTTGGCCACTACGAGCGCTTCACCGGCGTGTCGGCCACCAAGGCCGACAACATCACCACCGGCCAAATCTACAAGACCATCATCGAGAAGGAGCGGCGGGGGGACTATCTCGGCGCCACCGTCCAGGTGATCCCGCACGTCACCGACGAGATCAAACGCTTCGTCCTGGCCGATCCGGGCGAGGGGGTGGACTTCGTGCTGGTGGAGATTGGCGGCACCGTTGGCGACATCGAGGGCCTGCCGTTCTTCGAGGCCATCCGCCAACTCGGCCAGGAACTGCCGCGCCAGCACGCCTGCTTCGTGCACCTGACGCTGCTGCCCTATATCAAGACCGCCGGCGAGATGAAGACCAAGCCGACGCAGCACTCGGTCAAGGAACTGCGCTCCATCGGCATCCAGCCGGACATCCTGCTGTGCCGCTGCGAGCAGCCCATCCCACCCGACGAAAAGCGCAAGATCGGGCTGTTCTGCAACGTGCGGCCCACCGCCGTGATCCAGGCCATGGACGCGCCGAACATCTACGCCGTGCCGCTGGAGTACCACGAGCAGGGTCTGGACACCGAGGTGCTGGACGTCTTCGGCATGGCCGACGCCCCGGCGCCCGACCTGTCGCGCTGGCAGGGCATCTCCGACCGCATCGTCCACCCCGACGGCGAGGTGACCATCGCCGTGGTCGGCAAGTACACGGTGCTCAAGGACGCCTACAAATCCCTGATCGAGGCCCTGGTGCACGGCGGCGTCGCCAACCGGGTCAAGGTCAATTTCGACTGGGTCGAGAGCGAGGTTTTCGAGGGCGAGGATGGCGTGGCCGCCACCCGGCTTGAGGGCGCGCACGGCATCCTGGTCCCCGGCGGCTTCGGCGAACGCGGGGCCGAGGGCAAGATCCTGGCGGCCAAGTTCGCGCGCGAACGCTCGGTGCCCTATTTCGGCGTCTGCTTCGGCATGCAGATGGCGGTGATCGAGGCGATCCGGAACGTGGCCGGGATCAAATGCGCCTCGTCCACCGAGTTCGGCCCTACCAAGGAGCCGGTGGTGGGCCTGATGACCGAGTGGGTGCGCGGCAACCAGCGCGAGGTCCGGGCCGAGGGCGAGGACCTGGGTGGCACCATGCGGGTAGGGGCCTATGAGGCCCACCTGACGCCGGGCTCAAAAGTGGCGGAAATCTATGGCTCCACGATCATCAGTGAGCGTCACCGGCACCGCTATGAGGTCAATATCGGCTACCGCGAGGCTTTCGAGGCGGCGGGTCTGAGGATGACGGGGGTCTCGCCGGACGGCATCCTGCCGGAGATCGTTGAGCGTACCGACCATCCCTGGTTCATCGGCGTCCAGTACCATCCCGAGCTCAAGAGCCGCCCCTTCGCGCCACATCCCCTGTTCGCCAGCTTCATCCACGCCGCCGTCGAGCAAAGCCGCCTGGTTTAGGAGACCTCTAGGCTTGCGCGATCGGCTCAGATCGCCCTTCCTTGCGCCTTCGGCCCGCGTTTGGTCGGCCGATGTGGAGCATGTCCCCTTGCGGAGGCTGTGGCCCGTCGCACCGTTGCTGGCCGCAAGCCTGATGGCGACCTCCGCCTCGGCTGCCGGCCTGCAGCCCATCGCCGGCGGGGCGTCCCTCTATGTGGACTGCCGGGGCGAGAAGACCACGGCGCCGACGGTGATCCTGGAGTCAGGGGCATTTGGCATATCCGCCGACTGGGACCTGCTGTTGGACGACCTCTCCAGGGGCGGTCGGGTCTGCGCTTATGACAGGGCGGGCCTTGGCCGATCACCACCCCGGGCCGGCGGCGAGGAAGTGGTCTCCGTCGCCACTGAGCTGAACGTGCTGTTGGACGGGATGGGAGAGACCGGGCCGGTGATCCTGGTCGGCCACTCCAACGGCGCCCTCTATGCCGAGACCTTCGCGGCCATGTGGCCAAGACGGGTGGCTGGTCTGGTCTATGTCAACGGCGTCGGCAGCGACGACCTGGACCACAAGGTGCTGATGAAAGCCCTGGACGAGGAGCGCAAGGTGGCGGGCCTGGCCGTGGTGGCCGCTCACCTCGGCCTGGCGCCGATCGTCGCCTGTTTCGTGATCCGCCATGAGGGGCTGAAGGGAGACGCTGCCGTGCGCAAGCGGGAGTCGCTGACCTCCCTGCCCAGCCTGCGCGTGGGGCGCGACGAGGACCGCGCCATCACCCCTGGCCTCACGGTCGCCCGCCGCCTTGGCGGTTCGCCGTCGCAGGTCCCCACCGTGGTCGTTGTTGAATCAGGCAAGGCCGACCTACTGGCGAGCTTCGGCTGGCGCGCGGCGCAGATCGCGCCGGCCGAGCGCGCCGAACAGGGCTGGACCCTGCGCATCATCGGCGCGACCCATGTCTCGCCGCTCGGCCGCGACCGGCGCTACGTTGTCGCCGCGGTGACCTGGTTGCGCTCCCTGCCGCCGCAGGAGGCTTACCGACGCTGATCATGGCGACGCCTGACGACATCCGCCGCCTGGCCCTGATCGAATCAATGCTGAAGCTGGCCCGGTCCGGCGTGGCGCCCAAACGTTTGCTGACCGGGCGTTTGCTGATCGGGCGGCTGCCGAAATGACCGCGAACGCCTGCCACGGTTAGCCCGCCGCTACGCCGGCAACTTGAAGCCCCCTCTTGATGCTGCGGGGGTTTTGCGGCATACACCCGCGCTCCGTCGGCGGCCCTCTTGCGGCCGCCGCATTCATTTGAACTCAGAAGACCAAGACCATGGCCGTTCCCAAGCGAAAAGTATCCCCCTCGCGGCGCAACATGCGCCGCTCGCACCATGCGCTGGAGGCCAACAGCTACATCGAAGACAAGGACACCGGCGAACTGCGCCGTCCGCACCATGTCGACCTGAAGACCGGCATGTACCGCGGCCGTCAGATCCTGACGCCGAAGGAAGACTAGTCCAACCAACCGTCACCCCGGACAAGGCGCTGTGCGCCGCTGATCCGGGGTCGGCCGCTCCGGCGCCCAGACGGCCTCCAGCGAGGTGTCTGCCCGGCAGACCCCGGCTCTCCGCTTCGCTGCGGCCGGGGTGACGGAAGAGGGGGCTATTACTGAATTCTCCCTATTGAGCCCGTCCGCGCGCCTGAATGGCTGCGCGGCGGGCTTCGACCATTTCGGGGGTGACCGCGCGGTTGTGCGGGGTCGAGACCGCCGCCTCATGCTTCATCGCCTCGCCGAAGGGTAGGGCATATCCCTGGTCGATGATGCCCTTGTAGGTGACCAGGGTCTCGGACGGGATGGTGGCCATGTCCGCCGCCAGTTTCAGCGCCGTGGGCATCAACTCCTCGGGCGAGACAACCCGGTTGACCAGACCCCAGTCGCAGGCCGTCTGAGCGTCCAGGAAGTTGCCGGTCAGCGAAAGTTCCTTGGCGCGATAGGGCCCGATCACCCGCGACAGGCGCTGTGACAGTCCCCAGCCGGGCATGATCCCCACCCGCGCATGGGTGTCGGCGAAACGGGCGTTGGTCGAGGCGATCAGCACATCGCAGGCCAAGGCCACCTCGAACCCGCCGGTGATGGCCACGCCGTTGACAGCGCCGATGATCGGCTTGGGGCACTCCAGGATCGCCAGTACCGGATTCTCGGCCGCGCCGGTGGCGTTGGCCGCCCCCATGCCGTTTGGGTCGCTGCCCAATTCCTTCAGGTCCAGGCCGGCGGTGAAAGCCCGGCCGGCGCCGGTGAGCACCAGGACGCTGACCTCGTCGTCGTCGGAAAGGGCGACGATGGCGTCGTGCAGGGCGGCCCGCAGGGCGCGCGACAGGGCGTTCATCGCCTCGGGACGGTTCAGGGTCACCGTGGCGACGCCGGCATTCTTTTCGATCAGCAACATGAGTGAGGGCTCCTTCGCCGCCTGAAGGGCCTTGTTGCCCACGCGTCCGTCAAGTCACCGGCGGTTGCATGGCCCCGCTTCGGCGGGCTAAAGCCTGCCCGCGCCCAACTCCCCGATAGGCAGGACCAGCCATGACCCAGATCGTCGACATCACCGCCCGCGAAATCCTCGACAGCCGCGGCAATCCGACGATGGAGGTCGATGTGACCCTGGAGGACGGCGCCTTCGGCCGCGCCGGCGTGCCGTCAGGAGCCTCCACTGGCGCCCACGAGGCGGTGGAGAAGCGGGACGGCGACAAGGCCCGCTATGGCGGCAAGGGCGTCCTGCAGGCCGTGGATGCGGTCAACGGCGAGATATTCGACGCCCTCAGCGGCGCCGACGCCGAAGACCAGCGGCGCCTCGACAACTTGCTGATCGAACTGGACGGCACGGCCAACAAGAGTCGCCTGGGCGCCAACGCCATCCTGGGGGTCAGCCTGGCGGCGGCCAAGGCGGCGGCGATCTCCGCCGACCTGCCGCTCTACAAATACGTCGGCGGCGTCTCGGCCCGCGTCCTGCCGGTGCCGATGATGAACATCATCAACGGCGGCGCCCACGCCGATAACCCCATCGACATCCAGGAGTTCATGATCCTGCCCACCGGGGCGGAAACTTTCTCCGACGCCCTGCGCATGGGCGCGGAGATTTTCCATGCCCTGAAGAAGGCGCTGCACGACGCCGGCCACAACACCAACGTCGGCGATGAGGGCGGTTTCGCACCTAATCTCTCCAGCGCCGATGAAGCCCTGGCCTTCATCGTCAAGGCCGGGGAGAAGGCGGGCTACAAGGCCGGCGACGACTTCCACCTGGGGCTGGACGCCGCCGCGACCGAATTCTTCAAGAACGGCCGCTACGAGATGACCGGCGAGGGCCAATCCTTGGACCAGGAGGGCATGGTCGCCTACCTGGCCGGCCTGGTGGCCAAGTTCCCGATCGTGTCCATCGAAGACGGCTGCGCCGAGGACGACATGGCCGGCTGGGCGCATCTGACCGCCACCCTGGGCGGCAAGATCCAGATCGTCGGCGACGACCTGTTCGTCACCAATCCCAAGCGCCTGGCGGTAGGCATCGCGGACGGCCTGGCCAATTCGATCCTGGTCAAGGTCAACCAGATCGGCACCCTGTCGGAGACCCTGGACGCCGTGGATATGGCCCATCGCGCGGCCTATACCGCTGTGATGAGCCACCGCTCCGGCGAGACTGAGGATTCCACCATCGCCGACCTGGCGGTGGCCACCAACTGCGGTCAGATCAAGACCGGCTCCCTGTCCCGCTCCGACCGCCTGGCCAAGTACAACCAGCTCCTGCGCATCGAAGAACAGCTCGGCGACCAGGCGGTCTATGCCGGCCGTGGGGCGCTGCGACGGCTGTAGGGCGGGCGGGGAAGGGGGTGATCTCCTTCGCCCAACGCGCGCCCGTCAGAACGACCGCGAGACCTCCACCCCCGCCGTCCTGGGCCGCTGCGGCGTCACCTGCAGGGCGTGGCGCAGGGTGAAGGGATTGCCGTAGGCGAAGGTATTGCCGACGGCGTTGGCGGGATTGTCCAGGAAGGCGGTGGCGCTCCAGCGGCCGGCATTCAGGCCAAGGCTGACCTTGCCGGTGGAAAACCCGCCCTGGGACGGGGCGGTGCTGGCGTCGAAGGTCAGGCGGGACACCCCGACATAGGCGTACTGGGCGTTGAACACCGCCGTCGCGCCGTGGCTGACGGCATAGACGTAGCGCAGGTCTGCGCCCACCGACAGGCGCGGCACCCCGGGCAGGCCGCTGTGTTGGATGGTGGGGAAACCAGGGTTGAGGCGCACCAGCTCGGGCCGGTCGAACATCACGTTGCCGCGCAACCGCAAGCCGTCCACCGCGTAGGAAGCCTCGGCCTCTAGCCCCACGTTGCGGCCATCGCCGATGTTGGCGGTGAACGGCAGGCCCGAGTGCAGGGGCAGGTCGCTCTGGATGTTCTTCCACAGGGTATAGAAGCTGGCCGCGCGGACGTTGATCCGGTCGCGGAAGAAATGCGCCTTAACCCCGGTCTCGAAGATCCACAGATTGTCGCCGGTGAACCGCCGATAGGGTTGCGGCGCGCCGGGGGCGGTGGCGAAGGTCTGGCCCACCGGCCCGCTGGTGTTGAAACCGCCGGCGCGGTAGCCCTCCGCCGCCTGGACATAGCTCATGGCATGGCCGCCCAGCTGGTATTGCAAGGCGATTTTCGGGGCCAGGCCGGAGTCGGTCAGCCTGCCTTGGAAGACGTCGGCCGTGTGAGACAGGGGCAGCTGGGTGGTGGCGAAGGTCGATATGCGCGTGCCGTAGACGCGGGCGCCGAGGGTGAAGGTAAGGCGCGAGGTCAGGCGGTAGGAGCCCTCGCCGAACAGAGCCAGCTCCAGGATGTCGTCGGTGCGGTCCTCGTCATAGACGGTCCGGTCGGAGGCGCCTGGCGGGCCGGGTGTCGTCAGCGCGGCCTGGAGCGTCTGGCGCCCCACGGACAGAAACCCGCCGGCCAGCCATTGAAACCTCCCGGCGCCGGGCGAAACCAGGCTCACCTCGTCGACGAGCAGGTGAGTGTTGCTGTGATCGTCATAGGGGCTGGGACGAAGGGGTAGTCCCGGCGCGAACTGGGGCAGGACGGTGGTGGCGTCATAGCGGGCGTCGATCTCGTGCCGGATGACGGCAAAGGCGTTCTTGAACCGGCCCAGTGGCGTCTCGCCTTCCACGGTCGCGTAGCCCTGGGTGAATTCGTTGTCGTTGGGTTCCATCAGCAGCACCGCGCGCTGCAGCCCGTTGACGCCGCCGGTGGCGTACTGGGCGTCGCCGGAATAGAGCCCCTGGCGGATGAAGCCGGCGCTCAAGGTCCAGTCGTCGGACAGCCGGTAGCGCAGGGCCAGACGCCCACCGGTGCGGTCGGTGAAGTTGGTGTTGCGTCGGCCGATCAGGAAGTCGTCGAGATAGCCCCCCTGGTGTTCGCGGTAGATCACCGCCCGGGCCGCCAGGCGCCCTTCCACCAGCGGGAAGTTGGCGACGGCCTCGATATCCTCCGACGGCGCGCCGCCGGTGGCGCCCGAACCGCTGGCGGTAACCAGGGCCGAGAAGTGCTCCATGTCCGGTTGCCGGGTGACCACGCGCAGCAGGCCGCTGATGGAGCCGGCGCCGTACAGGCTGCCCTGCGGCCCCCGCAGAATCTCCACCCGGTCCACGTCCACCAGCTTCAGGTCGGGGTCGGGGGCGTTGTAGGCCAGGCGGATGTCATCGACATAGAGCCCGACCGCCGCCTGGGTGTGTCCGGTAAGGGGACCGTCCGACAGGCCCCGGATGATGAACTTGTCCCGGCCCGGCCCCAGGTTGGTCACGGTCAGCCCGGTCGCCTGGGCGCTCAGGTCGCCGATGCTGCCGGCCCGCGTCCCGGCGAGGTCAGTGCTGGAGATCGTGCTCATCGCCACCGGCAGGCTGTCGGCCAGAGCGTTGCGGCGGGTGGCGGTGACGACCACCTCCGAGATGGGCAGATCGATGGGAGGCGCGGCCAGGGTCGTGGAGGGGCTGACGCTGATCGCCGGTGAGGAGCGCACGCTGGGTGAGGGCGGCTGAGGCGGCAGGCGTACGATACGCACGGCGCCGACGTCCACCATCCGATAGCCGCAGCCGGTGCCCGCCAACAGGCGGCCAAGGCCCTCGGCGACCGTGTAGGACCCTGAGAGGGGATTGCTGACCCCCCTGCAGCCTAACGCGGCGTCCAGGCTGATCGAGACATTGGCCTGGACCGCGAAGTCGAACAGGGCCGTGGTCAGCGGTTCGGTCCGCACGGCGAAGGTGCGGCGCGGCGCGGCATGCGCACTTGTCGCGACGGCCGCCAAGCCCGCGAGTCCGCAACAGAACAGGCGTCTGCGCGCTGCCACCAAACTCCCACGGCCCCCCGGCGTAACCTTACCGGGCGGAGCTTAGGGCAATCCGACCTTGGGCGCGATCCGCCTTGATCGGAAGGAAGGCGGTGAGCCGTTTCACCACGGCGTCTTCGTTGTCGAGCACCAACACCCCGGTGAACGTCAGGGCGCCCGCCGAGGCGTCGATATCGACGGGGGTGTCGAAGGCGCGGTTCATATCCCCGGCGATGCCGCCCAGGGTGCAGGCGCGGCAGATCAGGCGATGTTGACGCCAGGCGAAGGCGTCACTGGCGGTCACATGGCTGACGATCGAGGTGGCGTCGCCGTCGTGACGGGCCAGCTGGTCGCCGGCGATCAAGCGCACGGGGTCCGATTCGCCGGCCAGAGGACGGACTTCGACGACGCCGCGGCTCACGGTCAGGGTCAGGCCGGCGTCGCGGCGTCGGACGTTGAACTGAGTGCCGACGACCCGGATCTGCTGGTCGCCGACCGAGATCAGGAACGGGCGCGACGTATCGTGGGCGACGTCAAAGGTGGCCTCGGCGTCATCGACCTTCACGCGCCGGGCGTGGCCGTCGAAGTTGACGGCGATGCGTGAGCCGCTGTTCAGGTCGATCTGGCTGCCGTCTTTGAGGACGATGTGCCGCGTCTCGCCGCGGCCGGTGGCGTAGGTGGTCGGAGCGACGGGGGCGAAGGTCAGCAAGGCCACCGCAGCGGCGGCGGCCACCGCGGCGGCCGATCCCCAGAGCGTCCAGGCGCGTGTGGCTACGGCGCGCGTGGCCAAGGTGCGGGCTGGTCCGGCGG
>DASVMY010000151.1:0-4500 GCA_036384135.1 Caulobacteraceae bacterium | reverse complement strand
CGGCCCTGTCGAGGCCCCTCGCCCGGCGGTAGCCGCCGCGCCCCTGGCTGCCCCCGGGACGGCTCCGGCGGCGGCGATGGAAACCGCCGCCCCGGCCAAGGCTTTCACCGCGCCTGTCGAGGCGGACGAGCCCGCGCCCATCGCAGCCATTGCGGAGGCCAGCGCCGCGGACGAGGTGTGGGTCGAACTGCCCCTCGCCGAGGAAGCGGAAAAGCCCAAGCGTCCCCGTCGCGGCAGCGGCCGCTCGCGTGGCAAGAAGGACGCGGCTCCCCTCGAAGCCGACGCCCCACAGGCTGAGGCGATCGCGGCCGAACCGGTGGAGGTCGTCGCCGAGGCGCCGCCTGAACCCGAGCCGGTCGCCGAGCCCGAACCGGTCGTCGTGGCGGCGCCGGAGCCCAAGCCCGCGCCGGAATCCAAGCGCGAGCCTGTTCTAGCGGCATCCGAGCCCGATCCGGCGGAAATCTCCACCCCGCCGGCCGCGCCTCGCCGTGGCTGGTGGCGTCGCGGAGCCTGACGGAATAGGGTTCAGGTTCACCGCCGGGGGGCGTTTGGGAGTCTAAGACTTGATCGCAAAGCCCCTTCGCCTCCTGCGCGCCACCGTCGGGGTGGCGGCCGTGGTCAGCGCCCTGGCGGTGACCACGGCGCCGGCCTATGCGCAGGACGATGGCGGTGTTTCGATCATCCGCGACACCGAGATCGAGGCGATCCTGCGCAAGGACAGCGATCCGATCTTCGCCGCCGCCGGCCTGACGCCCCAGAACGTCCAGATCCACATCGTCGGCGACAGGCAGCTGAACGCCTTCTCGGCCGCCGGCCAGCAGGTGTTCATCAACACCGGCCTGATCATCGAGACCAAGAACCCCAACGAGCTGATCGGGGTCATCGCCCACGAGACCGGCCACGTCGCCGGCGGCCACATCGCCCGCTCCGGCGAGATGGGCCGCTCAGGGATAGCGCCCCTGATCCTGGGCATGGGACTGGGGGTCCTGGCCGCCATCGCCGGCGCCCCCGACGCCGCGGCGGGCCTGATCTATTCGTCGTCCTACTTCGCCCAGCTGTCGGTGCTGGGCTATTCGCGGGTGCAGGAATCCGCTGCCGACCAGGCGGCCGTGACCTATCTGGAAAAGTCCGGCCAGTCGGCCGAGGGCCTGGTCGATTTCTTCAACAACTTCCGCTACCAAGAGGTGTTTTCTGACCAGAAGAAGTACCCCTTCTTCCGCGATCACCCCCTCAGCGACGACCGTATCGAGGCCCTGTCGGCCCGCGCCGCCGCACAGCCGCACTTCCACGCCACCGACACCCCCGAAGCCCTCGCCCAGCACGCGATCATGAAGGCCAAGCTGGAGGCCTTCCTCAATGCGCCGCAGCAGACCTTCGTGGAGTACCCCGAGAAAGACAGGTCATTCCCGGCCCGCTACGCCCGAGCCATCGCCTACTACAAGGAGCTGGAGACCGATAAGGCGATCAAGGCCATCGATGCCCTGATCGCCGAACAGCCGGCCAACCCCTATCTGTGGGAACTCAAAGGCCAGGTGCTGTTCGAGGCCGGGCGCGCCAAGGAGGCCGAACCGGCCCACCGCCGCTCCGTCGAGCTCAAGCCCGACGCGCCCCTGCTGCGCATCAACCTCGGCCAGACCCTGATCGCCATGGACGACAAGACCAAGCTCGATGAGGCCATCGCCGACATCAACCGGGCCCTGACCGAAGAGCCGGACAATGCGCTCGGCTGGCGTCTGCTCTCCGAAGCCTACGACACCAAGGGCGAAGCCGGACGCGCCAGGCTGGCGACGGCGGAACAAAACTTCTATCTCGGCCAGATGCGCGATGCGCGGACCTTCGCCCTGCGCGCCCGAGACCTGCTGAAAAAGGATACGCCTGAATGGCGCCGCGCCACGGACATCGTGTTGGCTTCCAAGCCCTCCCCGGACGAACTGAAGGAAATCAACAAGCCAGGATGAGCCGTCTCGCCCTGCTGGCCGCCGCCGCCTTCGCCCTTAGCGCCTGCAATCGCACCCCCGCCGACGACAAGGTCTTCGGCGAGCGCGTCCACGCCTATCTGATGGCCCACCCAGAGGTGATCCAGGAGGCGGCCGAGAAGCTGCAGCAGAAGCAGGAGGCCGACGCCGGCGCCGCCCTGGCCAAGGCGGCCGCCAAGCTGCCCCAGTACCGCGCCGCCGTCGAACGCGACCCGCGCGACTTCGTGGCCAATCCCGGCGGCAAGATCACCGTCACCGAGTTCTATGACTACCGCTGCCCCCACTGCGCCAACGCCGCGCCAAAGGTGCTGGCCCTGATCCAGGCCAACCCCGACGTGCGCTTCGTGTTCAAGGAGATGCCGATCTTCGGCCCCACCTCCGAACACGCCGCCCGCGCCGCCCTGGCGGTGAAGCAGGACGGCGGTGACTACCTGGGCCTCTACCAGGCCTATATGTCGACCCACGGCCTGGACGACGACGCCATCGACCGCCTGGCCCTGACCAAGGGCGCCAAGGCCGCCACCCTCAGCTCACCGTCCGCCCAGGCGCAGGCCAACGCCCAGATGGCCGACATCGAACACCTGTTCCGCGACCTCTCCCTGGGCGGCACCCCCGCCTTCATCGTCGGCGACCAGATCATCCCCGGCGAGGACATCGACGCCGTGCTGCAGGGGATCAACAAGCAGCGGGCGAAGCTGGGCGGCTGAGGCGAAGTCGGCATTGGCCCGCGCGGCGGCTTTGCGCCCCCAAAACGTCAGATCAGCCCCGCCAACGGCGACGACGGGTCCGCATACAGCCGCTTGGGCATCCGCCCCGCCAAATAAGCTTCCCGCCCGGCGATCACCGCGTGTTTCATGGCCCGCGCCATACGGATCGGGTCCTTGGCCTCGGCGATGGCGGTGTTCATCAGCACCGCGTCGCAGCCCAGCTCCATGGCGATGGTCGCGTCCGAGGCCGTGCCCACGCCGGCGTCCACCAGCACCGGGACCTTGGACTGCTCGATGATCAGCCGGATGTTGACCCGGTTCTGCAGGCCCAGCCCCGAGCCGATCGGCGCCGCCGCCGGCATGATCGCCGCCGCCCCCGCCTCTTCCAGCTTGCGGCAATAGACCGGATCGTCGGTGCAATAGACCATCACCGTGAACCCCTCGGCCACCAGCAGCTTCAGCGCCCGCAGGGTCTCTTCCATGTCCGGCAGCAGGTGGGCGGTATTGGACAGCACCTCCAGCTTCACCAGGTCCCAACCGCCGGCCTCCCGCGCCAGGCGCAGGGTCCGCACGGCGTCTTCACCCGTAAAGCAGCCCGCTGTATTGGGCAGGAACGTGAATCGGTCCGGCTTCACATAGTCCACCAGCATCGGCCGGCTGGGGTCCGACAGGTTCACCCGGCGCAGGGCCACGGTGACGATCTCCGCCCCCGCCGCCTCGGCCGCCGCCGCGTTGAGCGCATAGTCCTTGTACTTGCCGGTGCCGATAATCAGGCGGGAGCGGAACACGCGGCCGGCCACCGACCAGGTGTCCTCGGCCAGGCTGTCATTGTCAGTGCGCTGCGATCCGTCCATCAGCCGCCTCCGATAAAGTGCACGATCTCGATCCGGTCGCCGTCACTCAGGGCCGTGGCGCCATAGGCCGACCGCGGCACGATTTCCAGGTTCCGTTCCACGGCCACCTTGCGGGCGTCCAGCCCCAGGCTCGCGACCAGGTCGGCCACCACGCTGAGCGCGTCGAAGCTGCGTTCCTCGCCATTCACCGTCAGTCGCATCGCCGTCCGTAACAACAAGGGTTTCCGTCGCAGCCTTGTGAGCCCGACCGCCGGGCGATACAAGACGCGCAAACCGGGCGGCGGAGCCGAATGTCGAAACCGATCTATGTGCTGAGCGGGCCCAACCTCAACCTCCTGGGCGTCCGCGAGCCGGAGATTTACGGTCGTCAGACCCTGGAGGACGTCCGCGTCCTTTGTGAGGCGCGGGCGCACCGGCACGGCCGCACCGTGGTCTTCCGCCAGAGCAACCACGAGGGCGAGCTGATCGACTGGGTCCAGCAGGCCCGGACGGAAGCCTCCGCCCTGGTCATCAACCCTGCCGGCTATGGTCACACCTCCGTGGCCCTGCTCGACGCGCTGAAGACTCTGTCTATACCGGTCGTCGAGTGCCACCTGTCGAATCCGGCGGCGCGGGAGGACTTTCGTCGCTCGACCTATGTTTCCCTGGCCGCCACCGGACTGGTCTCCGGATTTGGGGCGGCGAGCTATGAATTGGCCGTCGAGGCCGCCTGCGGCCTGACCCCGGCCACCTGAGATTTCCAGTCCCAAAACCTTCAGTCCTGAACCCGGGCCCCATCAACAAGGTTATTGCTCCATGTCCACTCCAAAGGCGCCCGCCGAACCGTTCGACGCTCGCCTCGTGCGTAAGCTGGCCGACATCCTCAACGACACCGGCCTTTCCGAAATCGAGGTCGAGCGCGGCGATCTGAAGATCCGCGTGGCGCGCACCATCGCCGCCGCCGCCCCGGTCTACGCCGCCGCC
>DASVMY010000150.1:0-6122 GCA_036384135.1 Caulobacteraceae bacterium | reverse complement strand
ACCAGCCAGCTGGCCGACCAGATCGCCCGCAGGAGCGGCGGCAAGTCGGCGCAGTTCGACATTTCCCTCGACCCGGCTGGCCTCGGCAAGGTCAACGTCAAGGTCCGGATCGACACCTCCGGCCAGCTCACCGCCCAGATCGCCTTCGACAACCCCGCCGCCGCCGCCGAGGCCAAGGCGCGGGCGGGCGACCTGCAGCAGGCGCTGACCCAGGCGGGATTCGACATCTCCCAGAACGGCCTCAGCTTCCAGTCCGGCGGCCAGGGCGGCGGTCTGGGCTCGAACCCGGACGGCTCGGCCGCCGGCGGCGCCGGCCAGGCCTGGGCCGCCGACACCATTGACGAAACCCCGCCAACCACCCCCGCACCCGTCCGATCATCGGCCGGCGCGGTCGATATCACGATCTAGGAACAGAGCATGACCACAACCTCAACGGTCGGCGCGACGTCCACCAGCAGCACGGCGACCAACGCCATCAACTCGGGCCTGGCGTCGGTGGCCACCAATTACCAGACCTTCCTGTCCCTGCTGACCACCCAGCTGAAGAACCAGGATCCGCTGTCGCCGCTGGACACTAACCAGTTCACCCAGCAGCTGACCCAGATGACCGGCGTGGAGCAGCAGCTCCTGTCCAATCAGCTCCTGCAACAGTTGGTGACCGCCCAGAGCGGCATCGGACAGAGCGCCAACCTGATCGGCAAGGTGATCACCGCGCCGGGCGCCAACACCGGCGACGCCGACATCACCGGCGTCGTCTCGGCCGTGCAGCAGGTCAACGGGGCCACCGTGCTCACCGTCGGCTCCAACCAGGTGGCCCTGTCCTCCGTGACCAAGGTCGCCTCCGATCCCAACAACCCCTTCGCCGCCCTGTCAGGCAGCTGATCCAACCCCACCAGAACTCAGGACAAGGACAACTATCATGAGCATCAACAGCGCCATGCTCGCCGGTGTGTCGGGACTAACCGCCAACTCCGTCGCCCTGTCGAGCATCTCCGACAACATCGCCAATGTGAACACGGTCGGCTACAAACAGACCCAGACGGACTTCGAGAGCCTGGTCACGTCCCAGAATCAGGGCACGAACTCGACGTCCGGCGGCGTCCTGGCGGTCAACCGTCAGTTGGTCAGCGAGCAGGGCCTGCAGACGCAGACCAGTTCCGACCTCGACCTGTCCATCTCCGGCCAAGGCTTCTTCGTCACCACCGATCACGCCACCAACATCACGGCGGCGGACACCCGTTCGTTCACCCGCGCCGGGTCATTCACCAAGGACGACCAGGGCTACCTGCAGAACTCCGCCGGCCTCTATCTCCAGGGCTGGCCGGTGAACGCCAACGGGACCATCACCACCGATCCCTCGGACCTCACCAAGCTGCAGGCCATCAACGTCTCCCAGGTGGGCGGCGCCGCCGACCTGACCACCCAGATCGGCGTCAACGCCAACCTGCAGTCCAGCCAGACGGTCTCGGCCGCGGCCACGGCCGCGGCGGCCGTGCCGGTGGGCGCCGGCGCCTATGACCCGGCCGCCAACAGCATGGCCATGTACGACAGCAACAACGCCACCGGCGTGAAGCCGGACTACAGCTTGCAGGTGCCGATCTCCGACTCCAAAGGCGGCAAGCGCACGGTCCAGATCGACTTCCTCAAGAGCGCCACGCCGAACCAGTGGTACGCCGAGATCGTCGCCGTGCCGGCGTCGGACGTGGTGGACGGGGCGGGCCTCTCCAACGGCCAGGTCTCCACGGGCATCGTGGCCTTCACCGCCGACGGCAAGCTGGACGCCACCAACACCACCCTGTTCAGCGCCGCCAATCCGTCGATCACCTTCGGCGCCTCGAACGCCGGGGCGCCGGGCGCCAACGCGGTCAACTGGGCCGCAAGCCTTGGCATCGACACCCAGACCGTGGCCTTCAACATCAGCTCCGCCACCGGCGGCCTGACCCAGTTCGACAGCCAGTCTGTCACCCAGTCGATCACCACCAACGGCACCGCCTTCGGCAACCTGACCAAGATTGAGATCGATCAGAACGGGTTCGTCACCGCCGACTTCGACAACGGCGTCACCCGCCGGATCGCCCAGGTGGCCATTGCAACCTTCCCGAACCCCGACGGTTTGTCTGCCGTCACCGGCGACGCCTTCCGCGTCACCCAGAACAGCGGGACCTACAATTTGAAGGCGCCGGGCACCGGCGGGGCCGGCCTGATCGCTCCGAAGAGCCTTGAATCGTCCACCGTGGATCTTTCGGCCGAGTTCACCGGTTTGATCACCACGCAACGCGCCTATTCGGCTTCTTCCAAGATCATCACCACCGCAGATCAAATGCTACAAGACCTCTTGAACATCATCAGGTAAGTCGCCTTGTTAACCAAGCTTAATCAGGTATTACACATGATGTGCCAAATTGAGAACTCTGGGGGAGTCCGTGGTTAAACTATTTTTTACTATCGGGATTAAGTCGTCGTTATCGCCCGTAGGCTATTGTCTGGTTCAACAGTGATGGTGAGAAGGGCGTAAAGCCATGTTGCAACAGCAACGCACGAACAGCAGGGGCGAAAGGTACGTGATCGGTCCGACCGGCGCGCCCTTGACCCTGTCCGATCTTCCGCCGGCCAACACCCAGCGTTGGGTCATACGCCGCAAGGCGGAAGTCGTCGCAGCTGTACGCGGCGGATTGTTGACCCTGGACGAGGCCTGCGAACGCTACTCCCTGACCAACGAGGAATTCCTCGGCTGGCAGGTATCGATTGATAAACACGGCTTGGCAGGTCTGCGCACCACGCGCCTGCAACAATATCGCTGAACCCTCCCCCAAAATGGTTCGCGACCGCGGCGGCGTCCCCCCAGGACGCCGCCGCATTCTTTTCTGGTCAAGAGTCCGGGCGGAGGGGGCGCAAGGCCGCCGCACCGTTCCGAAAAATGCCGGGCTGGTCCGAAAGGTCGCAGGCCTGAAGCACGGCCATAAACGCCTCGTTTACCTTGCACTGGGTAAATCCTGCCTAGCGACGGGCGCCTAGAAGGCCGGCGGCGCGAGTAAAGTTCAGGGACGCCAGGCGCTTTCGGACGTGAATCAGCTTTTCAACGCCCTGCAGCGATACGGTATCGGACGACTGGCGGTGATGCTCGGCATCGGCGCCGGCGCGGCCGCCCTCATCGCGGCGATTCTGCTCAACCTCGGCGCTCAGCCGATGGGCCTGCTGTATTCCAACCTCGACCTGCGCGAGGCGGGCACGATCACCCAGTCTCTCGAGCAGGCGGGGATCAGGTACGAGGTCAAGGGCGACGGCTCGACCATCATGGTTCAGCGCGACAGGGTCGCCGCCGCCCGACTGATGCTGGCGGGCAAGGGCCTGCCCACCGCCAGCTCGGTCGGCTACGAAATCTTCGACACCCAGAGCGCCATGGGTCAGACGGATTTCGTCCAGCAGCTGAACATGAAGCGCGCCACCGAAGGCGAGCTGGCGCGCACGATCCGCTCCCTCGACGGGGTTACCGAGGCGCGCGTGCACCTGGTCATGCCCCGCCGCCAGTTGTTCGAGGACGAGGCTGAGCAGCCCTCCGCCGCCGTCACCCTGGGCGTCGGCGCGCGCGAACCCTCGGCCGACCAGGTCCGCTCGGTGCAGAACCTGGTGGCCGGCGCGGTGCCCAACATGAAGCCGGACCGCGTGGTGGTCATCGACCAGCACGGCAAGACTCTGTCGGGCGGCGGTGACGCCGGCTCGGCCAGCCAGCTGGCCCAGACCGAAAGGCAAGCCATCGAAGAGCGCATCCGCAAAACCGTGAAGGACATGGTCGAGGGCGTGGTCGGCGTCGGCCATGCGCGGGTGCAGGTCACCGCCGACGTGGATCTGAATCAGGTCACCACCCAGGAAGAGAAGTATGATCCGGACGGCCAGGTGGTCCGCTCGGAACAGACCAACGAGCAGAATTCCAAGGAAAGTCAGGCCAATTCCGGGGCGGCGGTCACCGCCACCGCCAATACCCCGGGCAGCACCCCCGGCGCCGGGACCGAGAACGGCAACTCCACCGCCGGCACGGAATCGACCACCAACTACGAGATCTCCAAGACGACGCGCACCGAGGTGCAATCGCCCGGAACGGTCAAGCGCCTGTCCGTGGCCGTGGCCGTGGACGGCTCGACCGCGCCCGGCGCCAAGGGCAAGCCCGGCCCCTACACCCCGCGGACCGCCGACGAGATGAAGCGGCTGGACGATCTGGTGAAAGCGGCGATCGGCTATTCCACCGACCGCGGCGACGTGGTCAGCGTGGTCAACGTCCGCTTCCCGCACGACGACGACCAGGACGGCGTCACCACCTCCAATCCGCTGATGGGCTTCGACAAGAACGACATCATGCGGGCGGTCGAACTGGGCATCCTGGGCCTGGTGTCCGTGGTGATCCTGTTCTTCGTGGTTCGGCCGCTGGTGCGCGGCGCAAGCGGCGGCGGCGGACTGGCGATGCTGACCCACGGTGGCGGCGACGTCACGCGCATGGTGACCACGGCCGATGGCCAGACCCATCAGGTGAGCAGCTCGGGCTCGCCCCTGGCGCTGGCCCCGCCGGACATAGACCAGAAGATCGACATCGCCAGGATCGAAGGCCAGGTGAAGGCGTCCTCGGTCCGCCGCGTGGCCGAGTTCGTCGACAAGCACCCCGACGAGTCGGTCTCCATCCTCCGCACCTGGCTGCATGAATCCGCATGACCCCCCTTCGCCAAGGCTTCGGGGGACAAGCCCCCCACCGCAACTCAGCAGGACCCTTGCTGCGTGGCTCCGCTAGGGGCGAAGCGGCATGACCATGGTTCGCAAAGGCAAGGCGGTCACGGACGCCACCAAGCTCTCGGGGCCTGAGAAGGCCGCGGTGGTGCTGCTGGCGCTTGGCGAAGAGCACATCACCATCTGGGAAAACCTGGACGACGAGGAGATCAAGGAAGTCTCTCAGGCCATGGCCAGTCTTGGCACGGTCTCCTCCCAGGTGGTCGAGGACCTGCTGGTGGAGTTCGTTTCCGGCATGTCGGCCGCCGGCGCCCTCATGGGCTCCTTCGAACAGACGCAGCGCCTGCTCAACGCCTTCCTGCCCGCGGAGAAGGTCGACACCCTGATGGAGGAGATCCGCGGTCCGGCGGGTCGCACCATGTGGGACAAGCTGGGCAATGTGAACGAGGCGGTCCTCGCCAACTATCTGAAGAACGAATACCCCCAGACCGTCGCGGTGGTGCTGTCGAAGGTGAAGTCCGAGCACGCGGCGCGCGTTCTGGCCGCCCTGCCCGAGGACTTCGCCCTGGAATGCGTCACCCGCATGCTGCGCATGGAGCCGGTGCAACGCGAGATCCTGGACAAGATCGAACAGACCCTGCGCACCGAGTTCATGTCCAACCTGGCGCGCACCTCCAAGCGCGACAGCCACGAGATGATGGCGGAGATCTTCAACAGCTTCGACCGCCAGACCGAGGCCCGTTTCCTGGCCGCCCTGGAAGAGCGCAGCCGCGAGAGCGCCGAGCGCATCCGGGCCCTGATGTTCGTGTTCGAAGACCTGTCCAAGCTGGATCCGGGCGGGGTGCAGACCCTGCTGCGGGCGGTGGAGAAGGACCAGCTGGCCCTGGCGCTGAAGGGCGCCTCGGATTCCCTGCGCGAAATGTTCTTCTCCAACATGTCCGAGCGAGCCAGCAAGATCATGCGCGAGGATATGGAGAGCATGGGTCCCGTGCGCCTGCGCGACGTCGACCAGTCACAGATGTCCATGGTTCAGGTCGCCAAGGATCTGGCCGCCAAGGGCGAGATCATGCTGGCCGGCGCCGGCGGCGATGACGAGCTGATCTACTGATGCCAGAGTCCTCGCAAACAGGGGCAGCCCCCCAAGCCGAGCTGCGCAAATTCACCTTCGACACGGTTTTCGACGGGGTGGGGAACATCAGCTCCCAGCCCGCGCCCTACAAGCGCGTCTATACCGCCGATGAGGTTGAGCGCATCCGCGCCTCGGCCCGGGCCGAGGGTGAGGCCGCCGCCATGGCCAGCGCCCAGGCCCAGACCGCACAAGCCCTGGCCCAGATCGCAGAGGCGGCCCGGGCCGCACTGCCCACCCTGGCCGCCGCCGCGCACGAACACCGCGTGGGCTCCGCCGAGCT
>DASVMY010000149.1:0-2397 GCA_036384135.1 Caulobacteraceae bacterium | reverse complement strand
CTGCGCACCGTCGAGGGGGTGGCGCTGGCGGAGTTGGCGCCCCTGGCCATTCCGGCCTCGCGCCTGGAGGACCTGGCCGGGATGGGCCTGATCCGGATCGAAGGCGGCCGCCTGATCGCCACCGCCACGGGCCGCCCGGTTCTGGACCGGCTGACGGCCGAGATCGCGGGCGGCTGAATTCTGTGCGGTGGCTTTACGCCCCCTCCGTCACGTCGTGCTCCGCACGCCGCGCCACCTCCCCCGCGTCGCCCTTTGGGCTCGCATGGGAGGAGGAGATCACGACAAATTTCTCCTCACCCGTGTAGCGTAGCGGAACGGGGGAGGGGGACCGCCGAGCCGGCAGGCTCGGGGGTGGAGGGGGCGCAAGGCCGCGCCCACGAACCCAACGCCGCTTTGCTCTGCCGCCGGCCCCGCCTATCCTCACCGCATGTCCGCGCCGCGCTCCCCCACGCCGAAGCCCCGCACCGCTTCGACCAAGATCAACGTCCTGGAGCCGGGCCTCTACTTAGTGGCCACGCCGATCGGGAACCTGCGCGACATCACCCTCAGAGCCCTGGACGTGCTGGGCGGCGCCGACCTGATCCTGGCCGAGGACACCCGGGTCACCGGCAAGCTGCTGGCCGCCCACGGCCTGTCGGGCAAGCTAGAGCGCTATGACGAGCACGCCGCCCACCGCGCCCGGCCCAAGGTCCTGGGCGCCCTGGCGGCGGGGGCCAAGGTGGCCCTGGTCTCCGACGCCGGCACGCCGCTGGTCTCCGATCCCGGCTACCGCCTGGTGCGCGAGGTGGTGGAGCTGGGGCTGGCGGTGCATCCCATTCCCGGCGCCTCGGCCCTGCTGGCGGGGCTGACGGTGGCGGGCCTGCCCACCGACCGCTTCCTGTTCGCCGGCTTCCCGCCGCCCAAGACCGCCGCCCGTCGCGCCTTCTTCCAGGAACTGGCCCCGGTCCGCGCCACCCTGGTGTTCTACGAGGGCGGCTCGCGCCTGGCCGCCAGCCTGGCCGACATGGCCGCCGTGTTCGGCGCGCGGGAAGGCGCGGTGGCGCGCGAGCTGACCAAGCTGCATGAGACCGTCATCCGCGGCCCCCTGGCCGACCTGGCCGCCGACCCGCGCCTGGACGATCCCAAGGGCGAGATCGTGGTGCTGGTGGGGCCGGGCGCCCAGCGCGCCGCCACCGAGGACGAGGCCCAGACCGCCCTTGCCGAAGCCCTGACCCGCGTCGGTCCCGCCGAGGCGGCCTCGGAGGTCTCCAAGGCGCTGGGCCTGCCCCGCCGCGACCTCTACGCCAGGGCCATCGCCCTGAAGGCCCGGTAAGGGTGGGAGAGCGCGCAAAGCCTGGCGAGCGCGTAAAGGGCGTGCGCAGCGAGCGCGGCCTTCGCGCCCGCCTGGCCGGGCGGCGCGGCGAGCTCATCTCCGCATTGTGGCTGATGGCCAAGGGCTATCGCATCCTGGGCTTCCGCCTGAAGACCCCGATGGGCGAGATCGACCTGCTGGCCCAGAAGGGCGCCGTGCTGGCGGTGGTGGAGGTCAAGCTGCGCACGAGCCTGGACATCGCCCTGGAGGCGGTCACCCAGCGCCAGCGCGACCGCCTGCGCCGCGCCGCCGAGAGCCTGGCCAGCCGTCGGCCCGCCCTGGCGGGCGCCGCGATCCGCCTGGACCTGATGGCTCTCGCCCCCGGCCGCTGGCCGCGTCATATTGCCGACGCCTGGCCGGGGAGTTGAGGGCCGGGGAACTGAAAGGAAAGCCATGACGCGCGTGGAAGCGGAGGCCTTTCTGACCAACGCCGGGGCCGGCGGCGACGATGGCTTTCCCCTGCTGGAAGCCGCCCTCGCCTGCGCCCTGCATGAAGATCCCAGCCGCGACCCCCAGGGCGCCCGCGACATGGCGCTCGAGGGCGCCCAGCGCCTGCAGCAGAGGCTGGGCCGGGAGTCCCCGGAGGAGGCCCTGGCCGAGACCATGGCCGGCGACCTGCGCCTGGCCGGGGACATGCTAACCTACGACCACCCCGACAACGCCGACATCGTGGCGGTGAGCGAGCGGCGCAAGGGCCTGCCGGTGGCGCTGGGGGTGTACTACCTGGACGCCGCCCGCCGCTGCGGCCTGGACGTGCGCGGGGTCGATTTCCCCGGCCATTTCCTGCTGCGCATCGAGACCGACGAGGGCCCCCTGGCGCTCGACCCCTACAGCGAGGGCCGCGTGGTGTTGCCGTCGGAGCTCACCCGCCGGGCCCTGCACGCGGGCCTGACCCCCAACGTCGCCGAACGGCTGGACGCGCTGATGGCGCCGGTGAGCGACCGCGCCGTGCTGATCCGCCTGCAGAACAACATCTTCGCCCGCGCCGTGGCCGTGCGCGACTACGCCCGCGCCGAACGCTCGGCCCTGCGCCGCGCCCTCCTCGA
>DASVMY010000148.1:0-9530 GCA_036384135.1 Caulobacteraceae bacterium | reverse complement strand
GGCGGCGGAAAGCCCCACCCAGGCCTCCACGCAGGCTCAGGCAGGCCAGGCCCAAAGAGGCCAGTCCACGGTCAGCTACGCCCCCGCCTGCTTCGCCGCCAGCGCGCCCAGCACCGCCCTGGAAATGGTCAACCTGCTGCCGGGATTTTCCCTCGACACCGGCTCCAGCGTGCGCGGCTTCGGCGGGGCGGCGGGCAATGTGCTGATCGACGGCGCGCGGCCGGCGACCAAGGGCGATCCGCTGGATGAGATTCTCAAGCGCATCCCCGCCTCCCAGGTGCTGCGCATCGAGGTGATCCGCGGCGGCGCGCCCGGCGTCGACATGCAGGGCAAGACGGTGATCGCCAACGTCATCCGCCGCCAGGACAGCGGCCTGAAGCTGACCACCGCGGTCAGCGGCACCTTCGCGGAGAACGGCCATCGCTCCGGCGGGCTGCGCATCGAGGGGACCAAGCGGGTCGGCGACCTGGCCTTCGAGGGCTCGCTGCTGCTGGCCACCGGCATCGACGACGGGGTGGGCGACGGTCCGCGCACCGTGCGCAATTCCGGCGGCCTGATCGACCACGCCCAGGAATTCGGCTGGGGCCGCGGCATCAACGAGAAAATCACCGGGGCGGTGGAGGCGCCCGTGGCCGGCGGCAAGCTGAAGCTCGACGGCACGGTGTTCCTGAACCCCTACGACGCCTTCCTGGTCGACGATTTCGCCGGCCCGCGCGGCCAGGAGCGGGAGCACGACCACCAGGACACCGACACCTATGAGATCGGCGCCCGGTACGAGCGGCCGCTCACCGCCAGGCTCTCCAGCGAGACCTTCCTGCTGCAGCAGTTCGGGGTGAACAACTACAACGAAATCCTGATCGGCCCGACGACAGACCAGCGCTTCACGCTCGACAAGACGACCCGCGAGAGCATCGTGCGCAGCAGCCTGAAGTTCCAGGCTGCCGACGCCCTGAACCTCGAGGCGGGCGGCGAGGGGGCCTACAACCATCTGCGCAGCCGCACCCGCTATGACCAGGACGGCCTGTCCGTGCCCCTGCCGGCGGCCAATGTGCAGGTCTCCGAAACCCGGGGCGAGCTCTTCGCCACCGCCACCTGGCGCGCCCGCCCCACCCTGACCCTGGAGACCGGCATCCGCGCCGAGGCGTCCAGGATCGCCTCCACCGGCGACGTGGTTAGCACGCGCAGCCTGTTCTATCCCAAACCTCGGGTAGTGATCAGCTGGTCGCCGGACGCCTCTGACCAGGTGCGCCTGCGCCTGGAGCGCGAGGTGGGCCAGCTGAACTTCGACAACTTCACCGCCTCGGCCGCCACCCTGGGCGGCGGTTCGGTGCACGGCGGCAACCCCAACCTCAATCCGCAGCAGGCCTGGGTGGCCGAGCTGGCCTACGACCGCCGGTTCTGGGGTTCGGCCCAGGTGACCATCACTGGGCGCCACTATTGGCTGCGCGATGTGGAGGACCGGGTCCCCGACCCCACCGGCGCCTTCGACACCCCCGGCAATATCGGCGCCGGGACCAAGGACGAGCTGGCCCTGAACCTGAACCTGCCCACCGACAAGCTGGGCATCAAGCACGGGGTGCTGACCGCGACGGGAACCTGGCGCCACTCCAGCGTCATCGACCCGACCACGGGCCGCAAGCGCGAGATCTCCGGCCTGCGCCACTATGACAGCGAGATCCACTTCACCCAGGGCCTGCCGCGGTGGAAGTCGACCTGGGGATTCGAGGTGTTCGGCGCTTGGCGCGAGACCTACTACCGGTTCAACGAGATCGACACCGACCGCCTGAAGACCTGGGTCGCCTTCCACTTCGAGTACAAGCCGCGCACGGATTTTTCTCTGCGGGTTGAGTTCGACAACGCCACCGCCCGCGGTTTCGAGCACATCCGCGCGTACTTCCCCGGCCCCCGCGACCTGAACGGCGACCCGGTGATCGACACCCGCGACCTGCACTACGGGCGGATGTTATACATCCGAGCGCGGAAGACGTTCGGCTGATCCTCTCTTCCCCAGAGCTTCGTTCGGGGGAAGAGAAGCGCGCGCCCTACCCCTTGCTCTCGAAGATCGGCTGCGTCGGATCGAACGGTGGCTCCGTCGACGGGACGTCGACCTCGTGCGCCCAGCCCTTGATGAAGGGGCTGAGCACCAGGAACACCACTCCGAAGCCGATGCCCCACAGGCCGATCAGGCTGAAGACGTGCAGTGAGGTGGTCAGCGCCAGTTTCGGGTCCAGCACCTGGCCGCCCACCGAGTTGGTGCCGGTCAGGCCGGCGATCTTGCCGCCGACGAACTGGGCGATGGACGAGGCCAGGAACCAGACCGCCATCATGAACGACACCACCGTTGGCATGGCCAGCTTGGTGATCTCCGACAGACCCACGGGCGACAGGCAGAGCTCGCCGGTGGTGTGCAGCAGGTAGAGCAGGCCCAGCAGCATCAGCGGCAGGCGGAAGGAGGCGTCGGCCAGGCCTGCGCCCCAGACCATGACCATGAAGCCCAGCCCCACCTGGATCAGGCCCAGGCCAAACTTCAGCACCGGATTGGGGTCCAGCTTGCGGCGCCCGAGGTACGCCCAGAGCGCGGCGAACACCGGGGCGAAGATCAGGATGAAGCCGGCGTTGAACGACTGCGTCTGGCCGGCCCCCATCTTGGTGTCGACCCAGAAGCCGCTGGTGGGAATTCCCGCCGCCTGCAGCTGCGCGGCGGCGCCAAATGGAACGCCCAGGATGCGCACGGCGGCCTTGGTCATCGACAGGTCGACATTGGTGGAGGCGAACAGGTTCAGGGAGGTCGCCGCCTGCTCGAACAGGGTGAAGAACACCACCGCCCCCAGGATCAGCACCACCGCCAGGAACATCCGCTGACGCTGCACCCAGGTCTTGCAGACGGCCACCAGGATATAGCCGATGGCCAGCAGCGAGCCGGCGATGGACGCCAGCAGGGCCTTGCCTACCAGGTCGCTGCGCGGCACCAGCAGCCAGACGGCGCCGATGCCGGCCAGGCCCAGCAGGTAGATCAGCCACTCGCGATTGATCGGACCGAAGATCGGCTTGGCCAGCAGCGCCGGGTCCGGCGGCTCGCCCTTGCCCTGCAGCAGGCCCTTACCCAGCACGAAGACCACGAAGCCCGCCGCCATGCCGACCCCGGCCAGGCCGAAGCCCGCCCACCAGCCCACGGTCTGGCCCAGCAGGCTGCACAGGATCGAGGCCCAGAAGGCCCCCAGGTTGACCCCGTAGTAATAGAGGGTGAAGCCTGAATCCCGCCGGGGGTCCCCCTGCGGATACAGCTGGCCGACGATGGTGGAGATGTTGGGCTTCAGGAACCCCACCCCCATGATGATCAGCGACACCGCCAGGTAGAAGGCGTTCTTGCCGATCGGGTCCTGGTGGGTGTCCATCTTGTAGCTGCCCGCCGCAAGCACCCGCGGCAGGCCGGCGTCCGCGGGCAGGTTCTTGATCTGCAGGCCGCCGGCCTCGGCGGGGCCGAATTCATAGGGCTTGCCGCCGATCACCAGGCGCGCCTGGCGGGTGTCGACCCGGCCCTGGGTCGCCACCGCATAGCTCTTGCCGGCGTAGACCAGGTTCTGGGTGGCGGGGGTTCCCTCGTAGGCCATGGTGAAATGCCCGGCCACCAGCAGCAGGGCCCCGAACGCCACCGCCTTGCGGGTGCCCAGATACCGGTCCGCCAATATGCCGCCCAGCAGCGGCAGCAGATAGACCAGCGACGCGTACGAGCCGAACTGGCTGCTGGCCGTGGCCTGGTCGAACAGCAGGTGCTGGGTCAGGTAGAAGATCAGGATGCCGCGCATGCCGTAGTAGGAGAACCGCTCCCACATCTCGGCGAAGAACAGGATCAGCAGGCCCTTGGGGTGTTCCCGCAGCAGCTGGAGCAGGACCGGGATGCCGGTGGCCAGGGTTATGACCACCCCCAGGATCACCACGATGCTGTTCATACGGACCGGTCTCCCCAAACGCCGCTGATGACGGGTTTGACTTGCCCCCGCGGCCGCAATGGGCGGCACACAATCACGCCAGGAGCGGTTTCACAAGCAAGCCTGTTGCGCGCCCCTTCCCATCGCGGGTCGATGGGCCCACCTTAGTCGCAAGGGCGCGCAAGCCTGACGACAAGCTTGAGGAGGAGACACCCCATGGCGGACATGAAACTTCCCGGTCCCGACCACCCGATCACCGTCACCGCCCACCCGGGCCGCGTCCAGGTGATGTTCGAGGGTCATGTGATCGCCGACAGCGCCAATGCCCTGACGCTCAAGGAAAGCACCTACAAGCCGGTCTACTATTTCCCGCGTGACGACGTGGCCATGGAATACCTGCACGCCACCGACCACGCCACCCACTGCCCCTACAAGGGCCAGGCCAGCTACTTCACCCTGAACATGGACGGCGACATCCGCGAGAATGCGGTGTGGACCTATGAGAACCCCTACCCCGCCATGGCGGTGATCGACGGCCGCGTGGCCTTCTATCCGAACATCGTCACCTTCCAGGAGGTGGCCGAGGCGCCCGGGACTTCGGTGGACGAGGCCGTTCAGCACACCGATTCCGGCTCCGGCCGCAGCCAGCAGGACCACTGGGCGCCGAACGTGGCGGGGCCTGGGCCGGCGTAGGCTGCTTCTCTTCCCCCGAACCCGGCGAAGCGGGGTGGTGGGGGAAGTGGATCGTCGCCCCGCCGGCCTCTGGTCGGCGACAACAGAAAATATGGGGCGACGAGACGATGGGGGCTCCAGCGTAGAACCCACGCCAGTCCTACGCTGGAACCCCTCCACCCCTTCGGGGTCCCCCTCCCCCACCGCTTCGTTCTACTGCATTCACACAAGTCCGGAAGTCTGCACGATATCAGGAGGTTGGCAGAGTATCGGCGGTCGCCTCGACAGCCCTTCTCCCCTTGCGGGAGAAGGTGGCCTGCGCAGCGGGTCGGATGAGGGGTCGACGAGGCCTTTCGGACTAAGCTGCTGACAATAATCGGTAATCGCCGGCGCGACCCCTCATCCGCCTGCTTCGCAGCCACCTTCTCCCGCAAGGGGAGAAGGCAGATTTTAGCCTCGCCCGCAGTACCTAGAGAGAAGTGTGATTCCGGTAGCCGCTTCGCTCTGGGGAGGAGAAAGGCTCAGTAAGCGAACGCCTCGAAGACCTCGTTGACGTTCCCGCCCCACGGCCCGTTGTACAGGTCCAGCAGCCGCTCCGCCGCGGTGACGCCGCTGTCGGCGATGTCTTCCAATTCGCCCAGGTAGTTGGTCTCGTCGACCATGCCGGCCGACAGGCGGTTGCGGGTCTTCAGGCCGCGGTGGGCGATGGCCAGCATGTCCTTGGCCACGTCCTGGACGCTGCGCCCGGCGATGGTCGCCTTCAGGCCCAGCCGGGTGACGTCGCCGCGCAGCTTGGCGCGCTCCTCCGCCGTCCAGGCCTTGCACAGGTCCCAGGCCGCCGCCTGCGAGGCCGGATCGTAGAGGATCCCCGCCCACAGCGCCGGCAGGCCGCACAGCCGCGTCCAGGGCCCGGCGTCGGCCCCTCGCATTTCCAGATATTGCTTCAGCCGCACCTCGGGGAAGATGGTGGTGGTGTGGTCGGCCCAGTCCTTGATCGTGGCGACCTCGCCGTTCACCGCGTCCAGCTTGCCGGCCATGAAGTCGCGGAACGAGCGGCCGGCCACGTCGATGTAGCGGCCCTGGCGTTTGACGAAATACATCGGCACGTCCAGCGCATAGCGGGCGTAGCGCTCGAAGCCGAAGCCGTCCTCGAACACGAAGTCCAAGAGGCCGGTGCGGTCGGCGTCGGTGTCGGTCCAGACGTTGGCGCGGGCGGTGAGGAAGCCGTTGGGCTTGCCCTCGGTAAACGGGGAGTTGGCGAACAGGGCGGTGACGATAGGCTGCAGCGCCAGGCTGACGCGGAACTTGTCGACCATGTCCGCCTCGCTGGCGAAGTCGAGATTGGCCTGCACCGTGCAGGTGCGGAACATCATGTCCAGGCCCTGGCCGCCGACCTTGGGCATGTAGTCGCGCATGATCTTGTAGCGGCCCTTGGGCATGATCGGCACTTCGTCGCGCCGCCAAAGGGGGGTGAAGCCCAAGCCTAGGAACCCCAGACCCAGTTCGCCGGCCACGAGCTTGGCCTCTTCCAAGTGTTGGCCGGTCTCCTCGCAGATGTCGTGCATGGTCGCCAGCGGCGCCCCGCTGAGCTCGAACTGGCCGCCCGGCTCCAGGCTGATGTTGGCCATGCCGCGCTGCAGGCCGATCAGGGTCTCGCCGCCGGCGGCGTTGGCCTCGTAGGTCCCCTTCCAGCCGAAGCGCATCATCCCTTCCAGCAGGGCCTTGATGCCGTCCGGGCCGTCGTACGGGACCGGCGTGTGCGAGCCGTCGCGGAAGACGAACTTCTCGTGCTCCGCGCCCACCTTGAACTCGGAGGGCGGCTTTGAGCCTTCGGCGAACCAGGCCACCAGGTCCTCGAACGCCAGCGGGCGGTCGTCACAGAACGTTTCGGCCATACAGTCCCTCCCGTGGCGCCGCAGAGCGCCAATTATCCCTCTAAGGCTAAGGGGAGGTGGGCGTCGAGGGGGCTAAGCTCAAGGGGCTGTCAGCATTCCTCACAGCAGGAAAGCTCTAAGGACGCCAATCGCCAAGCGCCGACTGCCACAGGGTCATGGCCGAAATCGCCGCTGTGTCGGCCCGCAGGATGCGCGGGCCCAGCGATACGGGGACCGCCAGGGGCAGCTCGCGGATGCGCGCCCGCTCCGCCGGCGAGAAGCCACCCTCCGGCCCGATCAGGATCGACCAGGCGCCTCCGGCCTGGCCGGCGAGGGCTTCCGACGCCGGCAGGGCGTCCCCCGCCTCGTCGCAGAACATCAGCCGCCGCCCCTCCGGCCAGCCGGCCAAGATCCGCTCCAGCTTCTCCGGTTCGCTCACCGCCGGCACGTCCAGGCGGCCGGTCTGTTCGGCCGCCTCGGTGGCGATGGCCGTCAGGCGCTCGACCCTGGCGCGGTCGGCGTTGGTGCGTTCGGTGAGCGCCAGCCGCACCCTGGCCGCCCCCAGCTCCGCCGCTTTCTCCACGATGGTCTCCAGCCGCGGCCGCTTCACCAGGGCGATGATCAGCTCCAGGTCCGGCCCCGCCGCCTGGGGCCGGGTCCGCGCCTCCACCGCCAGGCGGCAGCCGCGCTTGGAAACGTCGGTCACCGTGGCCCGCCACTCGCCGTCACGGCCGTTGAACAGGGCCAGTTGCGCCCCCGCCCCCAGGCGCATGACATTGGCCAGGTAGTGCGCCTGCTCCCGCACCGGCTCCAGCACCGCGCCGGCGGCCAGGTCATCGGCGACGAACAGGCGGATCATTCTGCAACTCCATCCGTTTGGCCGCTTTGGGACCCTGTCATCCGTCGCCGCAAAGGTTATCGTGCCGTCCATGCCCCATTCGAAAGACAACGGCTACCAATCCGAACTGCGCCAGCTCCAGATCGGCCTGGTCCGATACCAGCAATGGATGCTGAAGACCGGCGCCAAGACCCTGGTGATCTTCGAGGGCCGCGACGGCGCGGGCAAGGACGGCGCGATCAAGCGGATCACCGAACACCTGGCCCCACGCAGCACCCGCGCCACCTCCCTGCCCAAGCCCTCGGACCGGGAGCACACCCAGTGGTACTTCCAGCGCTATGTCCGCCACCTGCCTGCGGCCGGCGACTTGGTGATCTTCAACCGCTCCTGGTACAATCGCGCCGGCGTCGAGCAGGTGATGGGGTTCTGCACGGCGCGGGAGCACGAGGACTTCCTGCGCGACGTGCCCTCCTTCGAGCGCATGCTGGAAGAGACCGACATCCGCCTGGTGAAGATCTGGCTGGACATCTCCAAGAAGGAACAGGCCAAGCGCCTGGACGCCCGCCGCGAAGACCCCCTCAAGCAGTTGAAGGTCAGCGACCTGGACGCCGAGGCGCAGCGCAAGTGGAAGGCCTATTCCAAGGCCCGCGACGAGATGTTCCTGCGCACCTCCACCCCCATCGCGCCCTGGATCTGCGTCCACACCGACCACAAGAAACTGGCCCGCATCAACGTCATGCGCCACCTGCTGCACACCCTGGCGCCGGAGGACATCCATGCGGACGTCGCCGCGACGAATCCCAAGGTGCTGTTCGCCTTTGAGGAGGCCGCTCTGAGCGACGGACGGCTGGAGAAGTAGCTGGGGCCAAACGCCCCCCTCCTTCTTTGTCATGTATGGACGGCCCCTTCCCGGCAAGGGGGCATTGGGCTGTTTTGGCGGGTAGTTAGGAGCGGTCATGTATCCGGCCTTTAATTGCGGTCGTGGATGACCGCTGGCCCGCAAGGGGTTCGCGGATCGGGTTCCCATCATCCCGGCGCGCTCGAGGCGCGATGACAGAGCGGAGTGTCCCGACCCAGGTCCTGACCATTTTGCCGTGCAGCCTTTTGCTCCTTACCTCTTGAAGGGCTCACCAAGCTCAAGCGTGGCGTGGCTGAGCCCTGTAGTCTTGGCCTGATGTCAGCACCGCCCAGATGATACGGGCGGTCTTGGCGGCCTGGGCCACGACGGCGACCTTGACCGGCCGCCGGGCGAGCAGGCCGTTGATCCAGGCCGAGCCCTTGTTGGGCTTGGCCCGGACATGGCGCAGGCCGCCGCTGGCGCCCAGGACCAGCAAGCGTCTTAAGCTGCGGTCGCCGGCCTTGCTGATGTGGCCGGTCAGGCGGGTCTTGCCGCCGGTGTCGTGGTTGAGGCGGGTCAGGCCCACCCAGGCGGCGAAGTCCCGGGCCGAGGCGAACTGTCGCCCATCGCCGACCGCGGCGATCACGGCATGGGCGGTGATGGGACCGACGTTGGGGATCTTCATCAACCGGCGCGCATCCGGATGAGCCCGGGCCTGGGTGAGGAGCTCTTGGTCAAGGGCGGCGATCTGGGCCTCCAGCGCGCGCCACTGCCGGGCCAGGGGCTTGAGCGCCACCAGCAGGCCAGGGGGGATGCCCGTCGCCTCGGCCTCGATCCGCTCGATCAACTCGCCGATGCCCAAGCGGCCCTTCGAGCCGATCAGCCCCGTCTCGTAGAGCATGGCGCGCATGGCGTTGCCCGTCTGCGTGCGCTGGCGCACCAGCAGGTCCCTGGCCCGGTGCAGGGCGCGCTGGCCTTGCTGCTCCACCGTCTTGATCGGCACGAAGCGCATGGTCGGGCGATCCACCGCCTCGCAACAGGCCTCCGCGTCGCGCGCGTCGTTCTTGTTGCGCCGCACGTAGGCCTTCACATAGCTCGCTGGCATCAGCCGCACCTCGTGGCCCAGCTTGGTCAGCTCGCGCCCCCAGTAGTGCGCCGAACCACACGCCTCCAGGCCGATCAGCGCCGGCGGCTGCTTGGCGAAGAACTTCAGCACCTGCCCACGCCGAAACTGGCGCTGCACCACCACCTGGCCCGAGCCATCGACCCCGTGAACCTGGAAAACGCTCTTGGCCAGATCGATCCCAAATCTGATAGCTTGCATGGCGGACGGTCTCCTCTGCTGGGTCCACTCACGGCCAGCATGGCACATCGATGCC
>DASVMY010000147.1:0-8058 GCA_036384135.1 Caulobacteraceae bacterium | reverse complement strand
CGGCCAGGGCGCGGGCGCGCAGGATCGGCAAGGCGCCGGCGAAGGCCTCGGCGGCCGGCGCCGTGCGATGCTGCTTCAGCATGACCACACCGAGGTCGGTGTCGGCGTAGGCCAGCTCGGCCCGCCAGTCCTCGCGCCGCGGATCGATGGCGACGAGGCGCTGCGCCAGGCGCCGGTAGTCCTCGAACCGCGCCTGCGCCTGGGCCAGCCGGCCCTGGCGCTGGGCCATGTAGCCCACCCAATAGACGCTCTGCGCATGATCGAAGATACGGGCCGGATTGTCGGGATCGCGCTCGAGCAGCTCACCGGTGCTCTTGGCGGCGGCCTCGAACATGGTCAGCGCCGCGTTGAGGTCGCCGCGGGTGTCCCGCAGGCTGCCGAGCAGCTGCAGCACGCGGGCGCGGCGGCCCAGCGCACTGGCCTCGAGGCGGCTGCTGGATTGTGACGCATAGTAGTCCATGGACCGGGCGCCGACCGCGTCGAGGATGTCCAGCCGGCCGGCGGGTTCGAGCTTCTTGCGCAGGTCGACCAGCATGAACTCGATCAGCCCCTCGGCCCGGTCGCGCTCGGCCTGGGCCTCGGAGCGGGCCCTGATCGCGGTGAAGGTGAGGCCCGTCATGACCAGGCTCACGACCAGGGACGCGGCGGTGAGGGCGACCATCCGGCGGTGGCGGCGGGCGGTGTCGCGGCGCACCAGCTCGTCCAGATCGCAGCCCAGCATCCCGGCCAGGACCTTCAGCACGGCGCTGCGCCGTCCGTCGCCGCCCGGGCGCAGGTCGGCGGCCACGGGCTCGGCCAGCCGCGTTCCGAGCGTTCCGTCCGCCTCCAGGTGGAACCGCAGGGCGTTGGGAAAGCATTCCTCCGCCGCGCGGCCCGGCGTGTCGCCGGCGTTGGGCTCGCCATCCACGATCACCGGCAACACGCCGCGCTCGCCATGCAGGCGTTTGAAGGTGAGGATCTCGTCCTCCACCCAGGCCGATGTCGCCGCCTGAGGCGAGCAGACGACGATCAGGTTGGCCGACTGCGCCAGGATCGTTCGCAGGCGCTCCTTCAGGTCCGGGTCGGCGGCCATGTCGTCGCGATCGCGGAAGATCGGCCGCAACCGCGCCGGTGCCGGGCCGCGGCCGGTGTCGCGCCCGACCAGGTGGCGGGGCACGCGATAGGACTCCAGCGCGCGATGCAGCCACTTGGCCCAGACGCCGTCGTCGTGGCTGTAGCTGATGAACGCCCAGTAGTGCTGGTCGGCGTCCATGAACGGCGCCCTCCGGTCCTGGAGCCTGTCCCGATTGGCATGACTCAAGCCAATCGGGACAGGCTCGATTCCTTGAGTGCAAGCAAACCTTGACCGGGCCGCTTACACTCAAGGGGCTTATCAGCATTGATTTTGCTTCGAAAAAGCAAGATCAATCGTGGCTGCTTACTGGGGTGGGTCCTGATTGCCCCGGTTCGAAGGCGCATGCGCCATTCTCTTCCCCCACCACTTCGTTCGGGGGAAGAGAACCAACCATAAATTGGGACGTGATATTTACACGATTATCACGATGACTGGAATGAACGCCTCCAGTGAGTCAGGCCAACGAGGGGCAATTGGCTGTGGCCGACCCAGGGGCCGCCGTCGGGATCGGCCGCGATCCGCCGTGCCTGGGCGGCCCTAACCCGGAACCGCCACAAACTTCCGCGCGGGCGGAGAGCTTGACATGTCATGGTCGTGGCCCGTGAGCCCGTCCACGAGGTTCCGAAGCTTGTCGAGGTGGTCGTCCAAGAGGCCGCGGGGCGTCGTTCCGTGCTCGTTGCACAGGAACGCCGCCGCGGCGGTTGCGACGCCGTGTTGCGCGCCATTGCCCATCAGCTTGACCGACGAGCCGGCCACATGGGTGACGCTGATGTGCTTGCCGGCCATCAACAGGTTGTCGATGTTGGCCGAGTAGAGGCAGCGGAACGGGATTCCGTAGGACTGCTGGTCCCGGCCATCGAAGATCCAGTCCTTGAGGCGGAAGTCGTACTTGCCCTCCCCCGGCGCCCAGGCGCAGTGGATACAAAACGACCCGTCATTGGCGATCAGCATGTCGTTGAAACGGGTGTGGTTGCGGATATCGTTCTCCGTGAGAACGTAGTCGCCCTTATAGCGCCGGAACTCGCCCTGGGCGGCCACAAAGGCCATCCAGTCGAACTCCAGGTTCGCATATTGCTCGGGCTCAAGCTTCTTGACGTTCGAGAAGGTCCCGTAGAGCGCCCGCATCAGGTAATCGCGGACGAGCTCGCCAGAGGTGTAGGGATCGAGCCACTGGCCGTACTCCCAGTAGTGCGTCGCCGGGAACTGCATCATCCAGGCTTGGCTTGGGGTCTCGCTGAACTGGAAGGTCGGCGTGTCAGGGTTGGCGCCCACAGCCGGGCCGCCGCCGTTTTCCTGGCCGGCCCTGGTCAGCTGACCGCTCAGGTTGGCGTAGTCCTTCGACACCTCGGTCGCCCATGGCACGTCGGGGAACGGAACCGGGTGATCGGCCATCCGGGTGCGGAAGAACAGGGTGTTGCCGTGGTGCATGTCGTCGGCGACTTCCGGCGCATAGGGCTCGTCGTATTCCGAGCGCGCCTCGCGGCCGAACAGGGTTTCCGCCCCCGCCAGCACGCCCAGCATCGCCACGCCGCTGGTGTCGATGAACATGCGCCCCTTGAAGCGGCGCTCCTGCCCGCCGCGGGCTTCGACGGCGTCGACCGAGACGATCCGGTCGCCTTCCCTGGCGGCCGCGACGATCCGATGTTCGAGGAACACCGAAGCGGTGGGCTCCGCCTGAAGCAGCGAGAACGCCACGAGGTCGCCGTCCGGGGTCCGCTGTGACAGTTCCTGGAGGATCTTGCCCTGGGCGCCGCGCGGCATCAGGCCGATCTCCTTGCTGGCGTTGCCGCCCAGCACCGGACGGTCGTGGATCAGCGCCACCCGCTGGCCCAGGCGCGCCGCGGTGAGGGCGGCGGCGCAGCCCGAGACGCCGCCGCCCACCACCACCACGTCGAAGTCGCCGGCGTCCACCGGCTGGTCCGGCAGGCCACGCAGCGTCTTGCGCCAGGCGCGGCTGGCGTCGTCCACCGCGTTCGGCGGCGCCGTCCCGTCCGCGCCGAAATAGATCGCATCGCAGCGGCCGTCGAACCCGGTGAGGTCATGCAGCGTCAGGGTCACGTCGCCCCGCGGCAGCGACACCGTCCCGCCGGACTCCCAAGACCAGTCCTGGCCGCTGGCGCCGAACTCCGTTTCGAGCGTGGCGCCGTTGATCGACAGGGTGAACCGGCCGGGATGGTGCGAGGGAACCCAGTCCTTGGCCCGGACCCAGACCTCGTAGTCGCCGGCCTCGGCGACTTGAATGACGGTGGCCGCATCGGCGACGGGCCGTCCCAGGCCGTGGGCGAGCAGGTAGGGCGACCCCATCTGCGTCTCGAACTGCGAGTCGACGACCCAGCCGCCGTGGACGGCGAACTCCTCCGCCTCGACCAGGATTCCCGAGGGAGATTCGGAGGTGCTCGGATCGCTGCTCATTGTTGTCACTCCGTATTGGGATTGGCCGAGACCCGCCGGTGATCGGTGAAGTCCGCGGCCCGTTGGCGCCGCTCTTCCGCCCAGGCCTCGCTCGGCTGGCCGCGCATGTCCGTCCAGGCAACCAGGCCGCCGCAGGCCGGACAGCGTCCGTCGAGGTCCAGTTCAGAGCCGCAGGTCCGGTGGAACATCCGGGTCGCCGGCTGCTCGCCCTCGGGCTTGCACCAGCGCTCGCCCCAGGTCCGCAGCGCCAGGATCACCGGCATCAGATGGACGCCCTTTGGCGTCAGGCGATACTCGTGCCGCGGCGGGCGTCGCGAATAGGCATGCCGCTCGACCAGGCCGTCACCTTCCAGGCGCTTGAGACGCGCGGCGACCATCTGGCTGGTGGCGCCGGTCTGCGCCTGCAGGTCCTGAAACCGGGTCTGTCCCAACAGCAGCTCCCGCACGATCAGGATCGACCAGCGGTCGCCGACGAGGCCGGTGGAATGGGCGATGGGGCACAGGGTGTCGTCGCCATCGTGGTCCTTCGAATTGCCCATCTCACACTCCAGTCCGCCGAACGCGCCGCGGACTTCATGTAAGAGCGTATGATCTTCATAGCCAACAGACACTATGATAATCATAGTTGCAAGCGAAATGATGACGCACCCGTCACTTTCGAGTCGCTTTGATTTTCAAAGTTGCTATGGTCCGGGTCATTCCAATGGGATGGAGGAACCGGCGATGGCCGACGGAACAGCGGACAGCAAGGCGTTGCGGGCGGCGGCCGGGATCTCCCACGCCGAGGAAAAGCGGATCGCGCTGGCGCTGTCGCCGCCGGTGGCGTGGCCGACCCTCGCCCTGGCGGTCGTGCTGCCGTTGACCTTGCTGGCGGTCATGGGGCTGGGGTTCGCGCGCGTCCTGCCGCTTTGGGCCTGCACGCCGATCCTGACGGCGGTGTCCTACGCGCACTACACCCTGGTGCACGAGTCCATCCACGGTAACGTGGTCTCCTCCCCCAAGAACCTGGGCTGGATCAACACCGTCGTGGGCTGGATCGGCTCGCTGGGGATGGGCGCCGGCTGGCCCGCCCTGCAGCGCACCCATCTCCTGCACCACTCCCACACCAACACCGAGCGCGACCCCGACATTGTCGTGAAGGGGACCTTCGGCCAGCTTCTGGTGAAGTGGCTGGCGATGGTTCCGATGTCGCTGCTGCCGATGTTCGCCCTGCGGTTCATCAGCGCCGAGCGCTACGAGCGGCTAGGAACGATCCTCAGCCCCGCCGAGATCGCCCAGGTTTCCGCCGTCACACTCTTCACCTGGGCGCTGCTGATCGCCGCCATCGCCACCGGCCGCGTCGCCGACTGGCTGATGCTGTGGTTCCTGCCCACCCGCCTGGGCATCCTGATCCTGAACATCTTCTTCCAGTGGCTGCCGCACCACCCGTTCGACAGCACCGTGCGCTATCACAACACCCGCATCAGCCTGTGGCGGGGCGGGACCTTCCTGCTGCTGCAGCAGAACCTGCACCTCATGCACCACCTCTGGCCCAGCGTGCCGTTCTACAACTACGCCCGCCTGTTCAGGGCGCTGCGGCCCGTGCTGGTGGCGGAGGGTTCGCGGATCGAAGGCCTGATGGTCGGGCCGGGGCGACGCGCGATCACCAGCTGATCGACCGCCCTCCGCCTCACCCTACCCAACACCCCGTCCGCCACAGCCACAGCCGCCTTGCCGGCATTGGGATAGTTCCGCGCCGCCAGGGCTTCGGTGCGGTCCAGCCGTACGGGTGCATCAATCGAATGCGTCGCCACCGCAGTCGGGAACGCCTCAGTAGAGGAACTGCGCCAGCGGCTCCCCCAGCCCCCACGCTGAAACGGCGCCGCCGCCGCGCGCCTTGGCGGGGCCGCGGACCCGGCGCAGGGTGACGATGGTCTTCAGACAGGCCGCGGCGGCTTCCAGCCCCTTGTTCGCGGCGTCGTCGCGGCTGCGCGCCTGCGCCTGTTCATCGGTGTAGGCGGTGAGGATCCCGAAGGCGACCGGCACTTCGGTGGCCAGGCTCGCCGTCATCAGGCCGATGCTGGAGGCCAGGCTGATGAACTCGAAGTGTGCGGTGTCGCCCTTGATCACACACCCCAGGCAGACAACGCCGTCGTAGCGCCCGCTGCGCGCCAACGCCTGGGCGACAAGGGGCAGTTCGAAGGCGCCGGGCACCTCGATGACGTCGTCGTCCGCGACGCCGGCGCCATGCTGGGCCAGGTAGGCGCGGGCGCCGCTGAGCAGGCCTGTCGTGACCTCCGGGTTGAACGCGCTGATGGCGATGGCGATGCGGGGGGATGGGACGGTCGTCTGCGGGGTCATGTCAGGCGGCGCTCCGGTCGTGCGGGCTGGAGTTGGGAAGGCGATGGCCGAGCTTGTCGCGCTTGGCGGCGAGATAGCCGAGGCTGTGGGGATTGCCGGGCGGGACGAGCGGAATCTCCTCGCTGACCTCGACCCCGTAGGCTTGCAAGGCGGCGGCCTTGCGGGGGTTGTTGCTGAGCAGGCGAATGCGGCCCAGGCCCAGCGCCTTGAGGATCTGGGCGGCGATGCCATAGTCCCGCAGGTCGTCGGCGAAGCCGAGCGCGGTATTGGCCTCCACCGTGTCCAGGCCCTGGTCCTGCAGGGCGTAGGCGCGGATTTTGTTGGCCAGGCCCACGCCGCGCCCCTCATGGCCGTGCAGGTAGATCAGCACCCCGCCCCCGCCTCCGTCCCCGCCCTCGCCGTCGCTCTCACCGATCCGCCGCAGGGCGGCCTGCAGCTGGGCGCCGCAGTCACACCGCAGCGATCCCAGCGCGTCGCCGGTCAAGCATTCGGAATGCACCCGGACCAGGGCGCCGTCGGCCGGCGTCCCCTTGATCAGGGCCAGGTGCTCGCGCCCGTCGACCCGGCTGCGAAAGGCCCGCGCCGTCAGGCCCTCGGGCGCGTACAGCGACGGCAGGCGGGCGGTCGCCACCGCCTCGACCAGGCTCTCGTGCGCCATGCGGTGGGCGGCGACCTCGGCAATGGTCAGGATCGGGATGTCGTGCTGCTTCGAAAACGCGCGAAGGTCGGCCAGGCGCGCCATCTCGCCGTCGTCCTTCATCACCTCGCAGATCACCGCGGCCGGCCGCAGCCCCGCGATCCGCATCAGGTCGACCGAGCCTTCGGTATGGCCGGCGCGGGCCAGCACCCCGCCGGGAACCGCCCGCAGCGGGAAGACGTGGCCCGGCGAGACGATGTCCGCGGCCGTGGCGTCCGGCGCCACCGCCGCCTGGATGGTCCGCGCCCGGTCGAAGGCGGAGATGCCGGTGGTGACGCCGATCCTGGCCTCGATGGAGACCGTGAAGGCGGTCTTTCGGCTGGTGCGGTTGTCGGCGACCATCGGCGCCAGGCCCAGGCGCTCCACGGCGGCGTCTTCCAGCGCCAGGCAGATCAGGCCGCGGGCGCGTGCCGCCATGAAGTTGACCTGCTCGCCGGTGGCGAACTGCGCGGCCAGCACCAGGTCGCCTTCGTTTTCCCGGTCCTCGTCGTCGACCAGGATGATCATCCGACCCGACTTCAGGCGTTCGATGGCGTCAGATAGGCGTGACATAGCCGCTCCACATATTTGGCCAGCACATCGACCTCGACGTTGACCTCGTCGCCGACGGCGCAGTGCTGAAGATTGGTGTGAGCCCAGGTGTGTGGGATCAGGGTGATGGCGACCGCAAAGCGCCCGTCCGCGCCGCGGGCGCCGACGGCGTTCAGCGTCAGGCTGACGCCGTTCAGCGCGATCGAGCCCTTTTCAACGCAATAGGGGTGCAGGGCGTTCGGCACGCTCAGGGTCACGCGCCGGGCCTCGCCGTCGCTCTCCACCTCCAGGAGGCGGGCCGTGCCGTCGACATGGCCCTGCACCAGATGGCCCGACAGCCGGGTGTCGAGGCTCACCGACCGCTCTAGGTTGACGCCGGCGCCGACATCGAGGGCGGCGAGATTGGACCGCGCCAGTGTCTCGGGACTGACGAAGAACTCGGCGGCGCCGGACCCATCGTGGCTGACCACCGTCAGGCAGACGCCATTGACCGCGACGCTCTCGCCCAGTGTCAGGTCGCGAAAGCCTACGTCCAGGGTCAGGCGCCGGGCCGAGCCCTCCGCGGCGACCGCCTCGACGCTGCCGAGCTGTTCGATGATCCCCGAGAACATGGCGTCTCCCCTCAGACCGGCTGGCGCGTCAGGACGTCGACCGCGTCCGGTTGGTCCCTGGCCGGGCTCTGGCGGATGATCACCCGCTCATCCCACAGGTCCTCGCCCAGGAAGGCCGAGTGCAGGGTCGGGCCCGCCTCCACCAGCGCTTCGGTCACGCCCGCGGCGGCCAATTCGCTCAGCAGCGCCCGCAGGTCGGCGCGCACCAGGACGTCGAAGCCGCGCGTCCTGGCGGCCTCGACGTAGCGGGGCGGCGTGCGGCCACGGCGATCGAGGATAGCCAGGGTTCGGCGCTTGCCGGCGTGGTCGCGGACGTGACGCACGGTGAAGGCGGGATCGTCGGCCAGGACGCA
>DASVMY010000146.1:0-9193 GCA_036384135.1 Caulobacteraceae bacterium | reverse complement strand
GGCGCCCTGGCCCCCCTGCTGGGCGGCTGGCTCATCGACGGCGTCGGCTGGCGCTGGATTTTCCTGATCAACCTGCCCATCGCGGCCGGCGCGGTGATCCTGTCCCTCGCCGCTGTCCCCAGCCGGGTCAAGGGCGAAGCTGGCGCGCCACTGGACCTCAGCGGCGCGGTCCTGGCCACCCTGGCGCTGGGCGCCCTGACCTGGGCCCTGACCCTTGGCTCGGGCGAAGGCGGCTGGACGCCCATGGCCCTGACCCTTCTGAGCGTCGGCCTGGCCGCCGCGGGGGGCTTCGTCTGGGTCGAGAAACGCAAGGGCGACGCCGCCATGGCGCCGCTGGCTCTGTTCGGCTCCAGGAGCTTCGTGGGCCTGAGCCTGCTGACCCTGCTGCTCTACGGCGCGCTGGGCGGGCTGATGGTGCTGCTGCCCTACGTGCTGATCCGCTCGGGCGGCTACTCGGCCACCGAGGCGGGGGCGGCCCTGCTGCCGTTCCCGCTGGTGATCGCGGTGACCTCGCCGGTAATGGGCGCCCTGACCGGACGCATTGGCGCGCGCCTGCCCCTGACGCTTGGACCCCTGATCGCGGCGGTGGGGTTCCTGCTGGCCCTGCGGGTCGGCCAGGGCGGCTCCTACTGGACCACGGTCCTGCCGGCGGTGCTGGTGATCTCCATCGGCATGGCCGGAGCGGTAGCGCCTCTGACCACCGCCGTCCTGGCGTCGGTGGACGCACGCCATACCGGCTCGGCGTCCGGCTTCAACAGCGCCATCGCCCGCACCGGCGGCCTGGTGGCCACGGCCCTGCTGGGCCTGGTCCTGGCCGCCTTCGGCGCCACCCTGATCAGCGAGTTCCGCGCCGCCGCCGTCGTCGGCGCCCTGGCGGCCGTGGCCGCCTCCGCCAGCGCCTTCCTGCTGATCGAGAACCGCAGGCCGGCGGGCGACCGCTAGCCGCCCCCTAGTGGGCCAGGGCCGCGGCCGGCAGGGGTTCGCGGTCGAAGGTGATGGTGGTGATCTTGGCGTCCAGGGCGTCGATCACCCCGGCGGTGAGGTCGTTGCTCATATTGCCGCCCAGCACCGATCCGCGGTCCACCAGCAGCCCGCAATTGTGCGCCTTGTAGACCGCGGCGATCACCGGCTGAGCATCGACGGAGATGCGCGCCAGCGCCTTCTGGCGCGTCAGCTCGATCTGCCGCGTGCGGACGTTGGCCTTCTGCTGCAGGGCCTGCGCGCGGCCCTGCAGGGCGTTCTGCTTTTCTTGGAAATCGGCAGGCTTGAGCGTGGCGCGCTGGGCCTGCAGGGCCTTGGCGTCGGCGTCGATCGGTCCGCGTTCGGCGGTGACTTCGTTCTGGGCCTGCTGGGCCAGCACCTGCAGGCGGGCGGTTGCGGCCTGGCCGACCTTGGCCCGGGTCAGCACCTCTTGCTGGGACAGCATGCACAGTCCCGCGATCGGCGCCCCGCCCAGGAGGCTGGCGGCCGGCGGCGCGCCTTGCGCGGCGGCGAGGGAGGGCGGCAGCAGCCCAATGACGAGGGCGGCACAGAGGACTCGGCGCATTCAGACAGACCTTTCATTGCGTGACAGCGCCAACGTCGGCAGACGCCGCGACCACCCGTTCGGCCCCGCTTGAGTGGGGAACCTTGAGGGTGACATCATGGCGTCCCGCCGCGCGCCGGCGGCCGGGGCGTTCCCTTGGCCGGCAAACTAACCATCCGCGCGCGGGAGGCCAGTCGATTCGGAGAACATCGGGCGGTGAAAATCGCCTTTTTGGCGAACGCTCTACCGCCCGGTGAACTTCGCCGGCCGCTTTTCGATGAAGGCGGCCATGCCCTCCTTCTGATCGTCGAAGGCGAACAGAGAGTGGAACAGGCGCCGCTCCAGCATCACCCCCTGGCTCAGGGGCGTCTCATAGGCGGCGTTGACCATCTCCTTGGTCAGCTTGACGGTGTTGGGCGACAGGGCGGCGATCTTCTTGGCCGCTTCAAGGGCGGTGGTCAGCAGGTCGGCCAGGGGAACCACGCGGCTGACCAGGGCGCAGCGCTCCGCCTCGACAGCGTCCATCATCCGGGCGGTCAGGACCATGTCCATGGCCTTGGACTTGCCGATGAAGCGGGTCAGGCGCTGGGTGCCGCCGGCCCCCGGCGAGACGCCGAGGTTGATCTCCGGCTGGCCGAACTTGGCGTTCTCGGCCGCGATGATGAAGTCGCACATCATCGCCAGTTCGCAGCCGCCGCCGAGCGCGTAGCCGGCCACCGCCGCGATCACCGGCTTGCGGCAGCGGGTGACGCGCTCCCAGTTGCGGGTGATGAAGTCTTCGCCATAGACATCGGCGTAGGACTTCGACGCCATCTCCTTGATGTCGGCGCCGGCGGCGAAGGCCCGGTCCGACCCAGTCAGCACGATGCAGTTCACCGCCGCATCGGCCTCGGCCACATCCAGGGCCGCCGTCAGCTCGTCCATCAGCTGGCCGTTGAGGGCGTTCAGGGCCTCGGGCCGGTTCAGCCGGATCAGGGTTACCCCGGGTTCGGGGGCTTCGACGATCAGGGTCTCATAGGCCATGGGGTGTCCTTTCGGTTCTGCGAAGCCGCTTGGAGGGGCCGCTTAGAGGGATGGATGGGGATCGTCCAGGGACGTGTCAGCAGGGTTGGTCCGCGCCCTCGTCCCCACGCCGGGACTGGGCTAGCTTCAGCGGCATGAACCGGCACATCGATTTTGAGGGTATCGAGAACTTCCGCGACTTCGGCGGCTATGGCGCCGCCTGTGGCCGCGGCCTTAAGGCCGGCCAGCTCTACCGCTCCGGCTATCACGCCCACGCCACCGACGCCGACCTGAAGCGGCTGTCGGCCATGGGGCTGGTCGCGATCATCGACCTGCGCCGGCCGGAGGAGCGCCAGCGGGAGCCGGCCCGCCGGTGGCCCGGCTTCGATGCCAAGGTGATCGAGAATAACATCGCCTCCGAACACCACGACTGGCTCGACGTCCTGAGGGCCCTGGACGAGGTGACGCCCGGCTGGTTCTACGAGGACAGCCTGAAAATGTACCGCGCCAGCCCTTTCGAGGCGCGCCACATCGACCTCTTCAGCCGCTACTTCCAGGTGCTGGCCCAGGGCGAGGGACCGGTGGTCGTGCACTGCGCCGCCGGCAAGGATCGGACGGGCCTGCTGTGCGCCCTGACGCACCACCTGGCCGGCGTGCACCGCGACGACATGATGGCCGACTACCTGCTTACCAACGACGAGGCCCGGATCGCCCGCAAGATGGACTTCCTCGGGCCCTGGATGGAGACCCAAGCCGGGGTCCGCACCTCGCCGGCGGCCCTGCGCGCCGCGGTTTCGGTGCGCGAGGAATACCTGGCGGCGGCTTTCGAGGTCATCGAGGCGCGGCAGGGATCGGTCGACGGCTATCTCAGCGAGGTCCTGGGGGTCGACGAGGCCATCCGCGAGCGTATCCACGAGCGATTGCTAGGCTAGGCCTTAGGCCAGTTCATCCAGCCGGCCGCGCAGCATCTGCAGCACCGCCGAGAAGTCCTTGCCGCCGTGGCCCAGTCCGGCGAACAGGGCGTAGAGCGCCTCCGCCTGGGCGCCCAGCGGCGTCGAGGCGCCGGACGAAGCGGCGGCCGCCTGGGCCAGTTTCAGGTCCTTGAGCATCAGATTGGCCAGGAAACCGCCCTCGTAGCCGCGGTTGGATGGGGCGCTGGGCACCGGCCCGGGCCAGGGGCAATAGCTGGTCAGGCTCCAGCATTGGCCGGAGGACTTCGACGCGATTTCGAAGAACCGCTCCGGGTCCAGGCCCAGCTTCTCGGCCAGGGCGAAGCCTTCGCAGACCCCCAGCATGGAGACGCCCAGCACCATGTTGTTGCAAATCTTGGCCGCCTGGCCGGCGCCCGCCCCGCCAGCGTGGATCACCGCCCGCGCCATCGGGTTCAGCACCGCCTCCACCTGCGCGAACAGGGCGTCGTCGCAGCCGACCATGAAGGCCAGGGTCCCGGCGTCCGCCGCCATGATGCCGCCGGAGACCGGCGCATCCGCCGCGCGCAGGCCCGCCGTCCTGGCCAGGTCCGCCACCGCGCGGGCGCTGTCCACGTCGATGGTGGAGCAGTCGATCAGCAGCGTCCCCTGGCGGGCGTTGGGGATCACGTCGTCGGCCCAGACCTGTCGCACATGCACGCCCGCCGGCAGCATGGTGATCACCGTGTCGGCGCCTGCCACCGCCTCGCCCGCCGAGCCGGCGATGCCGCAACCGTTGGCCTTGGCCTTCTCCAGCGCGGCGGGGGCCAGGTCAAAGGCGGTCACGGCGTGACCGGCCTTGACCAGGTTGGCCGCCATGCCGCCGCCCATGTTGCCCAGGCCGATGAAGGCGATGTTCATGCTAAGCGTCCTTGATCGAGGGGCGACCATTCCTGGCCGAGGCCGAGGGGGGCGAAGATTGCGTCGATGGCGGCGTCGGTGACTCCGGCCAGGTCCGGCGGAGCCCAGCGGGGGGCGTTGTCCTTGTCCACGATTGCCGCGCGCACGCCTTCGAGGAAGTCGCGGCCGAGACCCAGGCGATTGGCGATGCGGTGCTCCATGACCAGGTCGTCGGCGAAGCTGGCCGCCGCCGCGCCGTCGTGCAGCAGCCGCGCCGCCACCTTCAGGCTGGTGGGCGACTTGCCGGCCAGGGTCCTGGCCTGGCCCCACGCCCATTCCGATGGATCGGTGGCCAGGGCCGCCATCACCTCCTCGACCCGGTCGTGAGCGAACAGGCGGTCGATCTCGTGGCGCAGGGCGCCAATGGGGGCCGGGCCGGGGTCGCTGCCGAAGCCCGCCAGCACCTGCTCGGGCTGCTCGGCGTCGGCGGCCAGGGTTTCCTTGAACGCCGCCAGGTCCGCAGCCGGAATGAAATGCGTGGCCAACCCCACCGCCAGGCAGTCGGCCGCCTTCAGCCGCGCCCCGGTCAGGGCCAGGTAAAGGCCCGTCCGCCCCGGCAGCCTGGGCAGGAACCAGCCGGCCCCCACGTCGGGGAACAGGCCAATGCCGGTCTCGGGCATGGCGAAGGTGGTCCGCTCGGTGACCACCCGGTAGCGCGCGGTCCAGCTGATGCCGACCCCGCCGCCCATGGTCACCCCGTCCATCACCGTGATCACCGGCTTGGGGTAGCTAAAGATCAGGTGGTCCAGCTGGTACTCGACGAAGAAGAACCGCCGCGCCGCCACGCCGTCGCCGGCGGCGCTGTCGGCCAGGGCGCGGATGTCGCCCCCGGCGCTGAAACCCCGCTCGCCAGCGTGGTCGATCAGCACGGCGTGCAGGGTGGGGTCGCCGCGCCACGCCAGCAGGGCGGCGATCATCGTCTCGCAGATGACGGTGGTCAGCGCGCCCAGCGCCTGCGGCCGGTTGATCGTTAGCCGCCCCAGCGCGCCATCGCGGCTGACCAGAACTTCGGGTTCAAGTGCGACGTCGCTCATCCCTTCAGCATCTCCCGGGCGATGATCACCCGCATGATCTCGTTGGTCCCTTCCAGAATCTGGTGCACCCGCAGGTCCCGAACGATCCGCTCCAGGGGGTAGTCTTTCAGGTAGCCGTAACCGCCGTGCAGCTGCAGGGCCGCATTGGCGACGTCGAAGCCGGCGTCGGTGGCGAAGCGCTTGGCCATGGCGCAGTATTTCGTCGCGTTGGGATCGCCGGCGTCCATCGCCGCCGCCGCGCGCCGGACCATCAGCCGCGCCGCCTCCAACTCGGTGGCCATGTCGGCCAGCTTGAACTGCAGGGCCTGGAAGTCGCTCAAGGGGCGGCCGAACTGCTTGCGGGTGGTCAGGTGTTCCTGCGCCATCTCCAGCGCCAGGGACGCGCCGCCCAGGGAACAGGAAGCGATGTTCAACCGCCCGCCGTCCAATCCGGCCATGGCGAAGCGGAACCCCTCGCCCTCTTCACCCACGCGGTTGATCGCCGGCACACGCACGTTGTCGAAGTGGACCATAGCCGTGGGCTGGCTGGTCCAGCCCATCTTGCGTTCCTGCGTGCCGAAGGAGAGGCCGGGCGAGTCCTTCTCCACGACGAAAGTCGAGACGCCCTTGGCCCCCGCCCCGCCGCTGCGGGCCATGACCACATAGACGTCCGAGGTCCCTGCGCCGGAGATGAAGGCCTTGGCGCCGTTCAACACGTAGGCGTCGCCGTCCCGCACCGCCGTGGTCGCCAGGGACGCGGCGTCCGAGCCCGCCCCCGGCTCGGTGAGGCAATAGGAGGCGATCAGCTCCATGGTCGTCAGGCGTGGCAGGTAGCGCTGGCGCAGGTCGTCAGAACCGAACTTGTCGATCATCCACGAGGCCATGTTGTGGATCGACAGGAAGGCCGCCGTAGAGACATCGCCGTGGCTCAGGGCCTCGAAGATCAGCGACGCATCCAGCCGCCCCAGCCCCGACCCACCAACACCCTCGCGCACATAGATGCCGGCGAAGCCCAGCGACGCTGCCTGGCGCAGCACGTCCACCGGGAAGTACTTGTCCTCGTCCCAGCGGGCCGAGTGCGGCGCCAACTCGGCCTGGGCAAAGTCGTACGCCGCGTCCCAGATCGCCCGCTGGTCTTCGGTGAGGTCGAAGCCCATGGCCCTAGACCTACTTCATCGTCGGGATGACGAAACTGGAGTCGGCGGTCACGTCGCCTTCCGGCCAGCGCGCCGTCACCGTCTTGACCTTGGTGTAGAAGCGCACCCCGTCCATGCCGTGCTGGTTGGCGTCGCCAAAGGCGCTGCGCTTCCAGCCGCCGAAGGTATGGTAGGCCACCGGCACCGGGATCGGCACATTGATCCCCACCATGCCGACATTGACCCGGGACGCGAACTCCCGCGCCGCGCGGCCGTTGCGGGTGAAGATGGCCACGCCGTTCCCGTATTGATGTGATGACGGCAGGGCCAGGGCCTCCTCGAACGTCTCGGCGCGGACCATCTGCAGGACGGGACCGAAGATCTCTTCCTGGTAGGTCTTCATGCCGGTCTTGACGTGGTCGAACAGGCTGGGGCCGACGAAGAACCCCTTCTCATAGCCCTGCAGGGAAAAGCCACGGCCATCCACTACCAGCTCGGCGCCCTCGTCGACGCCCATCTGGATATAGTCCTCGATCTTCTGGCGGTGCGCGGCGCTGACCACCGGGCCGTATTGGGCGGCCGCGTCGGTGCTGACCCCGACCTTCAGGGTGTCGATCTCCACCAGCAGGCGTTCGCGCAGGGCCTCGGCGGTCTTCTGACCCACCGGCACCGCCACCGGCAGGGCCATGCAGCGCTCGCCGGCCGAGCCGTAGGCCGCGCCCACCAGGTCCTTCACTGTCTGGTCCAGGTCCGCGTCGGGCAGGATGACGCCGTGGTTCTTGGCGCCGCCCATGGCCTGGACGCGTTTGCCCGCCGCCGTGCCCGTCGAATAGACGTAGTGGGCGATGTCGGAGGAGCCGACGAAGCTCACCGCGCGGATATCCGGGTGGTTCAGGATGGCGTCCACCGCCGTCTTGTCGCCGTGGACCACGTTCAGCACCCCGGCCACGTCGATACCCGCCGCGGCGCCCGCCTCCATGAACAGCTCGCCCAGCCGCACCGGCAGCGAGGGGTCCTTTTCCGACGGCTTGAGGATGAAGGTGTTGCCGCAGGCCACCGCCACCCCGAACATCCACATCGGGATCATGCCGGGGAAGTTGAACGGGGTGATGCCGGCGACCACGCCCAAGGGCTGGCGCATGGAATAGACGTCGATGCCGGGGCCCGCGCCTTCGGTGTATTCGCCCTTCAGCGCGTGGGGGATGCCGCAGGCGAACTCGATCACCTCAAGGCCGCGCTGGATGTCGCCCTTGGAGTCGGCGATCACCTTGCCGTGCTCGGAGGACAGCAGCCGCGCCAGTTCGTCCATGCGCGCTTCCACCAGCCGCTTGAACTCGAACAGCACCCGCGCCCGCCGCTGGGGATTGACCTGGGCCCACTTCACCTGGGCTTTCACCGCCGCCTGCACCGCCGCGTCCAGCTCCGCCGCCGAGGCCAGGTCCACGCGCGCCTGCACCTCGCCGGTGTTCGGGTCGAACACATCGCCATAACGGCCTGACGTCCCGGCCACGGCCGCGCCGTTCACGAAATGGGAGATTTCACGCATGGAGTTTTCGCCGTTCCTCGCCGTGGGCCGTTCGCAATTGGCCCGTTCTTCATCTTAAGCCGACACCTAGCACCAGCGCCGACCAAACCCCCGCTGCGAAATCCCATCTTGTCCCCTGCGAATTTGCAGCGCATGGATCGGCGATGTTCGACTGGGACGACCTGCGCGTCTTCATCGCCGCCGCCCGGGGCGGAACCACGGCCGCCGCGGCCCAGCGCCTGGGCCTGGACGCCACCACCGTGGGCCGGCGGATCGCCGCCCTGGAGAGCGCGCTCAAGGCCACCCTTTTCATCCGCACCCGCTCGGGCCTCCAGCTCACCGCCACAGGCGCGCGCCTGCTGGAGACGGCTGGATCGGCCGAGACGGCCATGAACCTCGCCGCCGAGATCGCCCAGGCCGACGCCGTGGCCGGCGCCGTGCGGATCAGCGCCCCGGAGGCGTTCGGCGGCCAGATACTGGCCCCCGCCCTGCCCGGACTCAGCGCCCGCCATCCCCACCTCAGCGTCGAGCTGATCGCCAACCCCGGCCTGCTCTCGCCCCTGAAGCGCGAGGTGGACATGGCCATAACCCTGAGCGCTCCACAGAGCCCGCGCCTGCTGGCCGAGCCCCTGACCGACTATCAGCTTGGCCTCTTCGCCGCCCCCGCCTACCTGGCCCGTCACCCGGCGCCGGCCTCCGTCCACGCGCTCGGCGCCCACGACCTGGTCGGCTATGTGGAAGACCAGATCTACGCTCCGGAGCTGCGCTATCTGGAGGAGATCGACCCTGCCCTGCGCGCCCGCCTTAGCTCTTCGTCTCTGCGCGCACAACGCCAGATCATCGCGGCCGGCGGCGGCATCGGCGTCCTGCCCTGCTTCATGAGCGAGGGTCTGGAACGGGTGCTGGCCGACCGGGTGCGCCTGACCCGCCGGTTCTGGATCTCCACCCACCGCGACGTCGCCGCCACCGCCCGCGTCCGCGCCGTCCGCAACTGGCTCAAGGCCCTGGTCCTGGCGGAGCGTCCTGTCCTGATCCCCATCGAAGCGCCGGCGACCTAGCCCACGAGGCTCTCGACCAGGGCCCGCGCCAGGGTGGACTTTCCGGCCCCCGCCCCGCCCGTGATC
>DASVMY010000145.1:0-5439 GCA_036384135.1 Caulobacteraceae bacterium | reverse complement strand
GGTCGCCAGCCAGGACGACGGGCCGTCCGTCGCGGACCTGATCGCCCAGCCGCTGTCGCTGAAGAAGGTGGTGGTGAGCGACGCCGGCCATGGCGGCCACGACCCCGGGGCCCAGAGCAGCCACAACAACGAGAAAGACATCACCCTGGCCGCGGCGCGGGCGCTGAAGGCCAGGCTGGAGCGCAGCGGCCGCTACCAGGTGGTGATGACCCGCGACAGCGACGTCTATGTGCCGCTGGACACCCGGGTGCAGATCGCGCGCAAGGCCGGGGCGGACCTGTTCATCTCCCTGCACGCCGACTCCGCAGGCGACAATTCCGGCGCCCACGGCGCCAGCGTCTACACCCTGTCCGACCGGGGCGGGGAGCGCGTGGGCCGGGTAGTGGGCCGCAATGACTGGTTCATCCGCACCGGCAACCGCGCCAACGATCCAGCCGTCGGCCAGATCCTGCTGGACCTGACCCAGCGCAGCACCCGCAACCGCTCGGCGGTGTTCGCCCAGCTGGTGGTGGACCGGATCAGCGACCGCACCGACCTGTTGCCGCGCAGCCATCGCGACGCCGGCTATTTCGTGCTGCTGGCGCCGGACGTGCCCGCGACCCTGCTGGAAATGGGCTTCATCACCAATCCCGACGACGAGGCGCGGCTGACCGACGCCGACCAGCGGGCCCGGCTGATGGACGGGGTGGCCAGCGCCATCGACGCCTACTTCTCCGGCCAGACCAAGCTGGCTTTGCGGTAGGGGCAGCCTTTGCCGCGATCGGCCGGTGGCGTGGCCTTGCGCCCCCTCCGTCACGTCGTGCTCCGCACGCCGCGCCACCTCCCCCGCATCGCCCTTCGGGCTCGCATGGGAGGAGGAACACGGCGCGCGGTTTCTCCTCCTCACCTGTGTAGCGAAGCGAAACGGGGGAGGTGGCGCGACGCACTCAGTGCGGCGCGACGGAGGGGGCGCTAGGCCGCCGCACAAGCCTTGCCAGACTTTGGGCTTGGGACTCGAGGCCCTTGCGCCGCCCGCGACCGCCGATCCCCTTTTCGCGCGCGTCGAAGCCGTCTAGACGTTCCCGCAGCGGGGCGTTCTTGCCCGCGGAGGTTCGCCGGATTTGAAAGCCCCTGCTCGTTGGGTCGCCTTGGCGGGCGTGGTCATGCTCGGTGCGACGGCGGTGGCCGGCGTGGCCGCGGCGATCTATGCCGCTGTGCTGTTCCACGGCATGCCCAACGCCTCGGACCTGGTCGACTACCATCCGCCGACGGCGACGCGGGTCTACGCCTGGGACGGCACCCTGATCGGGGAATATTCCAAGGAGCGGCGCATCTATGTGCCGTACGACCAGATCCCGCCCAAGCTCTACCTGGCCTTCCTGGCGGCGGAGGACCACAACTTTTTCCGCCATGGCGGGGTCGACGTGGGCGGCCTGTCGCGGGCGATGATCAAGGACGTGTTCAACGTCCTGCAGGGCAAGCGGCCCGAGGGCGGCTCGACGATCACCCAGCAGGTGGCCAAGAACGTGCTCTTGACCAACGAGGTGTCGGTGGGCCGCAAGCTGAAGGAGGCGATCCTCGCCACCCAGCTGGAACAGACGCTCAGCAAGCAGCAGATCCTCGAACTGTACCTGAACGAGATCTGGCTGGGCTATCGGTCCTATGGGGTCGGGGCGGCGGCCTATAACTATTTCGGCAAGTCGATCAGCGACCTTTCCCTGGCCGAGTGCGCCTATCTGGCGGCGCTGCCCAAGGGGCCGGACAACTATCATCCGATCAAGCAGAAGGCGAACGCCATCCGGCGGCGCAACTTCATCCTGCGCGACATGATCGACCTGGGCTGGGTGACCCGCGCCGAGGGCGAGGCGGCCATGGCCGAGGACCTGAGGGTCGAGACCGCGCCCAGCCGGGCCAAGTACCGGGACGCCGACTATTTCGTCGACTGGCTGAAGCGGACCACCACGCCCCAGGTCGGCGACCTGACCGAAGGCGGCTACTACATCCGCACCACCCTGGACCCCCGCCTGCAGACGGCGGCCCGGATCGCGCTGATGGACGGGCTGGAGACCTATGACCGCCGCCACGGCTGGCGCGGCGCCTGGGGCCACCTGAGCGCGGTGGCGCCGGGCTGGCAGAAGGCGGCGCTGGCGGCCTCGGCCCAGACGCCGATGGACAGCGGCGCCCACGCCCCCGCCGAGCGCCGGGCCTGGCGCATGGCGGCGGTGACCGAGACGGGCGGTTCGGTGAAGGTGGAGACGGTGGACGGCGCCGCCGGCGAGTTGATCCCGGCCGACGTGGCTTGGGCGCGCGCCGGCAAGGGCCTCGCGGTCGGCGACCTGGTGTTCGTCGAGCCGGCCGACAAGGGCGGCCTGCACCTGCGCCAGGTGCCCAAGGTCAACGGCGCCCTGGTGGCCATGGAGCCGAACTCCGGCCGCGTGCTGGCCATGGTCGGCGGCTACAGCTTCTCTCTGCAGACCTTCAACCGGGCCACCCAGGCTTATCGGCAGCCGGGTTCGTCCTTCAAGCCGTTCGTCTATGCGACGGCCCTGGAGTCGGGGCAGTTCACCCCGGCCAGCATCGTCGTCGACGGGCCGGTTTCGCTGCCCGGCGCCACCGCCGGCGAGGTCTGGAGCCCGGAGAACTACGAACACCACTTCCTGGGCCCGTTGATCTTCCGCCGCGGCCTGGAGCTGTCGCTGAACGCCATGACCGTGCATGTCGCCATGCAGGTGGGGATGCCCAAGATCGTCGACACCGCCAAGCGCTTCGGGGTGGTGGACAAGATGGATCCGGTGCTGGCCATGGCGCTGGGGGCGGGCGAGACCACGCCCTATCGGATGGCGACGGCCTATTCCTCGTTCATCAACGGCGGGCGAAAGGTGACGCCGCACCTGCTGGAAGAGGTGGAGGACCGTAACGGCAAGGTGGTGGTGAACCCCGACCGCCGCGACTGCCGCGGCTGTTCCGCGGGCTTCTCGGGAGACTTCGCCCCCAACATCCCCAGGACCGGCGACCAGCTCATCGACCCGATCACCGCCTATCAGATCGAGCTGATGCTGCAGGGCGTCGTGCAGCACGGCACGGCCGTGGCGGCGCGGGTGCTGAACCGGCCCATCGGCGGCAAGACCGGCACCACCAACGAGTTCCGCAGCGCCTGGTTCATGGGTTTCTCGCCGCAGATGGTGGTGGCCACATATATCGGCTTCGACGACAACCACTCCCTGGGCCACGGCGAGACCGGCGCCGTCGCCGCCCTGCCGATCTTCATCGAGTTCATGCAGGAGGCGACCAAGACCATGCCGCCGATGGACTTCCAAGCGCCGCCGAACACCAAGTTCGCCATGGTCGGCCCCAACCGCGAGGCCTTCCGCCCCGGCACCGAGCCCAGCGCGCGCACCGCCACCACGGGGGGGACCGTGCCGGGCGGGGACGGATCGGTGGCGATCACACCGTTGCCGCCTCAGTCGCCCGGCCAGCCCGGCCCCGAGACGCCGCATGCGCCCAAGGCCAATCACCCGCCCAAGCCGCCGGACGAGCTGAACGGATTGTATTGATCCGGATGGCGCGCTATCTCGCGCGCCCCGTCCAGGTGGCCTGTTTTTTTGGAAAGCGAAGCTCATGCGTGCGGATGTCGAGGCTGCTGCAGCCGACATCGAGCAGTCCATAGGACTGCTCAGGAGGCGTCTTTGACTGGGAACCTGCGCTTCGAAAGCTCGATGAGCTGAACGCCCGGGTCGAGGACCCGACCCTGTGGGACAATGCCGAGGCCGCCCAGGCCCTGATGCGCGAGCGCACCCTGCTGGCGAACCAGGTCGAGGCCGTGCGCCGGCTGGAGCGGGAGCGGGCCGACGCCCTGGAATTCGCCGAAATGGCGGAGGCTGAGAACGATCAGGCCTCGCTGGACGACGCCAGCGCCCAACTGGCGGCGCTGAAAACCCTGGCGGCGCGGGCGGAGCTGGAAGCCTTGCTCTCAGGCGAGGCGGACGGCAGCGACTGCTTCGTGGAAATCAACTCCGGCGCCGGGGGCACCGAGTCGGCCGACTGGGCTCTGATGCTGATGCGCATGTACAGCCGCTGGGCCAACGCCCACGACATGAAGGTGGAGGTGGTGGAAGAGACCCCCGGCGAAACGGCGGGGATCAAGTCGGCGACGCTGCGGGTGCTGGGGACCAACGCCTATGGCTGGCTGAAGACCGAGGCGGGGGTGCATCGCCTGGTGCGCATTTCGCCCTTCGATTCCAGCGCCCGGCGGCACACCAGCTTCGCCTCGGTGTGGGTGTTCCCCGAGGTGGACGACAAGATCGAGATCGAGATCAATCCCAGCGACGTGCGCACCGACACCTACCGCGCGTCCGGCTCCGGCGGCCAGCACGTCAACAAGACCGACAGCGCCGTGCGCCTGACCCATATCCCCACCGGCATCGCGGTGGCCAGCCAGAGCCAGCGCTCACAGCACCAGAACCGGGACCAGGCGTGGAAGATGCTGCGCGCCCGGCTCTACGAGCTTGAGCTGCAAAAGCGCGAGGCCGCGGCCCAGGCGGTGGAGGACCAGAAGACCGACATCGGCTGGGGCCACCAGATCCGATCCTACGTCCTGCAGCCGTACCAGATGGTCAAGGACCTGCGCACCAACGTCGAGACCTCGGACACCGCCGGAGTGCTGGACGGCGACCTGGACGCCTTCATGGGCGCGTCGCTGGCGCAGCGGGTCGGGGCGACACGGGACGCCGGCGAGGGGTAGATTCCCTTGTTTGGAGCGGCGGCTTTGCGCCCCCTCCGTCAGCCCGCTTGCGCGGGCTGCCACCTCCCCCGCATCGCCTTTCAGGCTCGCAAGGGAGGAGGAAGATCAGCGCCGCCATCTCCTCCCACGCCCAACGAGGCGGGGGTAGAGACGCCGGAGGCGTCGAGGGCGCGGCGGGCAGCGCTCGCCGTGACGGAGGGGGCGCAAAACCGCCGCGCCAACCTAAGTCAGTCGACCTTACGGCGCGGGCGAAGCCTTGGGCGTCAGGCCGTTGGCGTCTTTCAGCAGGGGCGCTGAAGACGACGAGGAGGCCGGAATTTCAACGCGGGGGGCGGGGGTCGGTTGGGCCGCCGCCGCGGGGCGCTGCAGGCGCAGGGAGCGGCCCTGGAAGAAGGCGCCGGTTTCCATGGCCAGCTGCTCGTGGGTGATGTCGCCATCCACGTGGCAGTTGCCGTAGAGGCGGACCTGCTTGGCGGTGATCGAGCCGGAGACCTTGCCTCGGACTTCCACAGCTTCGGCGTAGATGCCGCCTTCGACCTGGCCGCCGTCGCCGACGGTGACGCGCTCGATGCGCACGTCGCCCTTGATGACGCCGTCGATCTGCAGTTCGCCGGCGCCGGAGATGTTGCCGTCGATGGTCAAGTCAGCGGAGAGCACGGAAGCCACCTTTTGAGATGGGCGCGGCGCGGCGGCCGGGGCCGCCTGCTGGGCGGCGCCCG
>DASVMY010000144.1:0-12104 GCA_036384135.1 Caulobacteraceae bacterium | reverse complement strand
GGGAGAGCGTGCGGCACATGACCCACCCGGCGCTGAGCCCGCCCGCCGGCCTGTGGCGCCTGTCCGTCCCGGCCTTGGCCAAGCTGGATCTGCCCGGCGAGGCCTTCATCGACTGGGGCGGCGCCCAGCGCTGGCTGGCGGCCGACCTGCCCCCCAGCGCGGCGCGGGAGGCCGCCAAGGCCGCCGGCGGCCACGCGACGCTGTTCTACGGCAAGGGCCCGGTCGAGACGCCCTTCGCCCCCCTGGCGCCGCCGCTCCTGGCCCTGCACCAACGCCTGAAGGCCGCGCTGGACCCGCAAGGCGTGCTCAACCCTGGCCGCCTCCACCCGGACTTCTGATGCGCACCAAGATCACCGGCCCCCTCGCGGACACCGTCCACGGCGCCATCGCCGAGGAGGTGCTGCGCGCCTGCGTCCACTGCGGCATGTGCAACGCCACCTGCCCCACCTACCAGCTCACCGGCGACGAACTGGACGGCCCGCGCGGGCGCATCTACCTGATCAAGCAGGTGCTGGAGGGCGAGGCCGCCGGCCGCATCACCCAGACCCACCTGGACGCCTGCCTCTCCTGCCGCGCCTGCGAGACCACCTGCCCGTCAGGGGTGGAGTATCACCGCCTGCTGGACGTGGGCCGCGAGGTGGTGGCGGCGGCCGTTCCCCGCCCCGCCCCCGAACGCCTGCAGCGTTGGCTGATCCGCCAGGTCGCCGCCCATCCCGGACGGTTGAAGCCCCTGATGGCGCTGGGCCGCCTGGTCCGCTTCGTCCTGCCCGCCGCCATCCGCGCCAAGCTCAAGCGCCCGCCCACCGCACCGCAAGTCATCCTGACGGTCCACGATCGCCGCATGGCCTTGCTGGAGGGCTGCGTCCAGGCCGCCGCCGCGCCGCACTTCAACGCCATAACGGCGCGGGTGTTCAACCGCTGCGGCGTGTTCCTGGCGCAGACGCCGGGCGTCGGCTGCTGCGGCGCCGTCAGCTTCCACCTCGACGCCCCGGACGAGGCCCGCGCCTTCGCCCGCCGCAACATCGACGCCTGGACCGCTCAGCTGGACGCCGGCGCCGAGGCCATCGTGGTCAACGCCAGCGGCTGCGCCGCCTTCATCCGCGACTATCCCGACATCCTGGCCGCCGACCCTGCCTACGCCGCCAAGGCCCGCCGCATCGCCGACCACATCCGCGACCCGGTCCAGGTCCTGGAAGGCCTCGACCTTGTCGCCGCCAAGGCGCCGGACCAGCCGCGCATCGCCGTGCACGAACCCTGCACCCTGCAGCACGGTCTCAAGCTACCCGGCCGGATCGGCCGGCTGCTGGCCAAGCTCGGCTACGACCCGCAGCCGGTGGCGGACGCGCACCTCTGCTGCGGCTCGGCCGGCGCCTATTCCCTGTTGAACCCGGCCATGGCCAACCCCCTGCGGGAGGCCAAGGTCGCCGCCCTGAACGCCCACGCCCCGGCCGCGATCTACACCGCCAACATCGGCTGCTGGATGCACCTGGGCGAGACCTCGCCGGCGCCGGTGCGACACTGGATCGAGGCGGTGGACGATGTGCTGCGCCCGCCCGCTTGACCGCCGCCCCGCCAGGTCCACAACTGGCCCAGGGGAGGAGACGGGCGATGGAAAAGTTGAGCGCCAAGGCGGCCGAGGCCGCACTTATCGACTACGCCATGACCTTTCCAGGCGCCTGGAAAGACCATCCCTGGGAGCACACGGTGATCAAGGTCGGCAAGAAGATCTTCGTCTTCTTCGGCGGCGACGCCGAGGACCCGCAGGTGCTGTCGGTGACCGTCAAGCTGCCGGTGTCGTGCGAGATGGCCCTGACCCTGCCTTGGGTCCACAAAGCCGGACACGGTCTCTGGAAGGCGGGCTGGGTGCACGCCAGCCAGAATACCGGCGAGGACTTCGACCTGGAGACCCTGCGCGGGTGGATCGTGCAGAGCTATCATGCCGTGACGCCCAAGAAGCTGGTCAAGCAGCTCGCCGCATCGTCTTAGGAAGGAACGCCATGGCCCGCCGCTTCGTCGACCTGTCCATCCCCCTGGAAGTGGGCGTGCACTCCGACCCGCCGGGGATGGAGCCCCAGATCACCTATTCCAAACACGCCGACACCGTGCCTCAGATGGCGCGCAGCTTCCCGGGCCTCACTGCGGCGGACATGCCCGACGGCGAAGGCTGGGCGGTGGAGACCGTCACGATCTCCACCCACAACGGCACCCACATGGACGCCCCGTGGCACTTCCACTCCACCACCAATAACGGCGCCGACCCGGCCCCCACCATCGACGAGACGCCCCTTGACCAGTGCCTGCGGCCGGGGGTGAAGCTGGACTTCCGGGGCCTGCCGGACGGCTATGTGGCGACGGCGGCGGATGTCGAGGCGGAACTCAAGCGCATCGGCCATGAGCTGCGACCCCTGGACATCGTGCTGGTCAACACCCGCGCCGGGTCGGTGTTCGGCCGGCCGGAATATATACACTCCGGGTGCGGCATGGGCCGCGAAGCGACCCTGTACCTCACCGAGCGGGGCGTGCGGGTGGTAGGCACCGACGCCTGGTCCTGGGACGCGCCCTTCAGCCATACGGCCAGGCGCTGGGCGCAGGACCGCGACCCCAAGATCATCTGGGAAGGCCACAAGGCCGGCCGCGAGATTCCCTACTGGCAGATGGAAAAGCTCTCCAACCTCGAAGCCCTGCCCCCCTTCGGCTTCGAGGTCGCCTGCTTTCCGGTGAAGATCAAAGGCGCCTCGGCGGGCTGGACGCGGGCGGTCGCGATCTTCGACGATTAGGTTGCCCAGGGGCGGGACCTAGCTGAACCCCAGCGACTTCGCCGCCGCCAAGTGAGTGATCCGCCCTTCACGCACGTTCAGACCAAGCGCGAACCCTGGATCGTCGGCCAGGGCCCCGTCGACGCCCTTGCCGGCCAAGTCGGAGATGTAGGGAGCGGTGGCGGCGTTCAGGGCGTAGGTGCTGGTCAGCGGCGCGGCGCCGGGCATGTTGGCGACGCAGTAGTGGATGACGCCATCCACCACGTAGGTGGGGTCGGCATGGGTGGTGGGGTGACTGGTCTCGAAGCAGCCGCCCTGGTCGATGGCCACGTCCACCAGCACCGAGCCCGGCCGCATCCGGGCCAGGTCGTCCCGGGTCACCAGCTTGGGCGCGCGGGCGCCGGGGATCAGCACACACCCGATCACCAGATCGGCGGTGGGCAGGGCTTCATCGACGGCGTCGTGAGTGGAATAGGCGGTCTTCAGCCGGCCGTGGAACTGATCGTCCAGCTCTTCCAGCCGCGCGGCGGAGATGTCGAACAGGGTGACGTCGGCGCCATGGCCGATGGCCATCTGGGCCGCGTGCTTGCCGGCCACGCCGCCACCCAGGATCACGACGTTGGCTGGAAGCACGCCCGGCGCGCCGCCCAGCAGCATCCCCCGACCCCCGGCCGGCTTGAGCAGATTGACCGCGCCGACGTCCACCGACATCCGCCCCGCCACCTGGCTCATCGGCGCCAGCAACGGCAGGCGGCCCCAGCGGTCGGTGATCGTCTCATAGGCGATGGCGGTGCAGCCCGACGCCATCAGGCCCTTGGCCTGATGGGGATCGGCGGCCAGGTGCAGGTAGGTGAAAAGGATGTGGCGCGGCTTCAGGCGGGCGATCTCCTCCGCCTGGGGCTCCTTCACCTTGATGATCAGCTCGCCGGCCTCGAACACATCGTCGGCGGTGGGCAGGATGCTGGCGCCCACCCCGGCGTAGACGCTGTCGGCCAGGCCAATGCCGGCCGCCGCGCCGGCCTCCACGAAGACCTCGTGCCCCTCTCGGACCAGGCGTTGGACCACGCCGGGCGTGGCGCCGACCCGGAACTCCAGGGTCTTGATCTCCTTTGGGATGCCGATGCGCATGGGGTCAGGTTCTCCGTTGGGCGGGGCCTCTTAGCATGTGGGAAGAAATGCCGTCATTCCCAATATGCGGTGCAAGGACCGTTCGCGATCACCCGAGAACGAACAATCTCAATCCCCGCCAGCGCCCGACGAAGGCATACCGAAGCTTCCAGACCCAAAGGTCAGACTTGGCCGTCCGCCGTATTGATCAGGCGCTTGGGGACCAGCAGCAGCATGGGCAGGATCAGGGCGTAGACGCAGATGGTGGCGATGATCGCGGCGTGGAAGCCGCCCTGCTTGTGATAGAGATATGCGCCCCAGATGTCGCCGACGCGATAGGGAATCCAGTACATGGCGATCAGCAGCATCATCATCGTACCCTGCAGGCCCTTGGGGCAGGAGCGGATGGCGAGATCGACATAGGCCGCCTGGCCGATGCCGCCCATGACTCCCATGACCACGGCGGCGATCAAGGCGTCATTGACGCTGTGGATGAACAGGAACGGCACGAACTGGGGCACGGCCAACACGGTGCCGACCCAAAGCAGGGTCGACAATTTCACCTTCTGGCACAGCCAGCCGTAGCCGGCGATGACCGGGATGAAACCGGCGGAAAACAGGGCGTACCACGTGCCGACCTGGCCGTCGGTGGCGTGCAGGTTGTCCGCCAGGTGGAACTGCAGGGCCGCGCCGCCGGCAGGGGCGAACTGCCACAGCACGTAGATGACGAGGACCGGATAGATCGGCCAGTGTCCGAGCAGGCGCCTGACGTCACCAAAAAACGTGAACTCGCCCCGGGTTTCCGGCGCATGGGCGTCCAGCAGGCGGCGCGGGCCCACGACGCCGAACACGGCCACCCCGGCCATCAGGCCGGCTCCCACCAAGAACAGGATGCGGGCGGCCATGACGGCGCCCTGCCCTTCCAAGGCCTGGCTGAGGATACCGCCCAGGCCGAAGGCGACGACACCGGGCATCACGACCGCCAGGTTGACGATGGCGCCGGCCTGGCCGGTGACGGCGTTCTTCTGGCCGACGGCGGAGGTCAACCCGCGCGCGGCGCTGCCGGCGATCAGGCCGCCGCTGCTGACGAGGAGCACCCCCAGCAGCATGGTCACATAGGTGGGGTGGATGAAGGCCATGCCGGCGAACAGGACAGCGGTGATCAGGCCAAATCCGATCAAATAGCCGCGGTCGCCGGTCCCGAACGGGTTCCAGCGGTCGCGTAGGAAGCCGAAGGCAAAGGAGAAGAACAGCGGGAACGAGGCCCAGAAGTTGAAGCCGGCCACGGCCTGGACGCCCAGGTGCAGCCTGTTCTTGAGGAAGAACAGGATCGGCAGGCCGATCAGACCGGCGCTGGGCGCGGCGAATTCCAGCAGCAGGAGGAGGAGGCCGGCGGCCAGGAGCAGCTTGTAACGCTCGCCCGCCGGGAGCGGAGCCGTTTGTGGCTCCCGATCCGGAAGGGCGGCAGCTTCGGTCGGAAGCGCCAATTCGGCCAAGTGTGTCTCCTTCGGCGTTCGCGCGCCTTACGCCACGCCCACCTTACGCCAGGTCGGGCAATTGACGAGTCCGGCGGCGGCGGCCCCTCGCCCGTGTTTCCCGGAAAGCCTAGGGGCACATTGGGCTGTCGCCATCGGACAAATTTGATCATCCGACAGCGGCTTTCGCCAAGCCGTTCCCGCGGCGCGCGTCACAGGCTAGAGGTCAGAGGTTCGAAGTTCCCAGCGTCGCCCTCGTCGGCCGGCGCCGACCAAGGCGGAGGAGGCGCGATGCGGTTGGTGGTGACGGACCTTCAGAGCGCCCTGGCCGGGCCGTTCAACCTGGAACTCGAGGCCGGCCGGTGCGCGGCGATCTCCGGCGCCTCCGGGTCCGGCAAGAGCCTGTTCCTGCGCATGGTGGCCGACCTGGATTCGCATGGGGGCGAGGTGCGGCTGGACGGGGTGGCGGCCCGCACCCTCCCCGCGCCGGACTGGCGGCGGCGGGTCCCCTATGTGGCGGCGGAGTCCGGCTGGTGGCGGGACACGGCCATAGATCATTTCGCGGCGGCAGACAGGGAGGCAGCTCGGGCGCTGGCCGCCCGTCTGGGGGTCGGGAGCGCTCAGGTCGACGGCCCGGCGGCCCAGATGTCGACAGGCGAGCGCCAGAGGCTAGCTCTGGTGCGGGCCTTCGTCCTCAATTCGCCGGTGCTGCTGCTGGACGAACCCACCGGCCCGTTGGACCCCGAGGCCACGACGGCGGTGGAGGCGTACCTGCGGGAACGCATGGCCGGTGGGACGGCGGTGCTGATCGTCACCCACGATCCGCGCCAGGCCCTGCGCCTGGGGGCGGACCACTATCGGATGGCCGACCGCCACCTGACGCGCATGGACCCCGCGGCGGTTCTGGAGGCGGCGCCATGAACACCATCTCCCTGACCCCAATGGACCTGGCCATCGCCGCTTCGTTGGTGCTGTTCGACGCTGTCCTGTCGGTGGCGCTGAGGCTGAACCTGCACCGGCAGGTGCTCTGGGCCGGGACGCGGATGGTGGTGCAGCTGGTGGCGGTGGGCTTCCTGCTGCGCTGGGTGTTCGCGGCGCATCACCCGGCCCTGACGGTGCTGGTGGTGCTGGTGATGTCGGCCATCGCGGCGCGGGAGATCGCGGCGCGGCCGGAGCGCAAGTTCAAGGGCTACTTCGGCCTGACCATCAGCGCCACCGGGGTGGTCATCGCCACCGTGGTCACCGTCGGCCTGGCCCTGACCACCGCCATCCGGCCCCAGCCCTGGTACGACCCGCGCTACGCCATCCCCCTCGCCGGCATCGTGCTGGGCTCGGTGCTGAACGCCGGCAGCCTGACCCTGGACGTGCTGCTGGGGGACGCGCGGCGCGAGCGCAGCGCCATCGAGGCGCAATTGGCGCTGGGCGTTCCCTACCGCGCCGCCACGGCGCCGATGATGCGCAACGCCGTGCGCCGGGGCCTGCTGCCCATCGTCAACCAGATGTCGGCGGCGGGGCTGATCACCCTGCCCGGGATCATGACCGGCCAGATCATCGCCGGCGAAGACCCCATCGAGGCAGTGAAGTACCAGATCCTGCTGATGTTCCTGCTGGCCGGCGCCAGCGGCCTGACCAGCCTGACCATCGCCGAACTGGCCATGCGGCGGCTGAGCGACAGCCGCCAGAGGCTAAGGCTGGACCGGCTGCGGTAGACCTATCCGCCGTACCGCGGCGCGTCAGCCGCCTGCGGGGCGCCGCCGATCTCCTTGGCCGCCCAGTCCAGGTCGTCGAGATAGGTCTGCGCCACCCCGGCGTGGACCGGCGAGAGCATCAGGTGCAGGCCCGGCGGGTCGGAGGTGGTGCTGGTGAACCAGCCGCGCTCGCGCAGCTTCATCCACAGGGCCGGGGCGCTGGGCATGCCGGAATAGGCGATGAGGCCGAGCTGCGGCCTGCCCTGGACGGCGTAGCCGCGCTCGCGCACGCCGACCTCGATGGTCTCGCGAGCATCGGTGACTTGTTTGTGGCGGGCGCGGTAGCCCTCGACGCCCAGGTAGCTCATCACCGCATAGGCCGTGGCGATGGCGCCGCCAGGGCGGGTGCCGGCCAGGGTCGGGGTGACCATCCGCCCCCCCGGCCAGTCACGGAAGTCGAACGGCATCCACTTCTGAAGCTCCTGCGATCGGAACAGGACCGTGGAGGCGCCCTTGGCGCAGAAGCCGTACTTGTGCAGGTCCGCCGACATGGAGCTGACGCCGGGGACCTCGAAGTCGAAGGGCGGGATGTCGCCGCCGTTCAGGCGCACGAACGGGGCCGCATAGCCGCCGACGCAGGCGTCCACATGCAGCCAGAGGTTCCGCGCCCGCGCCAGTTTGCCGAGCTCGGCGATGGGATCGATCAAGCCGTAGGGAAAGCACGGGGCCGAGCCGACGATCATCAGGGTCTTGTCGTCAGCGGCCGCGTCCATGGCGGCGGGGTCGGCCAGAAGCTCCTTCAGGGGCGTGCGGCGGACCTCAATCTCCATCAGGGCGGCGGCCTTGTCGAAGGCCAGGTGCGCCGAACGCGGCAGGACGATGTTCAGCCGGCCTCCCGCGCCCCGTGTCTTGCGGGCGAAGTCGCGGGCGGCCTTCATGGCCATGGTGATGGAGTCCGTACCGCCGGAGGTGATATTGCCAGCGGCGTCATCGGGAGCGTGCAGCAGCGACAGGCCATAGCCGATCACCGCCTCTTCCATGGCCTTGAGACTGGGGAAGGCGGCGGCGCCCAGGCCGTTCTCGGCCATGTAGAGCGCATAGGCCGCCTTCTGGACCCGCTCGACGTCCTCGCCGGCGTTGAAGACATAGACGGCGGCGCGGCCGTGGCGCCAGTCCACGTCCCCTCCCCCCATGGCCGTCATTCGGGCCTCAAGTTCGGGCCAGGGCTCGCCCGTGGTGGGGAGGGAGGCTCTCATGTCAGACCGTGCGCTCTCGGTTGCGGGGTTCCTGCACCAGGGTCAGCATGACCAGAAGTCCCGCCACCAGGAAGCCCATGGAGACACAGAACAGCGGATTGTAACCCACCGCCGACACCAGCAGGCCGCCCAGCAGCGGGCCGATGGCGGCCGTGAGGCCCTGGGCGGTCTGGGTGAAGGCCAGACGCATGGCCATATCCTCGCGCGTGCCGAACTCCAGCACCATGGTGGAAGAGCTCATCATCTGGCCCGACTGCGCCGCGCCCAGGCCGAAAAAGCTGATGAAGATCCAGGCAATAGCGCCGATGGTGAAGCCCGCGACATGGACAGTGGGCAGGTAGGGCGAGGCGATCAGGACGCCGGTGGCGGCGATCCACAGGATCAGGGCGCCGATGAAGGTGGTGCGGAAGCCGAATTTGTCGCCGGTGTAGCCCCAGCCCATGTTGGTCAGGGTGTCGGCGCCCAGGAAGGCCAGGGACATGACGCCCAGGGTCTTGCCGTCCAGGTGGATTACCCGGCCGACCGAGAGGATATAGAACGGGGCGGCGATGCGGGCGGCGGTGGAAAGCAGCTGCGCCACCATGAAGAACATGAAGCTGCGGTCCGACTGGATCAAGGCCGGAAAGTCTTTCAACCGGGCCATGATGGTGCTCTTGGCGCGCACTGTGGGGGGCTCCGGCTCCCGCATCAGCAGGGCCAGGGCGGTGAGGCCGGCGCTGGTCAGGATTACGGCCAGGAAGAAGGTGGTGGCGTAGCCGTTGCCGAACAGGTTGGGCTGGATGATGTACCTGCCGGCCACCAGCGACAGTCCCGCGGCCACGACCCCGCCGATGACGTTGCGCAGGGCCTGCAGGATGCCGCGCCGCTTGATCGGGATCACCTTGGCCAGCAACAGCTGGAAGGCCACCCCCTGGGCGCCCTGGAAGAAGCCCATCAGGAACAGGAACACCAGGGTGGTGACCAGCATGGCCCGCAAGTGGCCGGTCAGGAACCACCCGGCCAGGGAGATGCCGAGCATCCCCAGCCGCATCATCGTGCCCATCAGCATCGACACCGGCAGCACGCGCTTTCGGTGCTCGATATGGGTGGCGCCGACGATCGGCGAGACCACCGCGCCCACCTGCTGCAGCGACTGGCCCAGGCCCACCATCAGATCTGAGCCGCCGGAAATCTGGTGCAGGTAGGCGGGCAGGAACGTCGGGGCGTTGAACAGGCGAAAGCCCGTCATCCCCAGCATTCCGTGCATGAAATGGCCGGCGAAATTGCGCGGCAGGTTATCCCAGACAAATTTTTCGTAGGCGGCTTCGGCGTCCAATTCGCTCGCCGTAGGGGCCTCTTGTTCAATCACCGCATCTGACAAAGCGTTTCCTTCTCTATCCCGTCGTCCTAGCAGGAATCGGGGATCGAGGAACCGTTTGTGATCGCCGTTAAGTCCGGTGCTTCGGCCGGCGTTTCGGCGCCGCCGGAACCGCTGGGGAACAGGGGTCCGGGCTGTTGCGCGCGGCGACTTGGGGATAGGGGCACAGCAGCTGGGTGGGGCCGTCCGCCGGTGGCGGCTCGGGCGAGAAGGGGGAGTCGGAGGCGGCCATGACGGCGCCCGGAGCCTCGCCGGTGGTCACCCAGCGGTCCAGCAGCGACAGCCAGTCGACGTTCCCCGGCCCCGCCCCGCCGCCGCAGTGGAGCATGCCCGGCACCATGTAGAGCTTGTAGAAGCCGGCGGCGGGGCCGAGGGTCTTCTGCACGTCCTCATAGTAGACGATCGAGGAGCGGGCCGGGATCGCGGGGTCGTTCCAGCCATGGTACTGGATCAACTTGCCGCCGTGGGACTTGAAGCCGCCGAGGTTAGGGTCGACAGCGTCGAGGTCCCTGGACAGCTTGGCGCGGGCCTGGTCGAGTTCGACCGCCAAGTCCATGCGCAGGATGTCGTAGCCAGGCTCGCTGAAGGCGAAATATTTGAAGAAGTTGGCCCCGAACTGGTTGCTCCTGGCGGCGCCGAACTTGTCTTTCGAGGGACCAGTGACCCAGTCGGCCCAGCCGCCGGGCTGGGCCTCGCCACCGAAGGTCAGGCCCGGGAGGATGATCTTGCCCGAACGGGGATCGCGCAGGCCGGCATAGAGGTTGCGCGCCGCGGCGACCTGTTCGGCCGTCAGGCAGGCCGGCGGGTCCTGCCCCGCCTTGCAAACGGCCCGGGCGGGGTCGAAGGCGCAGGCCAGGGGGTCGCGGATGTAGCCCCCCTCCCCGGCGCAGGCGCTCAGCGCGGCGACCTGCAGCACCGCCAGCTGCGGCGGACCGATATAGGCGCCAGGCGTGTTCATCAGGGTCTGGCCCTGCGAGACCGCATAGCCCAGCAGGTGGGTGAAATCGTTGGCCGGGGCGCCGGCGACGATGCCGTCGAAGTCGTTCGGGAACCGCTGGGCCTCCATCAGCGCCTCGCGCCCGCCGTCGGAACAGCCCGTGAAGTAGGACTTGCCAGGCCCCGTCCCCTTCTGGGCGGCGATCAGCATCTTGGCGATGTCGGTGGTCTGTTTCAGCGCGCGCCAGCCGAAGTCGGTGATCTTTTCCGGATGGTTCATGGCCCAGCGGCCGTCCGTAGGCTGATCACTCTGGTGGCCGTCGTCCGTGGCGGCGACGGCGTAGCCCCTGGCCGCCATCGCCTGCAGGGCCGCGGTGCGGATCGAGCCGGCGAAGCCGCCGTTGCCCAGCTGCACGAACTTGCCGTTCCAGGCCGCCCCGATAGGGATCCAGACCTCGATGCGGATATCGGAGTCGCGGGTGGGCTTGGCGGTGACCTGAAGGCGGCAGGCGCTGATCGTCTGGCCGAGGGTCTCAGTAGTGACCTTGGTCACGTTGGCGCGGTCCAGGGCGATGTCGCGCAGGGAAACACAGGTCAACTCGCGGGCGCTGGCGGTCCGCGGCGCGGCCATCAACAGGGCGCAGGCCAGGGCCGCAGCAAGTCCCGACAGAATACGCATCGCAACCTCCCCGGCTGGGCGCACGCCCCAACCGTCGGCCGCCAATGTCCTCAAGGCTCAGCTGACTTGCAAGAGGCGAACATCGTTCGCCTGGTGGGCTTGCGCTACCGGACGGCCAAGGCCATCGTCGGCGCCGTCCCCAGCAGGAGAGCCCCATGCTCGTCTCGACCAGCAACGACATCGCCGGCCATCGCATCGTGCGCCACATCGGCCTGGTGCGGGGGATCACCGTCCGCTCGCGCAGCGTCATCGGCAACTTCGCCGGCGGCATCCAGAGCATCTTCGGCGGCAAGCTGTCGATCTATGTCGAACTGGCCGAGACCGCCCGCAGTGAGGCTTATGACCACCTGGTCGAGCACGCCACGGCGGCCGGCGCCAACGCCGTGATCGCCATGCGCTACGACGCCAACGAGATCATGGAGGGCATCACCGAGGTGCTGGCCTATGGGACGGCGGTGGTGGTGGAACCTGCGGCCTAAACCCGCGCCGCCGCCTCAAGTACCGCAGCGCAGAGGCCGCCCGTGCGCGGGTCGCCCACCAGTTCGGGGCCCATCTGGTTGCAGACATAGCCGATGGCGACCTCAGCATCCGGGTCGGCGCAACCGAAGGATCCGCCCCAGCCGCTGTGCCCGAAGGCGCGCGGATTGGGTCCGTAGAGGCCGGGGGTGTTGAGCGCCACGCCCATGCCCCAGCAGTCCTCGAAGCCGAGGAACATGTCCCGCCGCCCGGCCGGCGCCGCGCGCGTGGTCAGGCGGGCCACCCCGCTGGGCGAGAGGATTCGCACGTCCTCCAGCGCGCCGCCGGCCACGAGCGCTGCGTAGAGCCGCGCCAGCCCGAACGCGCTGGCCTC
>DASVMY010000143.1:0-8503 GCA_036384135.1 Caulobacteraceae bacterium | reverse complement strand
CAGGGGCCACGACGCCCAGACCGGCGCCGCCGCCGGGGTATAGCCGGCCACGCCTGGCGGTACGAAGGTATAGGCCGGGACCTGGCCGCCGCGCAGAAGCTTGTGGGTGATGAATTCCCGGTCCACGGCCATGTCCAGGGCGATGCGTACGCGGCGGTCCCGGAACGCGGGGACGTGGGCGTTGAACGACAGGTACTGGACGCCGAGATAGGTGTGCGTGCGCACATAGGTCGGCATGTGCTCGCGCAGGAAGGCGATCCGGTTGGACTGGATGTCGGCGTTGATATCCAGCTCGCCACGCTTGACCCGGCGCTCGGCGGAGATGGCGTCGGTGGTCGGGTAGTAGTCGATCTCGTCGAAACAGATCGACTTGGCGTCGTAGAAGTAGGGGTTGCGCACCACGCGCACGTAGTCGCCGAGCCGCCAGCTGACGACCTTGTAGGGCCCGTTGCCGACATAGTGTTCCGGCTGCACCCAGGCGTCGCCCCAGCGTTCCACCACATGTTTGGGCACGGGGAACATGGTGGTGTGCTTGGCGATCTCCGGCAGGTAGGGCGCCGGGTGTTCCAGGGTCAGCTGCAGGGTGTGGGCGTCCAGAGCCTTGGCGCCCAGGGCCTCCGGCGGCGCCTTGCCGTCGTTCACCAGGGCCGCGTTCTTGATGAAGTACAGCAGGTAGGAATACTGGGATCCGAGCTTGGGGCTCAAGATGCGGCGCAGCGAGAAGACGAAGTCGTCGGCCGTCACCGGCTCGCCGTCGGACCACTTGGCGTCGCGCAGGTGGAAGGTCCAGACCAGGCCGTCGGCCGAGGTCTCCCAGCGCTCGGCCATGCCCGGAATCGGATTGCCCTGGGGATCGTCCTGGGTCAGGCCCATGTCGACGTCCGACAGGATGCGGTCCTCCCAGGTGCCGGTGGATTTGTGCGGATCCAGGGTCACCGGCTCGTTGCCATTGCCCAGTTGCAGGCACATCTTGCCGGTGGGGCAGGGCGGACGGGCGGGCTTGCCCTGGCAGCCCGCGAGCAGGGCCAGGGCCACGGCTGCGGCGCCCAGGCTGAAGATCAGTTTGCGCATCGGGGCGGTAGACTTTCGGAGCATGGCGATGGGCCCGCGCGGTTCGGAACCCCTCAGCGGTCCTTGGGATCGATGGCGTCGCGCAGGCCGTCGCCGATGAAGTTGAAGCACATCAGGGTGGCCACCATGGTCACCGACGGGAAGATCAGCAGCCAGGGCGCCAGCTCCATGTCCTGGGCGCCGTTGGCGATCAGGGTGCCCAGCGACGCCATCGGCGGCTGCACGCCCAACCCCAGGAAGCTGAGGAAGCTCTCGGCGAGGATGATCGCCGGGATGGTCAGGGTCACGTAGACCACCACCGGACCCAGCAGGTTGGGCACGATGTGGCGGCGCACGATGGCGCCGCGGTCCAGGCCGTTGGCGCGGGCCGCTTCGATGAATTCCTTCTGCTTCAGTGACAGGGTCTGGCCGCGCACGATGCGTGACATGGTCAGCCACTCCACCGCCCCGATGGCGACGAAGATCAGCACGATATTCGTGCCGAAGGTGACCATCAGCAGGATGACGAAGAAGATGAAGGGCAGGGAGTAGAGCACGTCGACGATGCGCATCATCACCTCGTCCACCGCCCCGCCGATATAGCCGGCGGTGGCGCCCCAGATGACACCCACCACCAGGGAGACCGAGGTGGCCACGATGCCGATGGCCAGGGAGACGCGCAGCCCGATCAGCAGCCGGGCCAGCAGGTCGCGGCCCAGGGAGTCGGTGCCCAGCAGGTGGCCGTTGGCCAGGGGGGGCAGCCAGACGTCGTTCTTGTTGATCTCTTCGTAGCTGTAGGGGGTCAGGTAGGGGCCGACGATGGCGGCGGTCACCAGCACGATCAGCACCACCATACTGGTCACCGCGGCGCGGTTGCGCATCAGGCGGCGCCGGGCGTCGTCCCACAGGCTGCGGCCCTTGACGGCGGCGCCCTCCACCAGCTGGTCGCGGCGGCCGGACAGGGGATTGGGGTTGAGCGAATAGGCGGTCACGTTACGCGCACCCGGGGATCGAGCGCCGCGTAGAGCAGGTCCGCGGCCAGGTTGAGACAAAGGATCAGGGTGGCGTAGATGATCACCATCCCCATCACCACCGTGTAGTCGCGCTGCAAGGCGCTGATCACGAAGAACTTTCCAAGCCCCGGCAGGCTGAAGATCTTCTCCACCACCAGCGAACCGGTGAGCAGGCCGGCGCACGCTGGGCCCAGGTAGCTGACCAGGGGCAGGATGGCGGCGCGCAGGGCGTGGCGGGTGACGATGCGGTGCTCCGGCAGGCCCTTGGCCCGGGCCGTGCGGACATAGTTGGAGTGCAGCACCTCGATCATCCCAGCCCGCGTCAGGCGCGAGATGATCGCGATCTGCGGCAGGGAGAGCACGATCACAGGCATCACCAGGTTCTTGACCGCGCCATTGTCCCACCCGGCGATGGGCAGCCAGCCCAGCTTGCTGCCGAACACCAGTTGCAGCAGCGGGGCGGTGACGAAGGTGGAGATGCACACCCCCAGGATGGCGATGGCCATGACGCCGTAATCCAGGGCCCCGTTCTGTCGCAGCGCCGCCAGGATCCCAAGGGTGACGCCGATGATGGAGGCGAAGATGATGGCGCTCAGGCCCAGAGTCAGGCTGACGCGGTAGTTTTCCTTCAGCACCTGGAGCACGGATTTGTCCTGGTACTTCAGGGACGGGCCGAAGTCGCCGTGCGAGATGCCCGCCAGATAGCGCCCGTACTGGACCACCACCGGCTCATCCATGTGGAACTTCTTCTTGACGTTGGCCTCGATCTCGGGCGGCAGCTTGCGGTCCAGGTCGAAGGGATTGCCAGGCGCCGCCCGCATCATGAAGAAGGCGACGGTAATCACCACGAATAGCGTAGGGATCGCCACCATCAGGCGGCGAAGAAGAAAGCGAAGCATTGGCTGCTCTGGCAGGCGGCCGGGACGGTCGCGGGCGTTGCGAAACTGACCGGCGCCCAGGATGATGTCAACGAGGGCCGCTTACACTGGGCCAGGCAAGGTGAACCATGACCGATTTCAGAGACGTGACCGACGACTTTTCCGTCAGCCCCCAGATCGCGCCGGAGGATGTGGCCAGCGCCGCGGCGCAAGGCTTCGTGCTGATCATCAACAACCGTCCGGACGGCGAGCAGCCCGGACAGCCGGCCAGTGCGGAGATCGAGGCCCAGGCCAAGGCGCACGGCCTGGCCTATGCCCACATCCCCTTCGTCGGCCGGCCCACGGCCGAGCAGGCCAAGGCCGTGCACGACCTGGCCGCGGCCGCGGAGGGCAGGGTGCTGGCGTTCTGCCGCTCCGGCACCCGCTCCATCACCGCCTGGTCCATCGGCCAGGCCATTTGCGGGGATCGCGACCGCGGCGAACTGCTCAGCCTGGGCGCGGACGCCGGCTACGATCTGTCCGGGGCGCTGGGAGGCTGATCGGGGCTGGGGGCGACCGGGGCCGCCATCGCCGAACCCAGTCAACGTGCCCCCATCTTACCTCGCCCTTGTCTTGACGGCCGTTCCTGGCTCAGATGCCGCCCATGATCCCCTACGTCCGTGACATCACCTTCGAGTACGGCGCCTGCGAACAACTCACGCCGATGATCCGCCGGATTGTGGCCAACAATCCGGGCCCCTTCACCTTCATGGGCACCGGCACATACATCATCGGCAGGGGCGAGGGTCTGGCCGTCATCGATCCGGGGCCGGACATGGCCGACCACCTGCAGGCCATCCTCGACGCCACGGCGCACGAGCGCATCAGCCACATCCTGATCACCCACCACCACGCCGACCACTCGCCCCTGGCCCGGCCGCTGGCGGCGGCGACCGGGGCGGTGATCTACGGCTGCGCGGTCACGACCCACCACCACCACGAAGAAGGCGAGGTCAAGCTGGAGGCCGGCCATGACAACTTCACGCCGGACGTGTCGATCTGCGGCGGATCGGTGATCACCGGCCACGGCTGGACCATGGAGGCGATCCCGACGCCGGGGCACACCTCCAACCATATCTGCTACGCCCTGAAGGAGGAGAACGCCCTGTTCTCCGGCGACCACATCATGGGCTGGTCCACCACCGTGGTGACGCCGCCGGACGGCGACATGGGCGCCTACCTAGCCAGCCTGGACCTGATCAAGGCGCGCCAGTTCGACACACTGTGGCCCACGCACGGCCCGCCGATCACACAGGTGGCGCCCTTCATCGACGCCTATATCGAGCACCGCCACGACCGCACGCGGCAGATCCTGGACCAGCTGGCCGCCGGCGAAACCCATATCAAGGCCATGGTGCCCAAGATGTACGCCGCGGTGGACCCCCGCCTCTATCCGGCCGCCGCGCACTCGGTGCTGGCCCACATGCTCGAGCTCCTGAAGTCCGGCCGCGTCAGCGTCGAGGGCCCGCCCGGCGTCGACAGCGCCTGGCGCCTGACTTAAGCCCGCCGCGGCGAGAGGGGGCATGGCTGCGCAGCGCTGGACCTTCCCCGACCTGAAGACCCTGATGGCCAAGGCCTCGCCCCTGCGCTCGGGCGACGCCCTGGCCGGTCTGGCCGCCGGCTCGCTGGAGGAGAGCGTCGCCGCCCGCATGGCCCTGGCCGACACGCCGCTGAAGCGGTTCCTGGCCGAGCCGATGGTGGACTACGACACTGACGAGGTCACGCGGCTGATCTGTGACACCCACGACGCCGCCGTGTTCGCCCCGATCTCGTCCCTGACGGTCGGCGACTTCCGCGACTTCCTGCTGTCGGACGCCGCCGACGCCGCGACCCTGGCCGCCCTAGCGCCCGGCCTGACCCCTGAGATGGCCGCCGCGGTGAGCAAAATCATGCGCAACCAGGACCTGATCCTGGTGGGCGCCAAGCCTAAGGTCACCACCCGTTTTCGCGACACCCTGGGCCTGCCCGGCCGGATGGCGACACGCCTGCAGCCCAATCATCCCACTGACGATCCCGCCGGCGTCGTCGCCTCGATCATCGACGGCCTGCTGCTGGGGTCCGGCGACGCGGTGATCGGGATCAATCCGGCCTCCGATAGTCCGGCGGTGATCGGTGACCTGCTGCGGCTGCTGGACGACATCATCCACAGCAACACCATCCCCACCCAGGCCTGTGTCCTGACCCACGTCACCGTCTCTATCGACCTCATCGAACGCGGCGCGCCGGTGGACCTGGTCTTCCAGTCCATCGCGGGGACAGAGGGCGCCAACGCCTCCTTCGGCGTCACTCTCGAGCTGCTGGCCCAGGCGCGGCAGGCGGCGCTGTCGCTGAAGCGGGGAACGGTGGGCGACAACGTCATGTACTTCGAGACCGGCCAGGGCTCGGCCCTGTCGGCCGGCGCCCACCACGGCGTCGACCAGCAAACCCTGGAGGCCCGCGCCTACGCCGTCGCCCGCACCTTCGACCCTCTGCTGGTCAACACCGTCGTCGGTTTCATCGGCCCGGAATATCTCTACGACGGCAAGCAGATCATCCGCGCCGGGCTGGAGGACCATTTCTGCGGCAAGCTCCTGGGCCTGCCGATGGGCTGCGACGTCTGTTACACCAACCATGCCGAGGCGGATCAGGACGACATGGATGTCCTGCTGACCCTGCTGGCGACGGCGGGGGTGACCTTCGTCATGGGCGTGCCGGGCGCCGACGACGTGATGCTGAACTACCAGTCCACCTCGTTCCACGACGCCCTCTATGTGCGCCAGCTGCTGGACCTGAAGCGGGCGCCGGAGTTCGAGGCCTGGCTGCAGGGCGTCGGCCTGGCGGACGAGCGCGGCGCCTTGCTGGAGCCGGCGTCCCGACTGCCCCTGCTCGAGCGCCTGAAATGACCGGCGAGATCGCGGCGCGCCTTCGCCGCCTGACCCCGGCCCGCGTGGGGTTGGGCCGCGTCGGTCCCGGCCAGAGCACCGCTGATGTCCTCGCCTTCGCCATGGCCCACGCCAAGGCCCGGGACGCCGTCCACGAGGCCCTCGACGTCGATGCCCTGATTTCGGCCGTCGAGGCGCTCGGCCACCGGCTGCTGAGGGTGACGAGCGCGGCCCCCGATCGGCGGACCTATCTGCTGCGCCCAGATCTTGGCCGCACCCTCGCTTCCGATGCAGCGCTTAGTGCGGACGCCGCCGGCGACCTGGCCATCGTCCTGGCCGACGGCCTCTCCGCTCGGGCGGTCCAGACCAACGCCGTTCCGCTGTTGTCAGCCCTGATCCCGCGGCTGGAGGGCCTGCGGTTGGCGCCCGTGGTCATCGCCACCCAGGCCCGCGTGGCCCTGGGGGACGAGATTGGCCGGCGCCTGTGCGCCCGCGCCGTCCTCGTCCTGATCGGCGAACGACCGGGGCTTTCGTCGCCCGACAGCCTGGGCGCCTATCTGACCTTCGATCCGAGCCCCGGCCGCACGGACGCGGCGCGCAACTGCGTCTCCAACATCCGGCCCGAGGGACTCAGCTACGACGAAGCCGCTTTCAAGCTGGCGTGGCTGATCCGTGAAGCGATGCGACTAGGGCTGACCGGCATCGGGCTGAAGGACGACAGCGACACGGTCCGGCTCCCGAGAGAGGAGGGCCGGGCTCCGCTACCCTAACCCGCCGGCGCCGGCTCGGCCGTCGGCAGGACGTAGCCGGCCATCCGCTGCCGGATCAGCTTCTTGTCGATCTTGCCGGTGGCGCCCAAGGGGATTTCCGACACGAACTGGACGTCGTCGGGCATCCACCACTTGGCGATCTTGCCGACCAGGTATTCCAGGAACTCGTCGCGGGTGGCGCTCTCGCCGGGCTTGAGCTGAACCAGCAACAGCGGCCGCTCGTCCCACTTGGGATGGGCCATGCCGATCACGGCGGCCAGGGCGGCCTTGGGGTGTCCCGCGGCGATGTTCTCGATCTCGATGGAGCTGATCCATTCGCCGCCGGACTTGATCACGTCCTTGGCGCGGTCGGTGATCTGCATGTAGCCCTGGTCGTCGATGGTGGCCACGTCGCCGGTGTCGAAGAAGCCCTCCTCGTCCAGAATCTGGCCGCCGTCGCCCTTGAAATACTCACCGACGATGAAAGGCCCCTTGATCTTCAGGCGGCCGAAGGTGGTCCCGTCGTGCGGCAGGCGCTCGTTCTCGTCGTTGGTGAGTTTCAGCTCCACCCCGGCCGGCGGGCGGCCCTGCTTGAGCTTGTAGGGCATCTGCTCGTCATAGGGCAGGGCGGCGATCTCGGGGGTGGGCGTCGACAGCGTGCCCAGCGGCGAGGTCTCGGTCATGCCCCAGGCGTGGGTCACCTCCACCCCGTAGTCGTCGTGGAAGGCCCGGATCAGGGCTTCGGGCACCGCCGAGCCGCCGATCACCACCCGCTTGAGGGTCGAGAACTGTCCGCCGGTCGCCCGCATGTGCTGCAGCAGCATCTGCCAGACTGTCGGCACGGCGGCCGAGAAGGTGACGCCCTCGGTCTCGATCAGCTCCAGGATGGACTCCCCGTCCATCTTCGGTCCCGGCATGACCATCTTCGCGCCGATCGCCGGGCAGGTGAAGGTAAGGCCCCAGGCGTTGGCGTGGAACATCGGCACCACCGGCAGCACCACGTCCCGCGCGGAGATGCCCATGACGTCGGTCTGGGCGGTGACCAGGGTGTGCAGGAAGTTGGAGCGGTGCGAATAGAGCACCCCCTTTGGGTGTCCCGTGGTGCCGGATGTGTAGCAGAGGCCGGCGGCGGTGTTCTCGTCGAACCCACCCCATTCCGCATCTGGCGAGTGGTCCGCGATCAGGGTCTCGAAGCACAGGGCGCCGTCCAGCGTGCAGCTGGCCATGTGACCTTCGTCGGTCATGACGATGAATTTCTCCACCGTCGGCATCTGTGCGCGATTCTCCAGCAGCACGGGCAGGAAGCTCAGGTCGGTGAAGATGATCCGGTCTTCGGCGTGGTTGATGATGTAGCAGAGCTGCTCGGCGAACAGCCGCGGGTTCAGGGTGTGGCACACCGCCCCGATGCCCATGACCGCGTACCAGGCCTCCATGTGCCGGCCGCTGTTCCAGGCCAGGGTCGCCACGCGGTCCCCCGGTTTGACGCCCATTTCCAGCAGGGCGGTGGACAGGCGTTTGGCGCGCTCGTGGATCTCGGCGTAGGTGGTGCGGACGATGGGCCCTTCCACCGAGCGGCTGATCACTTCGCGGTGGCCATGCCACTCGGCGGCGTGGGTCAGGAACTTGTCGACCGTGAGCGGCCAGTCTTGCATCAGCCCGAGCATGGGCGTTCTCCCCAAATCTTCTTTAAAAGCATGACGGTCTTGGCCGCTTCGCGTCAATTGCCCGCCGAATCCGCGACGATCTCAGCTGCCGCCTTGAGCGCGTCGGTAGCGTCGACCTGGCGCCAACCTAAGGGGCCGATGTCCCGCGCCAGTTGCTGGCGCAGCACCGCCACGGTGGCGTCGGAGGCGTCGCCCCGCCGCGCGGCCACCCGCGCCTCCAGCACCGCCGCCGGCGCCGTCAGCCAGACG
>DASVMY010000142.1:0-4733 GCA_036384135.1 Caulobacteraceae bacterium | reverse complement strand
CTTCAGCGCCTCTTCGGGACCGGGCAGGTCGGCGGCGTAGGCCAGGCGGATCAGGGCCATCTCCACCGCCGCGGCGGGGTCGGGCGCGCGGCGCACCTCGTCGTGGGCCTTCAGCAGCATCTGCCACAGCCGTGACAGGCTGCCGGCGGAAAGGGCGGCGCCCAAGGCGGCCAGGCTGGCCGCCTGGTCGCGGGGCAGGGCCAGGACGTCGGGGCCGAGCGCCTTGGCTACCGCAGCGCCGTGGCAGTGTTCCAACAGGTCGCCGACGATGGTCGCCGGATCGGCGCCGAAGCCGTAGAGGGTGCGGAAGGCCTCGATGGCCGGGCCGGCCTCGCCGCGCACCATCTTCTCGAACAGGGCGATGGTCTGGGCCCGGTCGGCCAGGCCCAGCATGTCGCGCACGGTGGCGGCGCTGACGGCCTGGCCGGCGTCGCCCTGGACGATGGCCTGGTCCAGCAGGGACTGGCTGTCGCGCACCGAGCCCTCCGCCGCCCTGGCGATCAGGGTCAGGGCCTCGGCGTCGATTTTTGCGCCTTCGGCGTCCGCGATCTTGGACAGATGCTTGATCAGCACGTCCGGCTCGACCCGGCGCAGGTCGAAGCGCTGGCAGCGGGACAGGATGGTCACCGGCACCTTGCGGATTTCGGTGGTGGCGAAGATGAACTTGGCGTGCGGCGGCGGTTCTTCCAGGGTTTTCAGCAGGGCGTTGAACGCCGCCGTCGACAGCATGTGCACTTCGTCGATGACATAGACTTTGTAGCGCGCCTCGGCGGGGGCGTAGCGCACCCCGTCCAGCAGCTCGCGCATCTCGTCGACCTTGGAGCGGCTGGCGGCGTCCAGCTCCAGCACGTCCATGTGCCGCCCCTCGGTGATCAAGGCGCAGTGGCGGCCGGGGGTGGCTAGGTCGGTGACGCTGGGCTGGTGGACGGTGTCGGTCTCATAGTTCAGGGCCCGGGCCAGCAGCCGCGCCGTGGTGGTCTTGCCCACCCCCCGCACCCCGGTGAGCATGAAGGCGTGGGCGATGCGGCCGGTAGAGAAGGCGTTGGTCAGCGTGCGGACCATGGCCTCCTGGCCGATCAGGTCCTCGAAGCTCTGGGGCCGATATTTACGGGCAAGTACGGTGTAGGCGGCGCTGGCGGCGGGCAGCTGTTCGGCCGCGGCTACCTTGGGCGCGGCGGCTTCGGGCGCAACTGGCGCCTCACCGAAGATATCGGCCGTCAGCTCGTCACGCTCGGGGGTTTCCGATTCGGTCTCGTCCGTCTCGGGCGTGAGGTCTGAATCGGCCATCTGGTTCTAAGGACTTGGGTGAGGTGGAGACCGGCAGACGACCCGGAGCAAATCTCGTTACGGCTGCTTCCTTCCGGACCTGACCGGATTGGCGAGGCCTCCGCCCATCGCCGATCTCCGCCCCCTATATCGCGTGCGGGGGGCGGCGGCGCAAGCGGCGGCGTGACACTGATGGGTCAACTGAAGGCTGACGGCGACCATATGGCACGCTAAGAACCTTGCCATGCCCTTGGACGCCTTCACCAACACCTTCGCAGGCAACCCCCTCGATCGCGCCAGCGACCGGCGGCGGGACGCCTCCTGGATCGCCGAACAGCTGGCCGCGCCGGACTCACTCGGCCTGGCCATCTGGAACGGCAAGCCCCTGGTGGAAGACGCCAAAGCGGGGGGCGTGCAGATCGCCTACCTGGCCGCGCCGATGGTCAAGGAGCTGGCGGGGGGGAACGAGCGCCTGCTGTTCCTGGGCCTGTGGAAGGGGACCGCGGTGTTCGCCGTGGACCTGGACGGTCCGGCCGACCCGGCCGACGGGCCGCTGGAGGGGCTGGGCCGGTTCGAGGACTTGCGCGCCATCGCGCTCAACTTGCCGTCCACCGACGCCGCCATGCTGGCCACCGCCAAGCAGATGTTCGAATGGCGCCGCCGGCACATGCACTGCGCCGTCTGCGGCCAGCCGTCCGAGGTTGCGGAGGCGGGCTGGAAGCGGATCTGCCCGTCGTGCAAGGCCGAGCACTTCCCGCGCACCGATCCGGTGGTGATCATGCTGCCGGTGAAGGGCGAGAAGTGCCTGCTGGGCCGCCAGGCCGCCTGGCCCAAGGGCATGTTCTCGGCCCTGGCCGGGTTCCTGGAGCCCGGCGAGACGATCGAGGAAGCCTGCGCGCGGGAACTGATGGAGGAGGCGGCGCTGAGGGCGACCAAGGTCCGCTACCACTCCACCCAGCCCTGGCCCTATCCCTCGTCGCTGATGATCGGCCTGATCGCCGAGGTGGAGAACGAGGACGCCGCCCCCGACCAGACCGAACTGGACGAGGTGCGCTGGTTCACCCGCGAGGAAGCCAAGGTGCTGATCACCGGCTCGCTGCCCGGCGCGCGGGCGCCCGGCGCGATGGCGATCGCCTTCCAGCTGATCAAGGCCTGGGCTGAGGAAGGGTAACCCTTCCCCCACTCGCGATACTCGCAAGGGAGGGGTTAGGCGAACAGCGCGATCACATCCCGAACGGCCAGCGCCGCCAGCACCAGGCTCGACAGCACGAACACCGAAAACCGCACCATCACCGCGTTCACCGTGGCCTGGATCAGGCTGTGGACCACCCGCAGGGCGACGTAGGTCCAGGCGATGACGATGTTCCAATGGTCCTGCTGCCCGGCCAGATAGGTGTAGAAGATCAGGGCGTAGAACAGCGTCGGCTGCTCCATCAGATGGTTGTAGTTGTCGGCCGACCAGCGGACGCGGTCCGGCAGGCTGTCGAGGGCGCCGGGCGCGCGGGCGGCGTCGGGGGTGATCCCGGCTTTCTGGATCGCCGGGATGCGCAGGACGTAGAGCCAGACCAGCATGACCAGCGACCAGGCGATCAGCGCCAGGGCCGGCGTCAGGATGGAGTGGAACAGCGGCGATTCGTTCGGCATGCGGCCTCCCCAGGCTTTGGGGAGAGCCTAGAGGCGCGCATGGCCGGAAACTAGACTCCGTTCGTCTCCCGGAACGGATCGGCGGGGTAGACGCCCAGGATCTCGACGTGATCGGAGAAGAAACGCAACTCGTCGAAGGCGTGGGCCAGGCCGATGTCCTCCGGGCGGCCGTCGACCTCGGCGTAGAAGAAGGTGGCCGTGAAGGCGCCGTTCTCCATGTAGCTTTCCAGCTTGGTCATGTTGACGCCGTTGGTGGCGAAGCCGCCCATGGCCTTGTACAGCGCCGCGGGGATGTTGCGGACCCGGAAGACGAAGCTGGTGACGCACTTGGTCCCCGGCGGCGGCGGGGCCGGGTTGGTGTCGGGCGACATGATCACGAAGCGGGTGGTGTTGTGGGCCTCGTCCTCTATGTCGCGGGCGAGGATCTCCAGGCCGTAGATTTCCGCGGCCAGGGCGGGGGCGATGGCGCCGCGCGTGGGGCCTGGATGCTCGGCGACGATGCGGGCGGAGGCGGCGGTGTCGCTGGCGGCCTCCATGGTCACCCCCAGCTTGCGCAGGAACCGGCGGCACTGGCCCCAGGCGAAGGGCATGGAGACCACGGTCTTGAGGTCTTCCAGCCGGGTCCCCGGGTTGGCCATGAGTTGGAAATGGATCGGCTTGAATCGCTCGCCGATGATCTTCAGCCCCGAGGCCGGCAACAGGTGGTGCACGTCGGCGACCCGCCCGGCGATGGAGTTCTCCACCGGGATCATGCCCAGCGTGCAGGCGCCGGACTTCACCGCCTCGAAGGCGTCCTCGAAGGTGGGATAGGGCGCCGGTTCGTAGTCCGGGAAATGGGTGCGGCAGGCCTCGTCGCTGTTGGCGCCGGGTTCCCCCTGGAAGGCGATTTTCTGGCTCACGGATGACTCATTTCCAGTTCCCGGGCGGCCGCCAAGTCGGCCGGCGTATCGACGGACAGGGGCGCGGCGTCGACCGCCGCGGCCCAGATGCATAGCCCCAGTTCCAGGGCGCGAAGCTGCTCCAGCCCCTCGCGGCGCTCAAGCGTCGAGGGCGGGGCGGCGTTGAAGCGGGCCAGGGCGGCGCGGCGGTAGCCATAGACGCCCACGTGCCGCCAGATCGGACCCTCGCCATACAGGGTGGAGCGGGTGAAATACAGGGCGCGGCCGCTCACCGCGCCGTCCGCCAGGGCGAGCACCGCCTTGACCACATTGGGATTGCTCCGGTCCGCTTCCGACAGTTCCGGGGCGACGATGGTGGCGATGTCGCAGGCCGGCTCGTCGGCCAGCAGGCGGGCGCAGGCGACCAGGACCCGCGGCGCCACGAAGGGCATGTCGCCCTGCAGGTTGATCACCGCGTCGTGGCGGCCGTCCGGGTCCAGCATGGCTAGGGCGGCCTGGATGCGGTCGGAGCCCGACGGCAGGTCCGGATCGGTGAGCACGGCTCGGCCGCCGGCCGCCTCAACCGCCTCGACTATGGCCCGGTCGCCCGCCGCCACGACCACCGGACCGACCCCCGCCGCCTGGGCCGCCCTCAGCACGCGCACGATCATCGGCAAGCCTCCGATGTCGGCCAGGGGCTTGCCCGGCAGTCGGCTGGCGGCGAGGCGCGCGGGGATCAGGATGACGGGATTCATCAGGAGGCTATGGGGATTGCGACGAATTAGCGCGGGCCGGCGGTCGGTTGAAACGTCGGCTCCAAAGGCCGGTTGCGCGGGCGGCGGTAGCGTGTAAGAGACGCGGGCGCAATAAGGGGCGGGATTCTGGCGGTGTGCGCCGGTCCCTCCATTGGGAAAATTCAGGGGCCCAATTACGAATGAGCGACCT
>DASVMY010000141.1:0-14936 GCA_036384135.1 Caulobacteraceae bacterium | reverse complement strand
ACCGGCCGCCGCCTCAAGCACCGGCCAGGCGTCGATGAACGCCCGCGACGGCTGTCCCTCGGCGAGGCGCTCGCGCACCGCCTGCGGCAACGATATCTTGTAACTAACCCCCACGGCGATCGACCACTCAACCTGCTGGATTCGGGACGGCCGAATCTGCGGCATGTCACCCCCGTAACACTTCAACACGCGACCCCACGGACGTCCATGGGTTGCGGGCTATCTGCTGGGTACGTCTGGGCCGCCGTGCAGTTTTTCTAGCTGGCGCTATCCGAACGGGTGTTTAAATGATCGCGCTTCATCTCGTCCATCCAGGAGCCCGCCGTGGCCGCTGACGCCCTCTTCAAGCCCTTCACCTTCAAGGGCCTGACCCTGCCCAACCGTGTTGTCATGGCGCCCATGACCCGGTCGTTCTCGCCCGGCGGCGTGGCCACCGACGACGTGGCCGCCTATTACGCCCGCCGCGCCGCCGCCGAGGTGGGGCTGATCATCTCAGAGGGCACGGGTGTGGAGCGCCCGGCGTCGCTGAACGATCCCAACATCCCGCGCTTCCACGGCGAAAAGGAACTGGCCGCCTGGAAGAAGGTCATCGACGACGTCCACGCCGCCGGTGGCTTCATGGCTCCGCAGCTGTGGCACGTGGGCGCGGTGCGCAGCCGCAGCCAGGACTGGGCGCCGGCCGGCCCCTACGACAGCCCGTCGGGCCTCTCCAGCCCCGGCCACAAGTTCGGCGAGGCCATGACCGACGCGGAGGTGGCCGACGCCATCGCCGCCTTCGCCCGCGCGGCGGCCGACGCCGAACGTCTGGGCTATGACGCCGTCGAGCTGCACGGCGCCCACGGCTACCTGATCGACCAGTTCTTCTGGGAAGGCACCAACGAGCGCGACGACGCCTTCGGCGGTCCCAGCATCGGCGAGCGGGGACGCTTCGCCGCCGAGATCCTCAAGGCGGTCCGCGCCGCCGTCAGCAAGGACTATCCGGTGATCATCCGGATCTCGCAGTGGAAGCAGCAGGACTTCACCGCCCGCCTGGCCCCGACCCCCGCCGAGCTGGAAGCCTGGCTCCAGCCCCTGGTCGACGCCGGCGCCGACATCCTGCACTGCTCGCAGCGCCGGTTCTGGGAGCCGGAGTTCGAAGGTTCCGACCTCAACTTCGCCGGCTGGGCCAAGAAGCTCACGGGCGTTCCGACCATCACCGTCGGTTCGGTGGGCCTGTCGGGCGACTTCATCGCGGCCTATGGCGGCGAAGGTTCCAAGCCGGCGTCCCTGGACGAGCTGCTGCACCGCCTGGACCGCGGCGACTTCGACCTGGTCGCGGTCGGCCGCGCCCTGCTGCAGGACCCGCAATGGGCCGTGAAGGTCCATCAAGGGCGCACGGGCGAGCTGATGGACTTCGACCGCTCGGCGATGATGTCGCTGTCGTAGGGGCGCCCTGACGGGGGAGCGGCGGCCTTGCGCCCGTCACTCAGCGCTGTGCGCTGAGCGCCCTCGGCGGCTCCGCCGTCTCTACTCCCGCTTCGCCTTCGGCTCGCATGGGAGGAGGAAGGTCAGCGCGGTCTTCTCTTCCCACGTCCAACGAGGCGGGGGAGGGGGGTGACGATCGGCCGCTGCCTCTCGGAAGCGCGGGCTGGGCGCGCTATCAGCGCGATGGTGGAGGGGGCGCAAGGCCGCCGCGCCAACCTAAACCGACTTTGCTCTAGAACCGCGAGGTCTCCGGCGTCACGTCCGCCAGTTGCCAGGCGGCGGTGAAGGCCCTGCGGCTCTCCGCCGCCTCCTTGGCCTTGCCCTGCGCCTCCAGCGCGGCGACCAGCCCGTGCAACGCCCAGCCATCGCCCCGGTAGGTCTTGAGGCTTTCGCGGTAGACGGCCTCGGCCTCCAGCGGCCGGTGCGCCTGCAGCAGCGCCGCGCCCAGCACATGGCTGGTCGGCTGATGCCAAAAGGGCGGTTCGGTGTAGGGCAGGTTCTGTTCCAGGGTCCAGGCCAGGCGGAAACGCCCGATGGCGTCATTCAGGTTTCCCGACAGCCGCGCGATCTCGCCGTCCAGCAGGGCCAGGGCGATGTCGGCCATCTGCCGCGCCGGGATATTGGCCGGGCCGTAGGCGGAGAAGTCGGACTTGGTGGCGATGTCCCCCAGCGCTTCGCGGTCAGCCCGCGCCGCCGCCAGGTCGCCCTTGTTGGCGTGGGCGAAGCCGCGGGCATAGAGCGCCACCGCCATATCCACCTTCAAGCCGGCGTCGGGCATGGGCTCGGCTAGGATTTCGTCCCACTTGCCGAACCGCAGCAGGGTGACGACGGGGGTGAAGGCGTAGAGCTCGGCGCTGGGGTTGGTCTTGGCCGCCGACAGGGCGTCCACCGCCTTGACCAGGCGCCGCGCCGCGCCGATGGCGCTGCCGTAGCGGCCCTCCATCTCCGAGGACGTCCACAGGAAGTGGATGTTGTGGCCGTAGTAGCCGGCCGGATAGTAGCCCTGGGCCTTGCAGGCGGCGATGTAGGCCTCGTCCACCAGGGCCGCCTGCTCGTTCACCCGCGCCGCGTCGGCATAGCGCCCCACCCGATAGTAGATGTGCGAGGGCATGTGCACGATGTGCCCGGCCTGGGGCATCAGCACCAGTAGCCGGTCCGCCGCCGACTCGGCCCGCTCCGGCGTCGTCGTCGCCTCCACGGCGTGGATGTAGAGATGCAGGGCGCCCGGGTGGTTCGGCGACCGTTTGATGATCGACTCCAGGGTGGCGACGATCTCCGGGGCGTGGCCCTTGGGCGTCACCCCGTCCAGCCGCCAATAGTCCCAGGGCTGGGTGTCCATCATCGCCTCGGCGTAGAAGGTTCCGGCGTCCAGGTCCTCCGGGTGCGCCTTCCACAGGGCGCCCATGGCGGCCGCGAAGGCCTCGTCCAGGGTGTGACGGTCATGCGGCGGCGTCTGCACATAGCGCGTCCGCAGCGCCTCTATCCAGGCCCGGTCCTGCGGCGAGGCCTTGGGCTCCAGCGCCACGGCCTTGTCCAGGGCCTGCCAGGCCGGCGTCACGGCGTCGGCGGGCATGGGTAAGTTGATGTTGGGCCCCAGCGCGAAGGCCACGCCCCACCAGCACATGGCGCAGTCCGGATCCAGCCGCGCCCCCTCGCGGAACGAGCGGATCGCCTCGGCGTGGTTGAAGCCGAACAGCAGGTTGACCCCCTGGTCGAAGAACCGCTGGGTGTCGGGATTGCGGGTGGAGATCGGGTGCTTGTGGTCGCCCAGCCCGGTGAACACCGGCGCGCCGGGCTTGTCCGCCTCGCCTGCATAGGCCGCGGGCATGGGGGCCATCGCCATCCCCATTTGCATGGGTCCCATCGCAGGCCCCATCTGATCTATCGGCGGTTCAGCGGCCTGGGCGGCGCCCGCAAATCCGAAAGCCAACACGGCCAATATCAGAGATTTCATGGCGTTCCCCCTTCAGCGGGGAGATTGTCACGAGTGCGCGGGCGGCTGAAGGGCGCATTTGGCGCCGCGCAGCGTGCAGTCCCATCCCGTCCACTGTCACCCCCTGCTTCCGCCACCCCGGTCGTAGCGAAGCGCAGAACCGGGGCTGACCCATCCGTTCCAAGACGATGTCAAGCGAGGAGCCGGCGCGGCCGACCCCGGATCGGCGCCGCTGACGCGGCTTGTCCGGGGCGCCGGAGTTGGGGTGAGGGGGATCGTGGTAAATTCGACGTTTGGGCTCAGCCCGCGTCAGCCCTATGCCGCCGCAGCGCGCCGCCGCACCAGCTGCGCGGCCTTGTCGTCGCGGATGACGGCCGACAGCTGCGCCGCCGTCTCCAGGAACGCTCTGGCCCGCTCAGGCTGTTTGGAGTCCCCGTTGCGCAGGTCCGCCACCAGATCGTCGACATATTCGTCCAGCCGCGCCTCGGCGATCTCCTGCGCCTTGGATCGCGCCGAGGCGAAGCCGCCCGTGCTAGCGCTGGTCCGGGTCTGCTGCAGGAAGGTCAGCAGGGTCATGGCCCGCCCGATCATCGTGGGGTCGGGATCCAGCGTCAGCCTGGGCACGCCCTTCAGGGTCCGTGGGCCAAGGCGCACCGTCGCCAGGGGCAGGGCGTGACCCATGGCGTCGTCCACGGCCCGCAAGTGCGATTCCACCGACGCGGCCAGGGTGCGCCGCTGCTTGATCAGCCGGCGGCCCCACACCCCCTCGGGCGACAGGTTCAGCGACTGCTCGAATTCCACGATTTCCTGGACGGCGTTGTGGATGGCGTCGGCGGCGGCCTTGGCGCCGTCCTGGCCGGCGTCACGATTGAACCGGCTGACCAGATCCACCCGGCGGTCGATCTCGGCCAGCATCTCCTCGCCGAACATGCCCAACTCGGTCGACGCCAGATAGGTGTCCGACGGCCGGGCCATGGCCATGGCGATAATGCGCAGGATTTGCCACGGCTCGGCCAGGTGCGCGGCCAGCATCTCGAAGAACAGCGGCTCGCTGTCGGGGGCGATGTTGCTGACGTCTTTGAAGGCCAGGCGCAGCAGGGCCGCCTTCTCCTCGGTGATCCGGCCCAGCCACTCCGGAAGCCGGCTGATGGAGCGGCGGGTGACCGCGGCCAGGTCTAGGCAGGCGGCCAGGGTCGAGGCGCCGGCGCCTTCGTCGGCAGCCTGGATGACGGCTTTGAATTCGGTCGTTTCGCCGGCCCGCAGGCCCCGCGCCGCGATGACGCACAGTTCGTCCAAGGTGTCGGGGCGCGATTCGGCGGGACTCCATTCCTGGACCAGGGCGGTCGCCGCGGCCGTCAGGTCCGGCTCGCAGGCCCGCAACGCCTTCCACAGCCGCGCCAGCGTCCGCGGCGGAAAGCTCACGGCCCGCGCCCGTCCTGGGGTGCACAGGGGGGCGATGGGTGAGAACACAAAATTGCGTGCGCGCCGGTCGCGGGCCTCCAGCTCGACGATGACCCGCACGGCCGCCAGGCCCGGATCCAGCCCGCCGTCGGCCGACAGCGCCGCCAGCAAGGTGGCGACCGCCTTGTCGGGCGCCTGTTCGACCAGGCTCCGCACGATCTTCAGCTTGGCTTCGGGGAGGGCGCTCATGAGGTTCGGCGGGAATCCTGGGGGCGGCCGTTCGCCCCCGGCAGTATCATGCTGAACACCCGTTAACGGTCTGCGAAACCCTAGGCTTCGGCCCTCGGCAGCAGCAGCTCCACCTTCAGCCCGCCCAGGTTCGATCGCGACAGGGTCACCGACCCGCCATAGGCCTTGACCAGTTCGTCGACGATGGACAGGCCCAGGCCCGATCCAGGCGCGGCTTCGTCCAGCCGCGCGCCGCGCTTCATGACATCGTCCCGGCGCTCTTCGGGCAGGCCCGGCCCGTCGTCCTCGACGGTCAGCCGCAACTGGCTGGGGGACACTGCCTCGGCCCTGGCCCAGACCCGGCGGGTGCGCCATTTGCAGGCGTTCTCCATCACGTTGCCGGCGATCTCCAGCAGGTCCTGGCGCTCGCCGTGGAAGAACAGATCGTCGGGCGCCAGCCAGTCGACCTCGCCGCCGTCGTCCTGGAAAACCGTGTCGAGCGTTAGGCTTAGCTCCTCCAGGACCGGTCCCACGGCGGTTCGCTCGCCCGGTCCTTGAGCACGGGCCGCGGCCCTGGCGCGGCGCAGGTGGTGGTCCACCTGCTGGCGCATGGTCTCCGACTGGCGGGTGACCACATCGGCCAAGTCTCCAGGCTGAACCGCCGCCTCGGCCAGCATCACCGACAGGGGTGTCTTCAGGGCATGGGCCAGGTTGCCGACGTGGGTGCGCTGGCGCTCCACCACCTCCTGGTTATGCGCCACCAGGGCGTTCAATTCCTTGGCCAGGGGCTCCAGTTCGGTGGGGTAGTCGCCGGCCACCCGCTCTGCCTTACCGGTCCGCACCGCCGCGACCTCACGACGCAGGGCGAACAGGGGCGCCAGGCCGAACCGCACCTGGATCACCACCGCCGTCACCAGCCCCGCGCCCAGCAGCACCAGCGCCACCGCCACCGAGGCGCCGAAGGTGCGGATGTCACGGTCGATGGGCGAGCGGTCCTCGGCGGCGATGAAGATCAGCGGCGTCTTCATGTCCGGCAGCAGGGCCTGCATGGCCGCCACCCGCAGCGGTTCGCCCTTCTGCGGCCCTGGGCTGTCGTAGAAGAGCGCCTTGCCCGGCGACTTGGCGAACACGCCCGAGCCTTCCTTCGGCGGCGACAGCTCCGAATCCCACAGCGATCGCGATCTCACGATGGCCTTGAAGCCGCCCACCTGGGTCGCCTGGGCGATCTCCCAGTACTTGCCCGAATAGACCCGCAGCGCCCGCTGGTCGGTCAGCGGCGGGGCCGCCACCTCGCCGGAATCGTCCAGCGACGTGCCCGCCACCAGATTGTCCACCAGTCCCGAAAGGCTGTCGTCGAACCGCGCCGTACTGGACCGGGCGAAGAACACGATCAGCGCCAGGCCGGTGACAATCACCACCGCCAGGCTCCAGATCGAGGCCAGCAGCACCAGCCGGCGGACCAGGGAGGGATGGCGCGGCGCCTTGGCCTTGTCCGCGCCCGTCCGTCCCCGAATGGTCACGCCCCCACTCTTCACACCCCGGTCGCCTCGCCCTCCAGGGCGATCAGGCGATAGCCCAGGCCGCGCACGGTCTCGATGCGGTCCGGTCCGATCTTCTTGCGCAACCGGCCGACGAACACCTCGATGGTGTTGGAGTCGCGATCGAAATCCTGGTCGTACAGGTGCTCGACCAGCTCGGTGCGGCTGATCACCCGGCCCTGGTGCATCATCAGATAGTGCAGCAGCCGGTACTCCAGCGAGGTCAGCCGCAGCGGCTCGCCGTTCACCGACGCCCGCGCCGCCCGCGGATCCAGCCTCAGCGCCCCGCACGCCAGGCTGGGGGCGGCATGGCCGGCCGAGCGCCGCAGCAGGGCCCTCAGCCGCGCCAGCAGTTCCTCGGTGTGGAAGGGCTTGGTCAGATAGTCGTCGGCGCCGGCGTCGAAGCCGGCCACCTTCTCGCTCCAGGCGCCGCGGGCGGTGAGGATCAGCACCGGGGTGGCGACGTTCGCCCGCCGCCAGCGCTCCAGCACCGTCACCCCGTCCATCTTCGGCAGCCCCAGGTCCAGGACCACGGCGTCATAGGGTTCGTTCTCGCCCAGATAGAGGGCTTCCTCACCGTCCGGCGCATGGTCCACGGCATAGTCGGCGTCGGCCAGGGCCGCCTTCAGCTGGCGGGTCAGGTCCGGGTCGTCCTCGACAAGCAGGATACGCAAGTTGTGGCCTAGCCTCCGCTCAGGATCGCGCCGCTGGTGGCGTCGATGATGAAGTCGATCCGGCGTCCGTCGGTGGTGATCCAGCGCACGCGGTAGACCGGGCGGTCTCCCATGCTCTCCGCGCCCGCGTCCAGGGCCCGGCCGGGGTGCCCGCGCCGAATCTGCTCGATTACCTGGTTCAGGGGGATCAGCCGCCTCTGCTGCACGCCGGCGCGCGCCTCGTCCTGCTGCTGACGCCAGTCGGCGCCCAGAGAGTCGGGTCCACGGCCCTGCGCGCCCGCCGCCACGGGAACGGCGCTGGCGGCAAGGCAGATCCCCATAAAGGCGGCGGCGATGCGATTCATGCCCAAGGTCTTACGCAGCGGTGGCTGAATAGCGCCTGAACGCAGCATAGGGCGCCGCGATCGCCTGTCACGCCTGGTGTTGTTTCAACCGCTGCGTTTGCGCGACGGTTTTGTCACCTCCCGCGCTCAAGTCTTTCGCTTGGGCGAATAGGGCCGATCCCTGCGCCAGGTCTCGGCGAATCTCTCCAGTTCCGGATCGGATTGTTCGGGCAGGGTTACCACCAGCCGCGCCAGCAGCACCCCGCGCCCGCCCTGGCCGTCCGCCAGCCCGCGGCCCTTGAGCCGCAGGGTCTGGCCGGTGTTGGAGCCCCTGGGCACGCTCAGCGTCACTGGCCCGTCCGGGGTCGGGGCGGTCACCTTGCCGCCCAGCACCGCATCGGGGACCGACACCGGCAGGTCCATCACCAGGGCGTCGCCCTCGCGGCGATAGATCGGATGCGGCCGGATCACCAGTTCGATCATGGCGTCGCCGGGGCCGCCGCGTCCGGGCGCCCCCTGGCCCTTCAGCCGCATCACCTGGCCGTCCGCGGCGCCCTTGGGGATGGTCACGTCCAGGGTCCGGCCGTCGGAGAAGGCAATCCTCTTCTTGCCGCCGGCGATGGACTCCTCCAGGTCGATCTCCAGCTTGGCCTTCACGTCCGAGCCGCGCGACTGGAAGCCGCCGCGCCCGCCCATCCCAGCGCCGCCGCCGCGATTGCCGAACATCTCGCCCAGGATGTCGCTGAAGTCGGCGCCTTCGAAACTCTGGCTTCTGAAGCCGCCGGCGCCCCGGCCGAAGGGATCGCCGCCAGCCCCGCGGCCGAACGGGTCGCCCCCGCCGTAGCCGCGCATGGTCTCACGCCCGTCGGCGTCGATCTCGCCGGCGTCGAACTTCTTGCGCTTGTCCGGATCGCCGACGATGTCGAAGGCGGCGCTCACGCGCTTGAACTTCTCCTCGGCGGTCTTGTTGTTGGGGTTGGTGTCGGGGTGGTTGGCCTTGGCCAGCTTGCGGAAGGCCTTACGAATCTCATCCGCGCTGGCGCTGCGCGAAATCCCAAGTTCCACATACGGATCCTGCGCCAAGCAATGGCCCCCTGAAGCGTCGAATTGAACGGTCGGCTGAAAGTCCCTCAGTTAGGCCAAATCGCGCAAGGTGCAAGAGGGGCTGTTGCATATCTGCCACAGGCGGCTGTGGCCAAGGAAATCAGAACGCGTGATGGTTTTTGCCCTGGCGCACTGGCCCGCTCTCGCCTAGCTTTCGAAACTTCGGTACGGAACAGCGCCGGCGGCGACCGCGCGGGAGCACACTATGACGAACACCACCAACACCGCCGAACTGGGTTTCGACCCCGTCGCCCTGCGTGAGAAATACCGCGCCGAGCGTGACAAGCGCCTGCGCGCCGAAGGCAATGAGCAATACCAGGAGATCAAGGGCGAGTTCGCCCACTACCTCGACGACCCCTACGTCCAGCCGGGCTTCACCCGCGACCCCCTCACCGACGAGGTGGAGGTGGTGGTCATCGGCGGCGGTTTCGGCGGCCTGCTGGCCGGCGCCCGCCTGCGCGAGGCCGGGATCCAGGACATCCGCCTGATCGAGAAGGGCGGCGACTTCGGCGGCACCTGGTACTGGAACCGCTATCCCGGCGCCGCCTGCGACATCGAAAGCTATGTCTACCTGCCGCTGCTGGAAGAAATCGGCTACCTGCCGGTGGAGAAGTACTCCCGCGCCCCGGAGATCCTGAAGCACAGCCGCGCCATCGGCGAGCACTTCGACCTCTACCGCAACGCCTGCTTCCAGACCGAGGTCACGGAAATGCGCTGGGACGAGGCGGCATTGCGCTGGATCGTCGCCACCAACCGCGGCGACGCCATGAAGGCCCGCTATGTGGTCATGGCCAACGGGCCGCTGCACCGGCCCAAGCTGCCGGGCATTGCGGGCGTGGAGACTTTCGCCGGCCATTCCTTCCACACCAGCCGCTGGGACTACGACTACACCGGCGGCGACAACAACGGCGGGCTGACCGGCCTGAAGGACAAGGTCGTCGGCATCATCGGCACCGGCGCCACGGCGGTGCAGTGCGTGCCGCACCTGGGCGCGGGCGCCAAGCAACTCTACGTCTTCCAGCGCACGCCCTCGTCCATCGACGTGCGCAACAATCGTCCCACCGATCCGCTGTGGGCCCAGAGCCTGGAACCGGGCTGGCAGCAGCACCGGATGGACAACTTCAATACCCTGGTCTCCGGCGGCTTCGCCGACCAGGACCTGGTCAGCGACGGCTGGACCGACATCATCGGCAACCTCCTGACCATGGCCCGCAAACAGGCCGGCGGCGGACGTTCGCCTGAAGAACTGGCCAGCATGATGCAGATGGCCGACTTCCAGAAGATGGAGCAGGTCCGCGCCCGCGTGGACGGCGTCGTCCAGGACCCCGGCACGGCCGACGCGCTCAAGCCCTGGTACAACCAGTTCTGCAAGCGCCCCTGTTTCCACGACGAATACCTGGACGCCTTCAACCGCCCCAACGTCGCCCTGGTGGACACCCAGGGCCGCGGCGTCGAGCGCATCACCGCCAACGCCGTGATCGCCAACGGCCGCACCTACGAGGTCGACTGCCTGATCTACGCCACCGGCTTCGAGGTCGGCACCAGCTACACCCGCCGCGCGGGGTACGAGATCTATGGCCGCGGCGGCCTGACCCTCACCGGCAAGTGGGCGGACGGCGTCTCCACCCTGCACGGTATGCATGCCCGCGGCTTCCCCAACTGCTTCATCATGAGCAACAGCCAGTCCGGCTTCACCGCCAACTACCCGCACATGCTCAACGAACAGTCCAAACACCTGGCCTACATCATCGCCGAGGCCACGGCCCGCCAGGCCGCCACCGTCGAAGCCTCCCAGGAGGCCGAAGCCGCCTGGGTCCAGACCATTATCGACTCGGCGATCCTGCGCCAGCGGTTCCAGGAGGAATGCACCCCCGGCTACTACAACAACGAAGGCAGGCCCTCGGCCCTTGCCGCCCGCAACGGCCCCTATGGCGCCGGCCCCATCGCCTTCGTGAAGATCCTCGAGGACTGGCGCGCCAGCGGGCAGCTGGAAGGGCTGGAGGTCGGGCGAGGGTAGGGGCCAATCCTTCCCCCGTTCTTTACGGGGGAAGAAAAAGGGGCAGCGGCCACGCCCTAAACCGCCGCCTTCAACGACGCCTCCAGCGCGTCCATCAGCTCCTTCGTCCCGTTCTCACGCAGCTTCGGATCGTCGAATCCGTCCAGGAACACGCCCTGCTCGGTGAAGGTGAGCTTGGTGCGCTTGCCCTCCGGCGCAAGCTCGATGGTGGTCTGCGAGACCGAGATCTTCTGGCCGTTCAGGTGCATCTCGTAGCTGTAGATGATCCGCTCGTTCGGGATGATTTCCCAGTAGAGGGCGTCGAAGGTGTAGGTGACGTCGCCGTGCTTGCCGGTGTTGCGCTCGCGGCCGCCGACGCGGAAGTCCATCTGCGCGTCGCCGCGGGTCCAGGTTTCCTCGCCGCCGAACCAGATCGCCTTGGCCTTGGGATCGGCGAAGGCCTTGAACACCCGCGCCGGCGAGGCGTCCAGGGTCCGCTCAATGCAGAAGGTGGCGTGAACGGCGGTCCGTTTGATCAGGGTCTCGGTCATGGTGTCACTCCGTCGTCGTCGGGATGGTCGGCCAGGTACTGGGCCAGCCGGTCAAGGCGCCGCTCCCAGGTCGTGCGCCGGTCGTTGATCCATTGTTCGGCCAGGCTCAGTCCGCCCGGCTGGATCTGGCATGTGCGGACCCGCCCCACCTTCTGCGACCGCACCAGCCCACTGTCCTCCAGCACCCGCAGGTGCTGCACCACCGCCGACAGCGACATGGCATGGGGCGCGGCCAGCTCGCTCACCGAGGCGGGCCCCAGCGTCAGCCGCTCCACCATCCCCCGCCGGGCCGGGTCGGCCAGGGCCTGGAACATCAGGTCCAGGGGCGCCGACGTGCTCTGCTGCAGGCCGCTCACCGGGGAACCCCTCACCGGGGAACCATGGCCATGTAGGGCTCAGCTTCCTTCATCGCCCGCGCCAGGCTGGGCCGGGCCTTGAGCCGTTCCAGATAGGCAAAGGCGTTGGGCCTCTTGGCGCCGATGGGATGCTGGAAGTCGCCATAGAACAGCGCCGGCCCCGCCGCGCAGTCCGCCAGGCTGAACGCTTCGCCCACGGCCCAGGTCTTTGCAGCCATATCGGCCTCGATCACGTCGTAGGCCAGGTCCAGCCTGTCCTTGGCCTGCTGGGTCCCGAACGGGTCCTTGGCGCTCTCCGGCCGCAGGAGGTCGGAGACGATCCTCTGCATGTGCTCGTGCACGTGCAGGTCATAGAACCGGTCGGCCAGCCGCACCTGCCGCGCCAGGTCCGGATCGGCCGGGATCAGCCGGCTGGGTCCCGGATAGTGCTGGTCCAGATAGTCGATGATGATGCTGCTCTCCGGCACGATCTGGTCCCGCGCCGTGTCACGCAACAGCGGGAACTTGGCGATCGGCCACAGCCTAGCCAGCTCCGCCCCCGCCGCCGGGTTGTCCTGGCTCAGCAACCGCATCTCGAACGGCGTGCCGTTCTCGTAGAGCGCCGTCAGCACCTTCCAGCAGTAGGACGACAGGGGGTGGGCATAGAGGGTCAGGGCCATGGGGGCTCACGTTCAATAGTGAAGTGATTACTTGAGTGTCACGGGAAGTGGCGGGCGTCAAGCTGCTCTTCTTCCCTCGCGAGCGTAGCGAGTGGGGGAAGTGTCGCCAATGCCGAGCGTAGCGAGGCGGGCGACGATGGGGGAGTGAAGCGGCCTCTGCGCCAGCAGAGGCCTGGAGACGCCGGAGGCGGCTCCCGCGCCGAACGCCCGAAGCGTCAGCGAAGGGCTGGGCGGGTGCAGTAGCGTCTAAGGACCCAGCGCGGCGTCGATGACGGCGTTTGATTGCGGGACCGCTGGTTTACTTCAACGCTTCCCCCATCGTCGCCCGCCCTCGGCATTGGCGACACTTCCCCCGTGCCGGGGGAAGGATTGGGAAGGGACCCTCACCCCCCGACGCTGAGCCCGATCAGCATTTCCCGTTCGTCCGGCGTGATTGGCCGCCAGCGGCCTTCGGGCATGTCGCCCAGGGTTAGGCTGCCGATCCGCACCCGGAACAGGTCGACGACCTTCAGCTCCACCAGCTCGCACATGCGCCGGATCTGCCGGTTGCGGCCCTCCACGAGCACGATTTTCAGCCGCATGTCCGCCACCACCGACACCTCGGCGGGGCGCAGCCTGCGCCCGTCCAGCTCCAGCCCGTGGCGCAGCAGCTCCAGCTTGCGCTCGGTCAGCTCGCCGCGCACCGTGACCAGGTATTCCTTGTCCAGCGCCGAGTCCGGCCCGATCAGCGCCTTGGCCAGCACCCCGTCCTGCGACAGGATCAGCAGCCCCCGGGAATCCATGTCCAGACGCCCCAGGGGCGGCAGGCTGTCGTGCGCCCCGGGGATCGGCGCCGGCGGTCCCCACAACCGCTCGCGGGTCAGCAGCCGCGCGGCCGGAACCTGCTTGCCCTCCGGCTGGGCGGACACCACGCCCACCGGCTTGTGGATCAGCACGCTGAAGGGCGCGGACGCCGCCCCGCCGGCGGCGTCCGCCAGCACCAGGGTCTGGCCCGGCTCGATCTTGCGCCCCACGTCGGTGACCACCTGGCCGTCGATGCTCACCCGCCCCTGGCCGATCAGCGCCTCCGCCTCCCGCCGTGAGCACACCCCGCTCTGCGCCAGCCAGCGGTTCACCCGCTGCGGCTCGGCTTCGTCATAGGTGCGGGTCCAGGCCAAGGGCAATCTCGAAGGGGGAGGGAAGGGACCCTGTCTAAAGCACAATGCGCGATTGGCCAGCACCCGCTAGAAGGCGCCCATGAACCCCCAGAAGACCACCGAAGACCTCGACGTCATCGTCATCGGCGCCGGCGCGGCCGGCATGATGTGCGCCGTCGAGGCGGCCAAGCGCGGGCGCAAGGTGCTGGTCATCGACCACGCCAAGGCGCCCGGCGAGAAGATCCGCATCTCAGGCGGCGGGCGCTGCAACTTCACCAATGTCCACACGGCGCCGAACGCGTTCCTGTCTCAGAACCCGCGCTTTTGCATCTCCGCGCTCAGCCGCTACACCCCCAAGGACATCATCGCGCTGATCGAAAGCCACGGCATCGCCTGGCACGAAAAGACCTTGGGGCAATTGTTCTGCGACGACTCCGCCCGCCTGGTGGTGGACCTGCTGGTCACCGAGATCCGTCGCGCTGGCGCTCGCTTGAAGCTCCAGACCGCCGTCAAATCCGTGGAAAAGACCCCCGACGGCTTCCGCCTAACCCTCGACACCGGCGAAACCCTGGCCGCCGCCGCCGTGGTCATCGCCACCGGCGGCAAGTCGATCCCCAAGATGGGGGCCACCGGCTTCGGCTACGACATCGCCGCCCAGTTCGGCGTCCCCGTCGTACCCACCCGCCCGGCCCTGGTCCCGCTGACCTTCGAGATCGGCTTGTTGGACCGCCTGCGCCCCCTGATCGGGGTGGCGTTGGAGACCCGCGTCACCGCCGGCAAGACCGCCTTCGAGGAGGCGATGCTGTTCACCCATCGCGGCCTTTCCGGCCCAGCCATCCTGCAGATCTCGTCCTATTGGCGTGAGGGCGAGGCCATCACCGTGGACATGGCCCCCGGAACCGACGTCTTCACCGCCCTGCGCCAGGCGCGCTCCAGCCAGCCCAAACAGGCCCCCCAGACCGCCATGGCGGCCTTCGTCCCGCGCAGCCTGGCCCTGTTCCTGGCCGAAGCCGAGGGGGTCGCCGCCCGCAACCTCGCCGACTGCGCCGACGCCGTCTTCAAGCGCCTGGCCGCCGCCATCAACGCCTGGACCGTCAAACCCGTCGGCTCCGAAGGCTACCGCACCGCCGAGGTCACCCTGGGCGGCGTCGACACCCGCGCCCTGGACAGCCGCACCCTGGAAGCCAAGACCGTACCGGGCCTCTACTTCATCGGCGAGGCGGTCGACGTCACCGGCTGGCTGGGCGGCTATAACTTCCAGTGGGCCTGGGCCAGCGGCTGGTGCGCGGGGCAGGTGGCTTAGGCAGGCTAGGACCGGCGGCATCCCCCCACCCTGTCATCCCGGAATGCGCGTCAGCGCATATCCGGGACCGCGGCATGCGCCGATGTTCCGATCATTCCTGCTTGTGGCGGTCCCGGATCTGCGCGGCTGCGCCGCTCCGTCCGGGATGATGGGGTGGACGGCCCCCGAAGGGCATCGATGTGCCATGCTGGCCGTGAGTGGACCCAGCAGAGGAGACCGTCCGCCATGCAAGCTATCAGATTTGGGATCGATCTGGCCAAGAGCGTTTTC
>DASVMY010000140.1:0-11690 GCA_036384135.1 Caulobacteraceae bacterium | reverse complement strand
GCCCCGGGCACAGGGGCGGCGGTGGCGGGGCGCCCGGCGGCTCGGCTAAGCCTGGGCCCGGCAAACCGCCGCCGGCGCCCGACAAGCCGGTGAACCAGATCGAGATCGTCGGGGTGATCAAGGCCATCGACCCGGCGTCCGGCCGCATCACCATCGCCTATGAGCTGGTGGACGAGCTGAACTGGCCGGCTGGGACCATGCCGTTCGTGGTCGGCAAGACCGCACTGCTCACAGGCGCCGCAATTGGGGAGAAGATCCGCTTCAAGCTGGACAACCAGCAGATCTCGGAGCTGCGGCCGTTCTGACCGCCTGAGTGGCTTGACGGAACCGCCCCGGACGCGCGCAATTCCCCCCGAATCTGCCAGGGGCCGAGCATGATCTTTGAACAAGTCGCGACAGGCGGCTGCCAGTCTTATCTGGTGGGCTGCGCCGACACCCTGAGCGCCGTGCTGATCGACCCGGAGATCAGCCAGATCGACCGCTACAAGGCCCTGGCCGCCCGCGACGGGCTGCACGTCCGCTATGTCATCGACACCCACACCCACGCCGACCATTTCTCCGCCGCCAAGCAGCTGGCGGAGATGCTGGGGGCGCCGGCGGTGATGCACCAGTCCAGCCCCGCCCCGCACGCCAGCCTGAGGCTGGACGACGATGAGCTGCTGAGGGTGGGGGGCCTGCGCATCCGGGCGATCCACACGCCGGGGCACACGCGCGATTCAATGTGCCTGGTGGTCGAGGACCGGGTGTTCACCGGCGACACCCTGCTGATCGGCGGCACCGGCCGCACCGACCTGCCCACCGGCGACCCGGACCAGCTCTACGACAGCCTGTTCGGCAAGCTGCTTCACCTGGACCCGGCGCTGCTGGTCTATCCGGCGCACGACTACAAGGGCCGTTCCCACTCCACCATCGGGGCGGAGATCGCCGAAAACCCAAGGCTCCAGAAGCGCGAGCGGGACGAGTTCACCACCATGATGCGGGCGCTGAACCTGGCGGCGCCGACCCACCTGACCGAGGCCCTGCGCACCAATATGACCGGCGGCAAGACGGTGGACCAGATGCTGGCCGACGCGGCCGCCGAGGTGCCGTTCATGGCCATGACGGACCTGGACCGCCGGGTCGCCGCTCGGCCCAACGACCTGCTGGTGCTGGATGTGCGCGAGGAGAGCGCCTTCAAGGCCGGTCACATCCCCGGCGCCGTGCACCTGCCGCGCGGGCAACTGGAGCTGCGGGTGAACGAGGCGATCCCCGACCCGACCCTGCGCATCGTCACCTGCTGCGAGTTCGGCAAGATCTCGACCCTGGCGGCGGCGACCCTGCGGCAGCTGGGTTTCACCCGCGCCGCGGCGCTGGACGGCGGCATGAAGGCCTGGCGCGAGTGCGGGTTTCCTGTCGAGACCTAATGCCGGAGTTGACGCCACGTCGCCCACAGAAACCCGTTGCCGTCGTCAAACGCGCGTTTAAAAGACTCGGTATGGACCAAATATGGCCACCGGAGACGCTCAAATGGCTCGCCTGAAATTCGGCGCCTTCCTCGCCCCGCATCACCCGATCGGCGAGAACCCCACGCTGCAGCTGCGCAGCGACCTGAAGTTCGCGCAGCAGCTGGACGAGCTGGGCTATGACGAGTTCTGGTGCGGCGAGCACCACTCCACCGGCTGGGAGGTGATCGCCTCGCCGGAGCTGTTCCTGGCCGCCGCCGCCGAGCGAACACAGCGCATCCGCCTGGGCACGGGGGTGATCTCGCTACCCTACCACCACCCCTTCAACGTGGCGCAGCGGATGGTGCAGCTGGACCATATGAGCGGCGGGCGGGTGATCTTCGGCTCCGGTCCCGGCGCCCTGCCCTCGGACGCCTACACCCTGGGCATCGACCCCATGGTCCAGCGCGACCGCCAGGACGAGGCTATCGGGGTGATCAAGCGCCTGTTCGCCGGCGAACGCGTCACTCACGAAAGCGACTGGTTCACCCTGCGCGACGCGCGGCTGCAGCTGTTCCCGCTGCAGGAGGACATGCCCTTCGCGGTGGCCTCCCAGGTCAGCCCCTCGGGCATGACCCTGGCCGGCAAGTACGGGGCCGGGGTGCTGTCGATCGGCTCGATGTCCACCGCCGGCCTGATGGCCCTGCCCACCCAGTGGAGCTTCGCCGAGGACGCCGCGGCCAAGCACGGCAAGACCGTCGACCGCAAGAACTGGCGGGTGGTGATGACCTGGCACATCGCCGAGACGCGCGAACAGGCGCGGGCCGAGGCCAAGGACGGCCTGCTGCGCTGGCACAACGAATACAACGTCGGCACCCTGATGCGGCCCGGCGCCGTGGCCTACAAGAACGGCGACGAGGCGGTGGACCAGATCGCCTTCTCCGACGGCGCCGCCTCGGTGATCGGCACGCCGGACGACCTGGTGAAAGCCATCCGCGAGTTGGTGAAGCTGAGCGGCGGTTTCGGCACGGTGATCGGCTTCGCCCACGACTGGGCCAACCGCGAGGCCACGGCCCGCAGCTGGGATCTGGTGGCGCGGTATGTGATCCCGGAGGTGAACGGCATGCTGGAGGGCTACCGCACCTCCCGCGAATACGTCGTCGAGCACCGTGAGTCGTTCGAGCGCGCCGGCGCCGCGGTGATGAGCAAGATCATGGGCAACGAAAAGGCGGCCGCCGCCTTGCAGGAGACCATGCGCGCGATGACCGCGACCACGGGCGGGCATACGCCGGACCTGGAGAAGGCCAAGGACGCCGCGAAGTCAGGGGCGAAGTAGGGAGGAGCGCTTGGACGCAAGGTCGCCAAACAGCCCTGGCCAATCAACATTCATCGCCTTCCCCCAATCCGTCATGTATGGACGGTAGTGGGAGTGGGAACGTTGAGCTCACCGTCCTACCCTCGCGATCCGCGCCGCCGCCTTGAAGATCGATCTCCCGTGCGGATTGCGGTAGGCGCCCGCCCCCGTTAGGTTGCGCCCCTTTCCGCGAACCCTCCCCTGCATGACCCTGACCCTCGACGACATCAAAGCCGCCGCCGCCCGGCTGGCCGGCAACATCGAACGCACCCCGTGCCGGCATTCCAAGACGCTGTCCGAGATTACCGGGGCGGAGGTGTGGGTGAAGTTCGAGAACCAGCAGTTCACCGCCGCCTACAAGGAGCGCGGCGCCCTGAACAAACTGGCGCAGCTCACGCCCGAGGAGCGCCGGCGCGGGGTGATCGCCGCCTCGGCCGGCAACCACGCCCAGGGCCTGGCCTACCATGGCGAGCGCCTGGGCATCCCGGTGACCATCGTCATGCCCCGAGGCACCCCCTTCATCAAGGTGCAGCAGACCCGCGACTACGGGGCCGAGGTGGTGATCGACGGCGATACCTTTGACGCCGCCTATGAGCACGCCCTGGCCATGCGCGAGCAGAACGGCCAGGTGTTCGTGCATCCCTTCGACGACTACGACGTCATGGCCGGCCAAGGCACGGTGGCCCTGGAGCTGATGGAGGACGTGCCGCACCTGGAGGTGATCCCGATCCCGATCGGCGGCGGCGGGCTGATCTCGGGCATGGCCACGGCGATCAAGGCGATCAAGCCCGACGTGCAGGTGATCGGCGTCGAGCCGGCCATGTACCCGTCCTTCACCTCGCGCATGCGGGGGCTGAACGCGGCGTCCGGCGGCCAGACCATCGCCGAGGGCATCGCGGTCAGGGAGGTCGGCAAGCTGACCTTCGGCGTCGCCCGGCCCCTGATCGAGGACGTGCTGCTGCTGGACGAGCCGTTCTTCGAGCGGGCCATCGCGCTCTATTGCAACGTCGAGAAGACCGTCACCGAAGGCGCCGGCGCAGCGGCCCTGGGCGCCCTGCTGGCCTATCCGGAGCGGTTCCGGGGCAAGGTCTGCGGCCTGGTGATCACCGGCGGCAACATCGATCCGCGCCTGCTGGCCTCGGTGCTGACCCGCGAACTGGTGCGGGCCCAGCGGCTGGTGTCCCTGCGCATCGTCGGCGACGACCGGCCGGGCCTGCTGGCCACGGTGTCGTCGGTGGTCGGCGGCATGGGCGGCAACATCATCGAGGTGGCCCACAACCGCCTGGCCCTGGACGTGCCGGCCAAGGGCGCCGAGTTCGACATCATGATCGAGACCCGCGACGCCCAGCACACTCAGGAGATCATGGACGCCCTGCGCGCGGCGGGTTACCCGCCAAGGGCGGTCTGATGGCTCTTACGAGACGCCTGGCGCTGTTGAGCGCGCTGTCTTTCACGTCTCTGGCCCTGGCCGCCTGTGGCAAGGCCAAGCCCAAGGCCATGCCGCCCAGCGTGGCCAAGGCCTTCCTGGAGAAGAACGCCAAGGCGCCCGGCGTGGTGGTGACCAAGTCGGGCCTGCAGTACCAGGTGCTCCGCTCCGGCCCGCCCGAGGGCCTGCATCCCAAGCCGGGCGACGAGATCAAGGTCAACTACGAGGGCAAGCTCACCGACGGGGAGGTGTTCGATTCCTCCTATGCCCGCGGCGTGCCGGCGGTGATGCCCCTGCGCGGCCTAGTGCAGGGCTGGATGGAGGCCCTGCCCCTGATGCGGCCGGGCGACGAGTGGATGCTGTGGGCGCCGCCGGACCTGGGCTACGGCGACCAGGACACCGGCCCGATTCCACCGGGCAGCGTGCTGGTGTTCAAGCTGGAGCTGATCGGCGTGCTGCCCGACGAAAACTCCACCGGGCGGGCCTGATGGCGGAGGCCGCGTCGGAGGCCTTGTATGGGCGCGCGGTGGAGATACTGGAGACGCTGGTCGCCTTCGACACCACCTCCAGCCTGTCGAACCTGGCCCTAATCGCCTGGGTCGAGGACTATCTCAAAGGCCACGGCGTCGCCTCGCGGCGGATCGCCAGTGACGACGGCGCCAAGGCCAATCTGCTGGCCACCGTCGGGCCCAGCGCCCCGGGCGGGGTGGTGCTGTCGGGCCATACCGACGTGGTGCCGGTGGAGGGCCAGCCCTGGAGCTCGGAGCCCTTTGCCCTGACGCAGCGGGGCGAGCGGCTGTTCGGGCGCGGGACCTGCGACATGAAGGGGTTCCTGGCGCTCAGCCTTGCCGCCGTGCCGGATCTGCTGGCCGCGCCGCTGAAGCGCCCGGCCCACCTGGCCTTTTCCTATGACGAGGAGATCGGCTGTTTCGGGGCGCCGCGGATGATCGAGGTCATCGCCCGCGAGCTGCCGCGCCCGGCGCTGGCGGTGGTGGGCGAGCCGACGATGATGCAGGCGGTGCGGGGCCACAAGAGCATCGACGCCTGGCGCGTCACCGTCACCGGCCATGAGGCGCACTCGGCCCAGACCCACCTGGGCGTCTCGGCCAATATGGAGGCGATCCCGCTGCTGGCCTATCTGGCGGATCTGGCGAAGAGCCTGGAGACGCATCCGCCGGCCGGCTCGCCGTTCCATCCGCCGCACGCCACCCTGACCATCGGACGCATGGGCGGCGGCACGGCGGGCAATATCCTGGCCCGGCAGTGCCGCATCCTGTTCGACCTGCGCTGCCCTCCCGGGATGGAACCGCAGGCGGTCGTGGCCGGCTTCCTGGACTTGGCGCGGCAGGCCGACGCCGCACTGAAGGCGCGGTTTCCCGAGTGCGGCGTGGTGGTCGAACACCTGAGCCACGTGCCGGCCTTCCGCCCCGAAGACGGCGGCGCGGCCGAGGCTTTCGCCCGGCGGCTGACCGGCGACAACGGCCCGGCGCGGGTGGTCTCCTACGCCTCCGAGGCCGGTCAGTTCCAGAACGGCGGCTTCTCCACCATCCTCTGCGGCCCCGGCTCCATCGACCAGGCCCACCAGCCGGACGAATACGTCGACATCGCGCAGATGGAACTGGGCGCGGCGTTCATGGCGCGGCTAGTGGAGGCGCTGGCGGAGTAGGGGGCGAACACTCTCTTCCCCGAAGCCTTGCGCTACCGCATTCACACAAGTCTGGAAGTCTGCACGATATCAGAAGGTTGGCGGGGTATCGGCGGTCGCCTCGACAGCCCTTCTCCCCCTGCGGGAGAAGGTGGCCCGCGCAGCGGGTCGGATGAGGGGTCGACGAGTCCTCTCGGGCTAAGCTGCTGACAATAATCGGCAATCGCCGGTGCGACCCCTCATCCGTCTGCTTCGCATGTCCGCCTTCTCCCGCAAGGGGAGAAGGCAGATTTTAGCCTCCACCGGCAGTGCCGAGAGAGAAGTGTGAATCCGATAGAGCCTTGCGTGGGGGGGGGGAAGGGGGCTCCAGCTTGACGCAAGCGGGCAGTTCTTCGCTAGAGCCCCCATCGTCTCCGCGCTGGTAGCGCGGATTCACTTCCCCCACCGCTACGTCGGGGGAAGAGATTCAGCGTTCTTCCTCGAAGCGGTTGTCCACCAGGTCGACCAGGGCCTCGACCGCGGCGGCGGCTTCGGCGCCTTCGGCCTTGATCTCGATGTGGGAGCCGATGCCGGCGGCCAGCATCATCAGGCCCATGATCGAGCGGGCGTCGACCGTGTTGTCGTCCTTGGAGACCAGTATCTCGGCATCGAAGCTGGAGGCCAGCTTGACGAACTTGGCCGAGGCGCGGGCGTGCAGGCCGCGCTCGTTGATGATCTCCACCCTGCGAGCCGTCATCACTTCTCGCCGGCCAGTACGTAGGAGGCGACGGAGATGTACTTGCGGCCCGCCTCCTGGGCGTGGGCGACGCAGGTGGCCAGGGGCTCGCGGGTGCGCAGGGAGGCCAGCTTGATCAGCATCGGCAGGTTCAGCCCCGCGATCACCTCGGCCTTGGTCTGCTCCATCACCGAAATGGCCAGATTCGAGGGCGTGCCGCCGAACATGTCGGTGAGCAGGATGACGCCCTCGCCGGAATCCACGGCGGCGCATGCCTTCAGTATGTCCCGCCGCCGGCGCTCCATGTCATCGTCCGGCCCGATGCAGATGGAGGTGACCGCGGTCTGCGGACCCACCACATGCTCCATGGCGTAGACGAATTCCTCGGCCAGCCGCCCGTGCGTTACGATCACGAGCCCGATCATGCCAGATGCCTCAAAAGGGAAATCCCTTAAGCCCCCAGGCGCCGTCTGGGCGGCGCAAGGGTGGCTTGATACGCTTCTTGTTCGCCACGTCCAATAGTCTCAAGAGCGTGTCGTAGTTTCAGGGGGGCGGAGAGTTCGAAAGGCCACAGGCGCAGCACCGGCGCCGCCTTGCCGAGCAAGGGTTCCTGCTCAAGCTGCGGCATCCGCTCCACGGCCTGCGGCGTGTCTTCGCACCGCACCAAAAGCAGGATTTCGGCGAATCCGAGCGCCTGCACCGGCAGGACGCCCACGCCCCGGCACTCCATCAGTCCGGCCAGGGGGCCCGGCGCGCGGCCGAACAGGCGCCCGCCGGAGCGGAAGATCACGGTGCGGTCGTCGGCGACCAGCCGGAAGCCGGCGTCCAGGGCGCGCAGGGCCAGGTCGCTCTTGCCCGAGCCCGACGGCCCCTCGATCAGGCCCCCGCGCCATTGGCCGTCCAGCCGCAGGGCGACGAGGCCGGCGTGACGGACTTCGGAGGCCCGGACTTGCGGGGAGTGGTCGCTCATCTCACGCCGCCGGCAGGGCGACGCTGAAGCGCGCGCCCGCCACCTTGCCGTCCTGTTCGCGGTTGGAGGCCCAGATGCGGCCGTTGTGGGCCTCGACGATCTGGCGGGCGATGGACAGGCCCAGGCCCGAGTTGCCACCGAAGGCCGCGCCCTTGGGGCGGGCGGTGTAGAACCGCTCGAACACGGTCTCCAGATTGTCGTCCGGCATGCCGGGACCGTCGTCGTCCACCACCGCGACGATCTCGTTCTTCAGCCGCGACAGGCTGACCCGCACCTCGCCGCCCGGGGGGCTGAAGGAGCGGGCGTTGTCGATCAGGTTGCGGAACACCTGGCCCAGCGGCCCCTCGCGGCCTTGGACACGCAGGGCGTCGTGGGCGCCGGCGGGGACGAAGCGGACGTGGACGTCCCCTTCGCGGGTGGTGGCGTCATAGAAGGCGGCGATGTCGGCCATGATCTTCTCCAGATCCAGGGGCCGCGGCGATTCCCGCGACAGCTCCGCGTCCAGGCGCGAGGCGTTGGAGATGTCGGTGATCAGCCGGTCCAGGCGGCTGACATCCTGTTTCAGGATTCGCATCAGCCGCTCGCGCGGGGCGTCGCCGGTGACCAGTTCAAGGGTCTCGGTGGCCGAGCGGATCGAGGTCAGGGGATTGCGGATCTCGTGCGCCACGTCGGCGGCGAAGCGTTCGATGGCGTCGATGCGGTCGGACAGGGCCTGGGTCATGTCGGTGAGCGAGCGGGTCAGGTCGCCGATCTCGTCCTCGCGGTTGGCCAGGTCCGGCAGGTCGATGGCCCGGGCGCGGGACAGGCGCACGCGGTCGGCGGCCGAGGCCAGGCGCAGGATCGGCCGGGCGATGAGCTGGGTCAGCATCAGCGACGACAACAGGGTCACCCCCATGGCCACCAGGGCGAAGGGGATCAGAGCGGCGCGCTCGGCGGCGATGATCTCATCGACGTCGCCGGCCTCGAGGGTCAGGACCCCCAGCACCGCGCGCACGTGCATGATCGGGATCGATACCGAGACCACCCGCTTACCGCTGTCGGAGACCCGCATGCCGGTGGCCATCTCGCCGCGAAGGGCGCGGCCCACCTCCTCGGCCAGGGCCTGGCGGGCGGCGTCCTGGCTGCGGGTGGGCTTGTGGAAGCCGAGGTCGAAGTTAAAGTCGTTGTCCCCCGGCTTGCGGGCCGGCGGCAGGGGGCTGGTCTCGACCCGGTCGGCGACCACATAGGAATCGGCCAGGACGTGGCCTTCGGAATCGAAAAGCCGGACCCGCTGGGCGCGGGGGATGAACAGCGTCTGCAACACATTGGCGGCGGTGTCCGCCTCCAGCGACGGCTCCGGCTCACCCACGGTGGCGGTTTGGTCGATCACATTGGCGATCACCTGGCCCTGCAGTTGCAGGCTTTCGATGCGCGCGTTCACAAGGCCGCGCCGCAGCTCGTTCAGCACCAGGGCGCCCCCCACCAGGATGATCAGGGCGAGCAGGTTCAGGGTGACGATCAGCCGTCCCAGGCGCGAGCCGATCGGCCACACCCGCCGTATCGGCCGGAGCCCGGACTGCCCAGGCGTGGATTGGCCAGGCGTGGATTGGCCGGGCGCGGACTGCCCAGGCGAGAACTGGCCGAGCCCGGATCGGCCGGCGGGCCGGTCGGGACGCCGGCCGCCCTCAGACTTCGCGGTATCGGTAGCCAACGCCATAGAGGGTTTCGATGGAATCGAACTCCGGATCGACCTGGCGGAACTTCTTGCGCATGCGCTTGATGTGGCTGTCGATGGTGCGGTCGTCGACATAGACCTGATCGTCGTAGGCCGCGTCCATCAGGTTGTCGCGGCTTTTGACGAAGCCGGGGCGCTGGGCCAGGGACTGCAGCAGCAGAAACTCGGTCACCGTCAGGCGCACCGGGCGGTTGTCCCACAGGCAGTCGTGGCGGGCCGGATCGAGGGTCAGGCGACCGCGTTTGATGGCCTTGGAGCCCGGCGCGGGGACGCTGCCCTGTGGGGAGGAGGGATCGGACTCGTCCGGCCCGGCGCGCCGCAACACCGCCTTCACCCGCTCGATCAGCAGACGCTGGCTGAAGGGCTTGTGGATGTAGTCGTCGGCGCCGAGATTGAAACCCAGAATCTCGTCGATCTCCTCGTCCTTGGAGGTGAGGATGATCACCGGCACCTCGGTGGTCTGGCGCAGGCGCCGCAGGACCTCCATCCCGTCCATGCGCGGCATCTTGACGTCAAGGATCGCCAAGTCCGGCGGATTGCTCTCCAAAGCCGCCAAGCCGGTGGCGCCGTCGAAGTAAGCTTTCACCGTATGGCCGTGGCTTTCCAAAGCCAGGGAAACAGAGGCGACGATGTTCTCGTCATCGTCCACCAGGGTTATGTTCGCCATCGAATACCTTGGAGTCCTTCCCGCGGAATCAGTCGCCGACCGCTATGGGTCGACGCTCCGCCTCTACCATAGAAGAGCGGAACACCCGTGACTTGTTCCGTGACCGTGGCCTCAATTGGGCCGGATGTTACCGATTGCAAGACCGTCTTAAGCTTAATGGGGCAAGCTCTCCATTCGCACGTGAGGGTTGGAAGCCGCTCAATGTCGGCCAATCAGGTACACTACGAGCTGTTCACGAAACGGCAGCCGGCCTCGCCGTGGGTCCTGGACATGGCCTCCGAAAGCCGTGACCAGGTGGTCCACACCGCCGAACAACTGCTGATCGAGCGCCGGGTCGCCGCGGTTCGTGTCACCAAGGAAGCCTTCGACCAGGAGACCGGCGAGTTCAAGAGCGCGACCGTCCTGACCAAGGGCGAGGTCGCCGTGGGCAAGCCCAAGAAGGTGGTCGAGAACCGCGAACCGTTGTGCGTGACGCCCAGCGACCTCTATTCCGCCCACGCCCGCGACCGGATCGGCCGCCTGCTGGAGGGTTGGCTTCAGCGGCAGAAGGCGACTCCCTTCGAGCTGCTGCACCGGCCGGACCTGGCCGAGCGGCTGGACGCGTCGGGCACCGACCTGCAGCACGCCATCCAGAAGATCGCCGTCCCCGAGGCCCAGGCGCGGGGCCTGTCCGTGCACGAGCTGATGCGCGCCTTCCAGACCCTGGCCGAGCGCACCATCGAGCGGATCATGAAGGACAACCGCCGCGGCGCCCTGCCCGACTTCGCCAAGGAGGGTTTCGCCGCCGCCACCGAGCGGCTGGTGGACGATCCGGAACGCGGCTACCTGCTGGGCGCCGGCGTCGCCGCCAGCATCGCCAAGGCGCAGGACTGGGAGGCCAAGGTCGGCTGCCTGCTGGACCTGGCGGACAAGGCCCCGACCCGCGAGCCGGCCCGCACCCTGGCCTTCCATATCATCGGCCAGCCCCTGTCGGAGATCCTCGAATCCAACGCCGGCCTGGTGGACCTGCTGGGCTCGAAGCTGGACCTGGGGGCGCGGCTGGCGGCGATGACCCGCCTGGCGGCGCACGAGACCGTGGACAAGCTGATCGCCATCGAGCCCAGTGTGGCGCAGATCATGCCGCCCCTGATCGGCGCGGCGGCGCGCCTGGCCGCCTGGCTGGACGAGCCGCCCTTCGCCGGCGCCCGGATCGCCGTGGCCAAGCGGGTGCTGGCCGAGCTGAACGGGCCGCGCCGGCTGCGGCCAACCAGCCCCACCGAAGAGATCGAGATGCTGCGCGCCCTGGCCATGGCGCTGGCGGCGGCCACCGGCAAGCTGCTGCCGCCCGAAGACGTGCAGCAGGCCTTCGCCAACCGTTCCAAGATGCTGGTGACGGCTGAGTTCGTTGACGCCTACCTCGGCCATAACGCCTCCCCCCGCGAGGAGGTCGAAGCCCTGATCAAGCTGGTGGAGAACGTGATCGGCGGCGCCAACAAGCGCCAGGCCGCGCGCTGGCTGTCCACGGCGGTGAACGCCCTGAAGCTGGAGAAGGACATACGCTACGGGCCGGACTCGCCGGCCACGCGCCTGGCCGCCCTGGCGGCGCTGCAGAAGGGCCTGCAACGGTGCGGCCTGGTGGACGAAGACCTGGCGCCGTTGAGCGCCAAGCTGGGCGAACTGGGCGGCCACATCGAGGCCGACAGTCGGCTCTGCAACGCCCTGCTGGCCGCCCCCGCGCCGGTGGTGCACCGCCTGAACATGTTGCTCAAGCTGGCCGTCGGCGACGCCGCGCCGCTGGG
>DASVMY010000139.1:0-4828 GCA_036384135.1 Caulobacteraceae bacterium | reverse complement strand
GCCGGGGCCAGCCCGTCCGTTCCAAGACGACCTCCAGCCAGGAGCCGGTCCGGCCGACCCCGGATCGGCGCCGCTGGCGCGGCTTGTCCGGGGCGACGGGGAAGTGTGGGGGATGCTTGGGACCCGTTCCTGCGGGTCTTGCCGCTCGTGGTTCAAACCCTGCCTCCGCGCTCGCGCCCCAATCCCACCCTTGCCACCCCCCATTGCAACGCTATCGTCGCCCGTTCACACGGAGGGGGTGCGATCTTGCGTGATTGGCGGGGATTGTTGGGATGCGCGGCCGTGTTCGCGGCGGCGATCGGCACGCTGGCGCCGGCGGTCCACGCCGCGTCGCGGCCGTTCACGGCCAAGGATATGGCCATGCTGGACCGGGTGGGCGATCCGCGCTTGTCGCCGGACGGCCGCCTGCTGGTCTACGACATCCGATCCACTGACTGGGCCGCCAACAAGGGCGTGCACGCCCTCTGGCTGATCGACAACCGCACCCCGGCCATGGCGCCGCGCAAGCTGGGGGTGTCGGACAAGGGCGCCACCGCGCCGCGATGGTCCGCCGACGGCAAGCATCTCTACTTCCTGTCCTCCCGCGCCGGCTCGCAGCAGGTCTGGCGCACGGACTCCGACGGCCAGGAGGCGGTGCAGGTCACCAACCTGCCGGTGGATGTCGCCGCCTACCGGGTCTCCCCCGACGGCAAGACCCTGGTGATCGCCGCCGACGTCTTTGCCGACTGCGCCGACATGGCCTGCACCAAGGCCCGGCTCGAAGCGCGCAAGGCCGGCGGCGTCTCCGGCGCGACTTACGACCGCCTGCCGTTCGTGGCCTGGGACAGCTTCCTGGCTGGGACCCAGACCCACCTTTTCGCCCTGACCCTGGACGCCGCCGGCGCGGCCTCGGCGCCGCCGGTCCCCCTCATGAAAGGCTTCGACGCCGACTCGCCCACCCGCCCCTTCGGCGACGACAACGATTTCGCCATCGTGGACGGCGGCAAGTCCGTGGTCTTCGCCGCCCTGGCCCCCGGCGACGCCGCCGGCGTCAGCGAGGAGACCCATCTCTACCGGGCGCCCATGGACGGCTCGTCGGCGCCGAAGATGATCAGCCCGGCCGCGGCGGGGTCCTACGAGACGCCCACCGCCTCGCCTGACGGAACCCGCATCGCCTACATCGGCAAGAAGGGCCGCGGCGGCCAGGACGTCCGCGCCGGGGTCTATGTCCTGGACCTGAAGTCCGGGGCGGCGAGGGAGGCCGATCCTGGCTATGACCGCTCGGCCGACAAGCTGGTCTGGTCGCCGGACGGCCGCACCCTCTACGCTTCGGTCGGCGACACCGGCCTGGAGCGGTTGGCGGCCATCGACCTGGCCAGCGGCAAGGTCACGCCCCTCACTGACCTCGGCCACGTGGGCGACATCGCTGTGGCGGGCGAGCGGGTGGTGTTCGGCCGCGACAGCCTGGTCTCCGGCGAGCAGCTGTTCGAGCTGGCCAAGGGCGGCGCCCCGCGCCGCCTGACCCAGGCCAACGCCGCAGCGATGGCCGACACCCCGATGTCCCCCTACGAGGCTTTCACCTTCGCCGGCTGGAACGGCGAGAGCGTGCACGGCTATGTGGTCAAGCCCTACGGCTGGCAGGCGGGGAGCAAATACCCGGTGGCCTTCCTGATCCACGGCGGTCCGCACGGCTCCTTCGGCGACGCTTGGAGCTACCGCTGGAACCCGCAGGTCTGGGCCGGCATGGGCTACGCCGTGGTCATGGTCGATTTCCACGGTTCCTCCGGCTACGGCGAAGCCTTCGTCCAGTCCATCGTCGAACACTGGGGCGACCGGCCCCTGGAGGACCTGCAGAAGGGCTGGGCCGCCGCCCTGGCCAAGTACTCCTGGCTCGACGCCGACCACGCCTGCGCCCTGGGCGGCTCCTACGGCGGCTACATGATCGACTGGATCGCCGGGGCCTGGAACGGACCCTGGAAATGCCTGGTGGACCACGACGGCGTCTTCGACACCCGCTCCATGGCCTATTCCACCGACATCCCCGGCTTCGCCGAGCACGAGACCGGCGGCTTTGGCTGGGAGCACGCGGCCCAGTACGAGACCTTCAACCCGGCGGCCAAGATCGGAAACTGGACCAAGCCGATCCTGGTCATCCACGGCGGCCGCGACTACCGCGTCCCCATCGACCAGGGCCTGGCCGCCTTCACCGCCGCCCAGCGCAAGGGCGTGCCCAGCCAGCTGCTCTACTTCCCGGACGAGAACCACTGGGTCCTCAAGCCCCAGAACTCCGTGGAATGGTATCGCGCCGTCGGCGCCTGGATGGCCCGCTGGACCGGCGGCGGGGAGGGGGCGGCGGCGGCTAGCAAATGACTCTCTTCCCCCACGCTTCGCTCGGGGGAAGAGAACGATCAGGCGCGGTCGATCCGCGCCGCGTAGCAACCGTGCGCCGCGTTGTGGGCGTGCAGATAGTCCACCGCCGTCTGGGCCAATCCCCGGCCGATGGCGGCCTCGATGTCCTGGTCCGGCGACACCAGCTCGGCCCAGACCAGCATGCCGTCGGAGTCGAAGCCGCGCAGGGCGATGGGCCGGCCCAGCAGCACCGGCGGGATCTCGTCGGTGCAGACCCGGGTCTCCAGCGCCGCCTCCCGCACGTAGATGGCGTAGTTGGACCGATAGGGCGAGGCCGCGTCCTGGTGCTGGTAGTTCACCAGCAACAGCCGATCCCCCGGCGCGGCGTCCTCGAGGCTGACGCGGCAGGGATAGCGGCCGTCCGCCTGGGCGATGCGGCGCACGGCGCCGTGCTCGGCAAGGGCCTTGTCGCTGAGGCCGAATAGGGATTGGAAGGGGGCGGGGGACAGGCCGGAAACAGTGAAGGACATGGGGAAACTCCTCGTTGCTTGAGGAGAAAATCCCACGCCGGACCGGGAGCCAGCCACCCGCTTCTTGCGGTCCGTGACGCGAGGGCGCCGTATCCAGGTCGGACTGACGGCGCCACACTCACAACCAACGATGCAGGGAGAGACCGACCATGCCCGCCGGCGCCGACGAGATCATCCTGCACCACTACGACACCTCGCCGTTCTCGGAGAAGGTGCGGCTGATGTTCGGGCTCAAGGGCATGGCTTGGCGCTCGGTCATCCAGCCCAACATCATGCCCAAGCCGGATCTGATCCCGCTCACTGGCGGCTACCGGCGCGCGCCGGTGATGCAGATCGGGGCGGACGTATTCTGCGACAGCCAGGTGATCCTGGCGGAGCTTGAGCGGCGCTCGCCCGGCCCGGCGGCGGGACAAGGGCCGGCCTTCGCGGTGAACCTTTGGGCGGACCGGCTGTTCTTCGGCGCCACCGTGCCGATCATCTTCGCGGAGATCGGCGACCACGTCCCAAGGGCTTTCATCGAGGACCGCGAAAAGATGTCGGGCCGCCCCTTCGACGTGAAGGCCATGCGTGCGGCGGCCCAGATGATGCACGGCCAGTGGCGGGCCCAGGCCGGATGGATCGAACACGCCCTCGAGAGTAGCGGCGACTTCCTGGCAGGCGACGCCCCCGGCCTGGCCGATGTCTCTGCCTATATGAACGTCTGGTGGCTCAGCGGCGCCACCCCGATTCTCGCCGAGCAACTGCTTTCGGGGCTGGACCGGGTGAAGGCGTGGCGGGGACGTATGGCGGCCATCGGCCACGGGACGCGCTCGGAGCTTTCCACCGGCGAGGCCTTGGAAACGGCGAAGGCCGCCGAGCCCAACCTCAGCCTGGCGCACGACGGCGATGATCCCCTGAGCCTGGCGCCCGGCGCCGCGGTGTGCGTGATGGCCGACGACTACGGCCGCGACCCGGTATCGGGGATCTTGGTGGCCTCCAACCACGCGCGGGTGACCCTGCGGCGCGACGATCCCGCCCTCGGCCGCCTGCATGTCCACTTCCCGCGGGCCGGCTACGTGGTCGTGCCGGGCGTTAAGGGTTAGGGCGGCTTGCGCCGGGAGGCGAATGCGGCCTAGCATTGCTCAGCTTTGATGGAGGCCTCGATGGAACGCGCGAACGAAACCCGCTTCGTCCAGCCCGTTTCCTTCGCCAAGGCTTTCCATGTCTTCTTCCATCGTCACCCTGGACCAGGTCAGCTTCCGCAGCCCTGACGGCCGGTCCCTCTTCGACAACCTGACTCTGAGCCTCGGCGCAGAGCGCACCGGCCTGGTTGGCCGCAATGGCGTGGGCAAGACCACCCTGCTGAGAATTATCCTCGGTGAACTGGCGCCAGCCTCCGGCGCGGTGAGCGTCACCGGTCGGCTGGCGGTTCTGCGCCAGATCGTTTCGCCGCCGCCGGACGCCACTCTGGCCGACCTGATCGGCGTGCGCGCGACCCTGGATCGGCTGGACCGGCTGGAGCGCGGAGAGGGCAGGGACGACGATCTCGACCTCGCCGATTGGCTGCTACCGGCCCGCATGGCCGAGGCGCTCAGCGAAATGGGCCTGGCCGACATCCCCCTGGATCGTCCGGCCTCGGCCATCAGCGGCGGCCAGGCCACCCGCGCGGCCCTGGCGGCCTTGCTGATCGACGAACCGGACCTGCTTTTGATGGACGAGCCCACCAACAACCTGGACACCGAGGCGCGCGCGGCGGTGGGCTCGATGCTGGACCGCTGGAGGGGCGGGGCGCTGGTGATCAGCCACGACCGCGCCCTGCTGGCCGGCATGGACCGGATCGTCGAGCTGTCGGGCCTGGGCGCCAGGGTCTACGGCGGCGCCTACGACTTCTACGCCGAGCGGCGGGCGGAGGAGGTGGCCGCGGCGGCGCGGGGCCTGGACGAGGCGCAACGGGCGGCGGTCCGCGTAGACCGCGACCTCCAGGCCGCCCG
>DASVMY010000138.1:0-2207 GCA_036384135.1 Caulobacteraceae bacterium | reverse complement strand
AGGGGGCCATGGGCGGCAGGTTGCGGCCGAGGTCGATGACGCCGCCGGACTCGCTGGGAACGGGGCGCAGGCGCCGGTGCGGGGCGACGAAGCTGCCGCGACCGACGCGGGCGGTGATCAGACCCTTGGCCTCCGCCTCGGCATAGGCCTTGGTCACGGTGCCGACGCCCAGGCCCAGGTCGTCCGCCAGTTGGCGGTGGGTGGGCAGACGGGTGTCCGGCGGCAGGGCGCCGGCGGCGATGTCCGCCTCCAGGGCCGAGACCAGGCGGGCGTAGACCGGGGCGTCGCCTTCGGGCAGGCGGGGACGCCAGGGGGTGGCAGGTGTCGGGGTCATTGTTTCCATCATTGTCACGGTGACAATATAGAGTTTGACAACAAGTTCAATCGGGACAATTGAGCGCCTCGCTCCGCCGCAATCCCGCGGCCTCGGAGGTCCCGCCGTGACCCAGACCGGACCCGATATCCCCGCTGTCACCCTGGAAGCGGCCGGCGTGCGCCTGGAGCCGCTGGCGGCCGAGCACCGCAAGGGCCTGGCCCGCGCCGCCGATCACGAGGCGATCTGGGCGCACATGCCGATGCCGGGGAACGGCGCGGCGTTCGACGCCTGGTTCGATATGTCCCTGGCGATGGCGGTCGCGCGCGAGGCGGTGTGGGCGGTGCGCACCTTGAGCGACGGCAAGCTGGTGGGCTCCACCCGGTACCTGGCCATCGACGCCATGAACCGGCGCGTGGAGATCGGCCACACCTGGTACGAGCCGGCGGTGTGGGCCGCCGTGGTCAATCCGGCCTGCAAGTTCGCCCTGTTCCGCTATGGCTTCGAGACCGTGGGCCTGAACCGGATCGAGCTGAAGACCGACAACCTGAACACCCGCTCCCAGGCGGCGATCGCCAAGCTGGGCGCCGTGCGCGAGGGCGTCTTCCGCGCCCACATGATCCGGCGCGACGGCACGCTGCGGGATTCCGTCTATTTCTCGGTGGTCCGCGAGGACTGGCCGACGGTGCGCCAACGCCTGGCGTCTCGGCTGGGGCTGGATGTCCCGGCCTCTTCTCCGGAGTAACCCCCATGCGCCAATGGACCGTGGACGCCTTCGCCGCCGCCCCCTTCAAGGGCAACCAGGCCTGTGTGGTCGAACCCCTGCAGGCCTGGCCGGAGACCGTCTGGATGCAGGCCTTGGCGGCGGAGAACAACCAGGCCGAGACGGCATTTCTGCTCAAGACGGCGGACCCGGCGCGCTTTGGCCTGCGCTGGTTCACCCCGGCGGTGGAGGTCCCCCTGTGCGGCCACGCCACCCTGGCCAGCGGGCATGTGCTGTTTTCGGAGTTGGGGCTGACGGGGGCGCGGATAACCTTTGAGACCCGGCAGTCGGGGCGGCTGACGGTGTCGCGGGCAGAGGCTGGCTACGAGATGGATTTCCCGGCCGATCCGCCCAGCCGGATCGAGGCGCCGGCGGGCTTGGCCCAGGCCTTGGGCGCCGAGCCCGTCGAAGTCTGGGGCGGGCAGTACCTGGTCGCGGTGCTGGCGGATGAGGCCGCCGTGCGCGGACTGGATCCCGACCTGGGGGCGATCAAGACCATCGTCACCGACACCACCGGCGGGCGAGGCAACATCGGCGTCTCGGCCCTGGCCGACGCCGGCAAGCCCTATGACGTGGTCAGCCGCTTCTTCGCACCCGGTTCGGGCATTCCGGAGGACCCGGCGACGGGATCGTACCACTGCATGGCCTCGCCCCTGTTCGCCGACAAGCTGGGCCGCCCGACGCTGCGGTTCCACCAGGCCTATCCGGGCCGCGGCGCCGACCTGGAATGCGTGCACGCCGGCGAGCGGGTGCTGTTGCGCGGGCGGGCGGTGACGGTGGTGGAGGGGGTGCTGCGGGTTTAGGGGGCTTCTTCTTCCCCCGGGACGGGGGAAGTGTCGCCAATGCCGAGCGCAGCGAGGCGGGCGACGATGGGGGAAGTGGGCGGGTTCGCTAAGCTCTGAAGACCTAGCGCCGCGTCGATGACGGCGACCGATTGCGGAGCCGCTGGTTTACGTCAACGCTTCCCCCATCGTCGCCCGCCTTCGGCATTGGCGACACTTCCCCCGCTCGCGGCTAGGGGATGCACACATCTCGTCATTAGCTGTCGGCGGGGCCTTGAGCGGTCCTTCTCCCCTTGCGGGAGAAGGACGAGAAAGTGCGATTTCAACCCTCACATAACTTGCTGATATT
>DASVMY010000137.1:0-13588 GCA_036384135.1 Caulobacteraceae bacterium | reverse complement strand
GGCCGCACTGCAGCCCAGCGCGCCCGTCCGACGCCGTCCTCGCCGGCGCAGGGCCGCGAAACCGTGATGGCCCCCTGATGGCCGAAGACGGCTGCCGCATCGATGTCTGGCTCTGGCGGGCGCGGTTCTTCAAGACCCGCTCGCTGTCGGCCAGGATGGTGGACGAGGGCCGCGTGCGGATGACGCGGGCGGGCGCCGAGACGCGGGTCGATAAGCCCTCCAGAAGCGTCAAACCCGGTGACGAACTGGTCTTCGCCATCGGCGGGCGCCTGACCGCAATCCGCGTCGAGGCGTTGGGCGAGCGGCGGGGCCCCGCGGCCGAGGCCCGCGCCTTGTATGCCTCCCTGGACCCGCCAGCCGCGACTTGAACGCTAGGTTGGCGGGCGCCAAGAAGGCGCTTTCAGCAAACCTCACGGAACGATCAGCGCCTCGGCATTGACATCCGCGCTGGGGACCTGAAAAAGACCGGCGCCCGTATCGAGGGCGTCCCGCCATGATTGCCAAGACCCGTTCATGACCTACATCGTCACCGACCCCTGCATCAAATGTAAGTTCATGGACTGCGTGGAGGTCTGCCCGGTCGATTGCTTCTATGAGGGCGAGAACTTCCTGGCCATCAATCCAGACGAATGCATCGACTGCGGCGTCTGCGAACCGGAGTGCCCGGTGGACGCCATCAAGCCGGACACCGAGGACGACCCGGACGGCAAGTGGCTGAAGATCAACACCGAATACGCCAAGGTGTGGCCGAACATCACCCTGAAGGGCACCCCGCCGGCCGACGCCGAGGCCTTTGAGCGCGAGACCGGCAAGCTGGAAAAATACTTCAGCGAGAAGCCCGGCACGGGCTCCTAGGGTTAACATCCTTCCTTGGCGACGCCGTTCCACTCAAGGGAATTGGCGCCGCCGGCGCAACGACCGCAGAGGTCCGACCGCCCTTGCCGCAGGCGCTGAGTCGCGCGCCGACTCGGGCCGTTCGGCGGCCTGACGACCCAAGCCTTTAAATCCGCTCGCTTTTGTGCTATATGATGCGGCGACGCAGCGGTGTGGCCCAAGATGGGCTTCGCGCCTTGTCGCAGCGCACCGAGAGCGCGTCACAGCATGTCTGATCGAAGGCGGATGGTGTCTTAGAGGGTTGTGCAAGACCCGGAAGCAACGAGTTTCCCGTTCACAGCGGGCGGGGAGCTTTTGTCGTTTTGGCCCATCGTGGTTTTGGATCGGTGCTGTCGAGCCCGTCGCGTGGCGGAACAGAAGAAAGGACTTCAAGAATGAGCAAGATCGAACTGGAATTCACCGTCGGCGATCATGTCGTCTATCCCGCGCACGGGGTCGGACAGGTCCAAGCCGTTGAAACCCAGGAAGTGGCCGGTCTGTCGCTCGAAGTCTATGTGATTACCTTCGACCACGAGAAAATGACGCTTCGCGTGCCGACCCGGAAGGCCAAGACCGCTGGTCTGCGGCCGCTGGCGGAAGGCAACGTCGTCTCCCAGGCCCTGACCACCTTGAAGGGCCGCGCACGCATCAAGCGCACCATGTGGAGCCGCCGCGCCCAGGAATACGAAGCCAAGATCAATTCGGGCGACCTGATTTCCATCGCCGAGGTGGTGCGCGACCTGCACCGCTCCGACAGCCAGCCCGAGCAGTCCTATTCCGAACGCCAGCTCTATGAGTCGGCCCTGGACCGCATGGCCCGAGAAGTCGCCGCCATCGAGCGCATCGACCGCGATGCGGCCATCAGCCTGCTGCACAAGTCGCTGGTGAAGGCCGTCGCGGCCTAAACAGTCTCTCTCGAACGAGACCCTGGGCGCCGGATCGAAAGGTCCGGCGCTTTCATTTGGCTGATCAGGCTCAAGCCGCCGCGCCGAAGCTGTCGACCACATCCTTGAGCTTGGCCTGATTCACCGGCTTGGCCAGCACCGGTATGTCGGCGAAGCGGCCATCCGGCAGGGCGCCGTAGCCGGTGGCGAAGGCGAAGGGAATGCGACGGGCGGTCAGGATCTCGGCGACGGGATAGACCAACTCCCCGCCGAGGTTGACGTCCAGCAAGGCCCCATCCGGCGGTGCGTCCCCGCGATCGAGCCACTCCAGCGCCGAACGGATGGAGTCACAGGAGGCCACCACCTCGCAGCCCAGGTCGGTGAGCAGGTCTTCAATCAACAGAGCCACCAGCCCCTCGTCCTCGACGATCAGAACCCGCCGCGGCATCACATCAATCCTATCCGAGGCGACAGCGGCGTCGAAAGCTTGAACACCACGCCCTCCGGTTCAAAGGCCAGGCGCGCGGAACCGCCGAGATCCCGGGCGAGGGCGCGTTCGATCAGCCGGCGGCCGAACCCCTGACGGGTGGGCGGCGCCACCACCGGCCCGCCCTGCTCCCGCCACTCCAGCGTCAGCCGGCGCGGTTCTTCGTTCAGATCAACGCTCCATTGCACCGAAATACTGCCGCTCTCGGCGCTGAGGGCGCCATGGCGGGTGGCGTTCACGGCCAGCTCGTGGAAGGTCATGTGCAGGGCCAACACGGTTTCCGGCCGCAGATCGATACGCGGCCCGCCCATGCTGATCCGCCGCCCGTCGACAGCGCCGAAGGGCTCCAGCGCAACGCCGATCACCTGGGATAGTTCCGCCCGCCCCCAACCGCCGCGTGTGAGCAGCTCGTGGACGCGGGAAAGGGCGGCGATCCGCGACTCCAGGGCCTCGTTGAAGGCGGCCGGCGATTCGGCCGTGCGCAGGGTCTGGTCGGCGATCGATTGCACGGAGGCCAGGGTGTTCTTGCAGCGATGGTCCAGTTCGCGCAGCAGGAATTGGCGGCGCTCCAGCGACTCATTGAGGGAGGCGTACAGGCGCGCGCTTTCCAGCGCCGCGGCGGTGGCGCGAGCCATCACCTGCAGCTTCATGATCTCGCCAGCCGTGGGCTGACGCTTGTCGGCCCAATAGGCGCCGATGGCCGCGACGGGCTCCTCGCGCGTGCGCACCGGGGTCATGACCAGGCTCTTGACGAAGGTCGGCCGGTAGGCGTCGTGCGGGATGCGGTCGTCGGCGTAGATATCGGGGATGACCGCCGTCTGCCCGTTCAGCATGGTCCAGCCGGAGATGCACTCGGTCATGGCGAACCGGCGCCCCTTCCAGAGCGGGCCGATGGCGTCCTCGTCGAGATACCAGCACCGGTCGTTGTCGCGCAGGACAAAGGCCACGCCATCGGCCCCGGTGATCTGGCGGGCAGACGAACGAATGACGGCGGCGACCTGTTCCACGGTCTGTGCGCCGGCCAGGCTTTCGATGGTTTCGACCAGGGTGAGTAGAGCGCTGTCTTCGGCGGCGGTGTCAGCCATTATCGAGACATCGTGCGACATCGCCGCCTCTACACCACTCAGGCTACCGGACCCTAACATTACCGCGCGTTGAGCGTCATCCAAAACCAACGCCTCAACTCCCGCGCGCGTTCCTGATCCGATGATTCCCGGCTCTTGAGCGATGGTCGCGCGGAATTCCTAACGAGATCGTGAATCCGGCAGGGTTCGGACAGCTCGCGCTCAGAACCTGTCCTGTTTTGATGGAACCATCAAAACTGGATGAACAGGCTCGATTCTTTAGTTTTGCATCTAGCCAGCCGTCGCCGCCACGGGCGGCGGGTCGGAGGCTTCGAGCGAAGGACCGCGCATGAGCTCCGCTCGAAGTCGTCCCGTGTCGAGCGCCCCCTCCCAGCGGGCCACCACCAAGGTGGCCACGCCGTTGCCGATGACATTGGTGAGCGCGCGGCACTCGCTCATGAACCGGTCCACGCCGATCAGCAGCGCCAGGGACGTGATCGGGATCGTCGGCACGACCGAAAGCGTGGCCGCCAGGGTGATGAACCCTGCCCCCGTCACGCCGCTGGCGCCCTTGGAGGTCAACATGGCGACGCCCAGAATGGTCAGTTCCTGGATCAGGGTCAGGTGGGTGTTGGTCGCCTGGGCGAGGAACAGCGTCGCCAGGGTCATGTAGATGTTGGTGCCGTCGAGGTTGAAACTGTAGCCCGTGGGGATGACCAGGTTGGTGACCTGGGCCGAGGCGCCCAGCCGCTGCAGCTTCTGCATCATCTGCGGCAGCACCGCCTCCGACGACGATGCGCCCAGGACGACCAGCAACTCGTCGCGGATGTAAGCCAGGTAGCGGAAGATCGAAAAGCCCACCACCCGCGCGATCAGCCCCAGCACCACCACCACGAACATGATCGAGGTAAGGTAGAAGGTCGCCACCAGCGCCGCCAGCTGCTCCAGCGAGGCCAGACCGTACTTGCCGATGGTGTAGCCCATGGCGCCGAAGGCCCCTATCGGCGCCAGCCGCACGACGATCCGGACCATGGCGAAGAAGACCTCGCCTACCCGGTCCAGACCATGGGACAGGGTCTCGCCCACTGTCCCCAGCCGGCCCAGGGCGAAGCCCGACAGGATCGCCAACAGCAGCACCTGCAGGATGTCACCGCCGGCAAAAGCGCCGACGAAGGTGTCCGGGATCAGGTGCAGCAGGTAGTCCACCGGTCCCAGATGCTTGGCCTGGACGACGTAGTCGGCCACCGCCTTGGGATCGAAGCTGGCGGCGGTCCTGTTGAAGCCGACGCCCGGGTGGACCAGTTCGCCGACGATCAGGCCCAGCGCCAGGGCGAAGGTCGAGACGACCTCGAAATAGAGCAGCGCCCGGCCCCCCACCCGGCCGAAGCTCTTCAGGTCGTTCATCTTGGCGATGCCGGCGGTCACCGTGCAGAAGATGATCGGCGCGATCAGCATCTTGATCAGCTTCACGAAGGCGTCGCCGAAGGGCTTCATCGCCTGGCCGAACTGCGGCCACAGGGCGCCGACAGCTATGCCAAGCGCAATGCCCACCAGCACCTGCAGATAGAGCGACCGAAACGCCCGCAGCACGCCCATCTCACCTCCCCCGGAACTCAAGCCGAAGAGCATACGTTGCGCCGGGGCGTCAGGAACAGCCTTGGGGTTCTAGACGGCGGCGGGCAGGCGCCGGCCGGCCCACTGGATGACGCGGGCGATCAGCTTGTCGGGGTCGAAGGGCTTGACGATGAAGTCGTTGCCGCCGGCCAGAAGGCCCGCACGCACGTCTTCGCTGGATTTGCGGCCGGTCAGGAAGGCGATCGGCACCGGCTTCAGCTCCGGGATGGCGCGAAGCCGCCGGCAGGTCTCGAAGCCGTCCATCAGCGGCATCTGCACATCCAGCAGAATCAGGCGTGGGCTGATGCGGGTGGCCAGGCTGATGGCGTCCAGCCCCGTCTCCACGCCAAAGAAAGTGAAGCCCTGGGCCTCGATAAGGGATTCCAGGATCACCAGGTTCTCGGGCTGGTCGTCCGCCGCCAGTACGATCTTGGCCCTGCGGGAGGCAATGTCGTCGCCGGTCATCAGGCCACCGCCCTGCCGTCTTCCATGAGTCCCATCTTGGCCATCCAGCGCTCGACCTGATCCCAGGCCGTCATCGAGCTTCGCCTGATTTCGCCGATCAGGCGAGGCGCTTCGGCGTCATCTCCCGCCTGGCAGGCGCGTTCGAGCTGTTCGGCCAGGGCCTGCAGGCGCGGGGCGCCAAAGTTGCCGGACACGCCCTTTAGATCATGCGCCTCCCGCGCCAGGCCGGCGAAGTCCAGCTCGCCGACCAGGTCTTCGATGCGCAGCAGGCGTCCGCGGGCGCCGGTGAGATAGGTGTCGATCACCGTCCGCAGCTTGGCCGGAGGCATCAGCTTGAAGAAGTTGTCCAGCTTGGCCTCGTCCAGGTCAGGCAAGTCAGCCGGCGTGGGCGGCGCCTCCGGCGTGATATCGTCGTCGCCCCACAGCTCGGCCGATGCGAAGCGCGACACGGTGCGCAGGAAGGCTTCCGCGTCGATGGGCTTGGACACGAAATCATCCATCCCGGCCGCCAGGCAGGCCTCGCGGTCAGAGCGCATGGCGTTGGCGGTCATAGCCAGGATCGGTGTCTGGCTGTTGGGGCCAGGCAAGGCGCGGATGGCGCGGGCGGCCTGCAAGCCGTCCATCTTCGGCATCTGAACGTCCATGACCACCAAATCGAAGGCGCGTTCGCGCACCGCGGCGACAGCGTCCTCGCCATTGACGACGCACTCGACGCTGTAGCCGGCCTCCTCGAGCACGGTACAGGCCAGAAGGGTGTTGATCTCGTTGTCTTCCGCCAGCAACAGGCGGCCGCGGCCAGCGGCGGCTTGCGGGCTTGCTTCAACCGCCGCGGCCTCGGGCGCGGCGGAAATCTCCGGCGAAGTCTCGTCTTCCCAGGCCGTCTCGAAGGCGCGGGCCCGTTCGCCGCGCAGGCCGGTCAAGCTGTCCACCAGGCTCTGGTGGCGGATGGGCTTGGTCAGCACGCGGTCGAAGCCGGCCCTGGCGGCGCGCTCCGTGCGCCAGTTCTCACTGATGGACGAGGCCAGGACAATGCGGGGCTGCGTCATGGCGCCATTGGCGCGGATCTTCGCCGCCACTGTCTCGCCGGACATGCCGGGCATCATGTGGTCCAGCAGGACGATGTCGAAGGGCTCGCCCCGGGCGTCGGCCATGACCAGGGCGGCCAGGGCCGAGGGGCCGTCGGCGGCCTGCGCCGCGCGGGCGCCTTCCGATTCCAGCTGGCGAACGAAAATGCTGCGGTTGATCTCGATGTCGTCGACCACCAGCACGGTCAGTCCCCGCAGGTCCTGAACACGGGGCGCTCCGGCCACCGCGCTGGCGGCCGATTGGGGCAGGCTGATCTCGAACCAGAAGGTGCTGCCGCCGCCGGGGCGGTCGCTGACGCCGATCTGGCCCCCCATGATCTCCACTAATTGCCGGCTGATGGAGAGGCCGAGGCCCGTCCCGCCATAGCGCCGTGTCACCGAACCGTCGGCCTGCTGGAACTTCTGGAACAGCTTGCCCCTGGTCTCTTCGGTGAGGCCGATTCCGGTGTCCTGAACTTCAACCCGCAGGCCGGTGCGTCCGGGGCCAAAGGGGCGCGAGGTGACCTCGACGGCCACGAAGCCGGTCTCGGTGAACTTCAAGGCGTTGGTCAGCAGGTTCAGCAGGATCTGGCGAAGCCGGTTGGGATCGCCCTTGAAGGCGGCGCGGGCGCCGTCGTCCAGATAGGCGCCGATCTCCAGCGATTTTTCCGTGGCCTTGGCCGAGAGCAGTTCGACTACGTCCTCGACCACCGTGGTCAGGCTGAAATCGATCTCCTCCAACTCCACCTTGCCGGCTTCGAGTTTGGAGACGTCGAGGATGTCGTTGATCAGGTTCAGCAGGCAGTCGGCCGAGGTTCGCACCGCCTCGGCGAACTTGTGCTGGTCGGGCGTCAGGGCCGTGCGCAGCAACAGGGCGTTCATGCCGATGACGCCGTTCATAGGCGTTCGGATCTCGTGGCTCATATTGGCCAGGAACTCGCTCTTGGCCTTGTTCGCGGACTCGGACTGCAGGGCCGCGTCGGCCAGGGCGGCCTCGGCGCGCTTGCGCTCGGTAATGTTCTGCAAGGCGCCCACAAGTCGCACCGGGCGGCCCTGCGCGTCGGTGACCAGGTCGGAGGTGGAAAATACCCAGACTTCCCTGCCGTCGGACCGTTTGATCCGGTACTCGACGCGGTAGGGCTCGCCGGTGCGTTCGTGCCGGTTCCAGGCCGCCTTGGCGCGCTCGACGTCGTCGGGATGAACGCTGCACCAGATGTCCTTGAACAGCGCCTCATAGGTCAGGGGCGTGTCGAAGAAGCTATCCCCTCCGCCGCCGACCGTGGAGAGGGTGCGCGAAACGTAGTCCATCTCCCAGATGAAGATGTCGGCCAACTCCGCCGCGATCTTGAGCCTCTGTTCGGAGCGGCGGCTCTGTTCCAGCGCCTCGACGACATCGGTGACGTCGTGGCTGGCGATCAGCACGCCCAGCACCTCGGCGTCGTCGCCACGCCAGGGGTTGATTTCAACCTGGAGCCAGGGCGCCCGGCCATCGGCGAGGGGAACCCGGACCCGCTCGACCCGCACGGTTTCGCCGGCGAGGCAACGCCGCATGGTCTCGCTGAGCCAATCGCTGCCCTGGGGGATCAGATCATGGAGGCTGCGTCCCACGGCCGTTTCGCGCTCCACACCGATCTGGGTGCTGCAGGCGGGGCTGACTTCGACGATCCGCAGGTCCCGATCGGCCATGATCAGGGCAAACGGCGCCATGCGGATGAACGCGGCCATGCTCTCGCGCTCCGAGCCCCGGCCGCTTCTCCCCAGGCCGCGTTTTGACGTCGCAGAGCGCGTCAGAACCCCCATCCGCCCCCTCCCAGGACACTAGTGTGGTGGATCTGAAGTTCGCCTGCTCCTGCCGCTGGCGCCGGAGCGAACTTCAGATCCGCAAACCACACTAGAAACATTGACTTGCTAGTGTCCTTATCGATTCCGAAGTTCGTTCGGGCTCGCCGCTGGCGCTGGCGAACTTCGGAATCGGGACACTAGCGCGCGGAAGGAGTATGCCGGGGCGCGTTAACGCCCGGTGCAGACAGGATAATTCGCGGGCGGCGCGGCAATCGGCCCCGGCGAAATATTGGCGTCCCCGGCGTGATTCGAACACGCGACCCCAGGTTTCATCCCACTTCGGCTTTCGCCGCCGCCCGTCTCATGGCGAGATCGGGGCGTTCGTGGTCTGGACTATCCCTTCACCATAGCCCGCAAGGGCCTTAGGCGCCGCCCGTCTAGTCTCTACACCTTCCCTCGGGAGAAGAACCCCGGGGGCTTGGCTCGGGATTGGCATGGTGCGAGCACCGAAGCGTTCCCCGACTTTGAGCGGATCCGTCAGGCCGTTTCCGATCCTGACGCCCAATTTTGGCTAGGAAACCTGTGCTCTATCCTGCTGAGCTACGGGGACCAGCGGCTTCCTTACCCTGACCCGGAACGGATTTCCAGCCGCCGCTCAGGGCGCGACGCTCAAGGCGCGACCACCAGAACCCGGAACGTGCCGTCCTTGGCGTGCGGCTTGCCGTCGGCGCCCAGGCCGTAGTCCGCCGTGGGCAGGTAGAGCCGGCCGGTAGCGGGATCCTCGGCGATGGTGCGGGCGCCGCGGGTGGTATCGATCTTTCCCGCCAAGGTCACGCTCGTGGAACTGGCCACCTTGATCACCGTGATCGCGCCGTTGGCGGTGAGGCTGCCGGCCGAGGGGATGAAGGCCAGGCCCCGCGCCTGGTCATAGAGCACGGCGTCCGGATGTGGCCCGATCGCCAGGTCGGCGACCTCGTGGCCGTCGTCGGCGCTGACCACCTTGGCGTGGCCGTTGGCGCAGGACGAGATCAGCAGGCGGTAAGGCGCCACATAGGCCAGGCCCGAGGGCTCCTCGCAGCCGGCCAGCTTGAAGTGCGCCTTGACCTGCCGCGCCTTGGTGTCCACCGCCGCGATCTCGGCCTTGTCCTCGATGTTGACGAACAGCATGCCGGCGCCGTCGGCCGCGGCGAACTCCAACGCGCCGCCCACCGGGATGCGGGCCGCTTCCTTGCCCTGGGCCAGGTCGATCACCGAGATGTCGCCGCTGTGGGCGTTCATCACCATCACCGCCCCGCTGGCCGGATCGAAGGCCGCCGCGTCGGGGTTCTTGCCCACGGGGATGGCAGCCTCGATGGCGCCGGTGGCGGCGTTGGCGATGGTCACCGTGTCGGTGGCGCCATTGGTGATCAGCAGCCGCCCGTCGGGCAGGGCGAAGGAGCCGTGCACACGGGCGCCCGGCGCGACCTGGGTGAGCTTGCCGCTGGCCAGGTCCAGGGCTTCAACGCCGAAGCTGCGGGAGATCAGCACCCGGTGATGAGCCGCGTCGAAGCTGGCGTAGTCCCAGGATCCGTCCGGTCCGGGAATCTGCTGCACGATGTTGGCGCTCTGGGCCTGGCAGGCGCCAAGGCCGGCCGCCGCCAGAACGGCGAGGGCCAGGATCGGTTGGCGAAGGATCGGCTTCATCGTGTTTCTCCCGGGGTTTGATTAGCGGCTTGAAGATCAGGCGGTCTCCGGGCGTGGCGTCACACCGCCGATCAAGCGATAGAGAGCAGGCATCACCAGTAGCACCAACGGCCCCTGGGCGATCAAGCCGGCGATGATCGCCACCGCCAGGGGCTTCTGCATCGAGGACCCGGCGCCCAGCGCCAAGGCCAGGGGCGCCAGGGCCAGGATCGCCGCCAGGGTGGTCATGGCGATGGGCCGCAGCCGGTTGGCGCCGGCTTCCACCAGGGCCACCTCCGGCTCCATGCCTTCGGCGACAAGGCTGTCGAATTCGGTGAAGTAGAAGATCGCCACCTCCGTCACGATGCCGATGACCATGGTCAGGCCCATCAGCGCCATGATGTTCAGCTCGATGCCCGTCAGCCACAGGCCGATGGCCACGGCGCAGGCCGCCAGCAGCGGCATGGCGACGATCGCCGCCACGATCCTGAAGTTCTCGTACAGCAGCAGCAGCAGGACCGTGACGATGGCCAGGGCCGCGGCGAACACGAACGCCATGCCCCGGAACGCCGACTGCTGCTCGGCGTAGAGCCCGCCCATGTCGAAGCTGACCCCGGCCGGCAGCAGGTTGCTGTCGTTCACCAGCCGGCTGGTTTCCTTGGCCGCCGAGCCCATGTCACGGCCCTCCACCCGCGCCGTCACCGCGATCATCCGCCGGCCGCCCTCGCGGCTGACCTCGGCCTGTCCCGGCAGGATATCGACGTTGGCGATGCGCGACAGCGGTACGATGTGGCCGTCGGCGGTTTTCAGCGGCGCCGCGGCGATGTCGGCGATGCGGGCGCGGGCGATCTGCGGCGCCCAGACCCGCACGTCGGTGAGCAGGGGACCGGACTGCACTTGCGTCGAGACCACCCCCGAGACCAGGGCCGTCACCTGTTTGGACGCCTCGGCCGGATCGATGCCTTCCAGCGCCGCCTTGGCCCGATCAATGCGAACGTCCAGGGCGTCGCCGGCCACCACCACGCCATCCTTGATCTCGGTCAGGCCGCGCACCCCGGCCAGCTTGGCCGCCACCTGCTTGGCCGTGGCCTGCAGCGTGGCCTCGTCGTCGCCGTACAGCTTGACCTCGATGGGCTGGGGCACGGCGGTCAGGTCGCCGATCAGGTCCTCCATCAACTGGGCCGTCTCGATCTCGACGCCTGGAACCTGGGATTCCACCTGGCCGCGCACGTCCCCCATCACCTCCTCGATGTCGCGACGGGAGCCGGCCTTCAGGCGGATGAAGAAGTCGCCGGTGTTGGGCTCGGTCAGGCCGCCGCCCAGCTGCGTTCCCGTCCGCCGCGAATAGGTCACCACCTCCGGCGTCGCTCGCACCACCGCCTCGATCTGGCGGACCAGCCGGTCGCTCTCGGCCAGGGAGGTGCCGGGCGGGGTGATGTAGTCCAGGATGAAACCGCCCTCGTCCATCTTGGGCATGAAGCCGCTGGGCAGGGTGGCGAAGGCGATCACACCGCCGATGGCCAGCGGCACGACCACCAGCACCGCGATCAGCGGCGCCCCCACCGCGCGGCCCAGCAGGTCGCGGTACCGGCGGCCAAGGCGGCCCTCTACATGGGGCTTGGGATGGGCGTCGCGGTACAGCCGCTCCATCAGGATCGGGGTCACCAACCAGGCGATCAGGAACGAGGCGGCCAGGGCCACGGCCATGGTCAGGGACAGGGCCTTGAAGAAGGCGCCGGTGACCCCGGTCAGGAAGGCCAGCGGCAGGAAGATCAGGATCGTCGCCCCCGACGAGCCCAGCAGCGGCCGGAAGAACTCCACCGCCGCCGCGCGCAGGGTGTGGATACGCGTCTCCGGCGCCTCGTGCAGCCGCCGCTCCATGTGCTCGATCATGACGATGGCGTCGTCGATGATCAGGCCGATGGCCGCGGCCATGCCGCCCAGGGTCATGATGTTGAAGCTCTGGCCCATCAGCTTCAGGGCCAATGTGGTCAGGGCCAGCACCGTCGGGACCACCACGATGGCGACAACGGTCACCCCGACGTTGCGCAGGAACACCAGCAGCACCAGGGCCGCCAGCACCGCGCCGATGGCGATGGCCTCGGCCAGGCCCCGCGCCGAGGCGTTGATCAGCTCGCTCTGGTCGTACCAGGCCGACGCCGTCACGCCAGGCGGCGCCGTGCGGCGAGCCTGGGCGAACACCTTGGCCACATCCTTGACGATCCTCACCGTGTCGCCGCTGGGCTGCTGGTAGACGTTGATCAACACCGCATCGTGGCCGTCGGCCGTCACGCGGATGAACTGCGGCGCGCTGGTCAGACGCACGCTGGCCACGTCGCCCAGACGCACGATGCCGCCGCCGGTGCTCTTCACCGCCACCTGCTCGATATCGGCCGCCGTGGTCAGGCTGGTGTCGGTGAGGGCCAGGTACAGCTTGCCGCGATCTTCCAGCTTGCCGGTGGCCTCCAGCACATTGGCCGTGGCCAGGGCCTGGTTGATGTCGGCCAAGGTCAGGCCGAGCGCGCGCAGCCGGACCGGATCGGCCTCGACGCGGTACTCCGCCCGCCCGCCGCCGGAGACGTCCGTGCGCGCCACGCCGGCGATGTTCGACAACTCCGGCGCCAGCTTCAGCTCCGCATAGCGGCGCAGGGCCACCGGACCGACCTTGTCGGAGGTGAGGCTGTAGGCGGCCACCGGGAACACGGTGGGGTCCATCCGCCGCACGGTGAAGGTGACGCCCGGCGGCAGGGCGGCCGCGGCCCGCGACAGGCTGGCCTCCGTCCGCTGCAGCGCCAGGTCCATGTTGCTGTTCCAGGCGAAGTTGACGCTGATGTCGGCGGAACCGCGGCTGGTGGTCGAACGCAGGTTGGTCACCCCCGGCACGGCTCGGATCGCCTGCTCCATCGGCCGGGTGATGGTCGCCTCGGTCTGGTCGATGGGCCGGTCGCCGGCGTCGATGGAGACCTGGATGCGCGGGAACGGCACGGTGGGGAACAGGCCCACCGGCAGGCCGGAGCCGGCCAGCAGCCCGCCCAGGATCGCCAGCGCCAGCAGCGCCAGCAGCGAGCGGCGATGGCGGGCCATGAAGGCGGAGAAATTCATGGCTTTGCGGTCCGCACGGCCATGCCGTCTTCAAGCTGATAGGCGCCCTGGACCGCCACCGCGTCACCCGCCTTCAGGGCGCCGGTGACGGCGATGTCGTCGCCATCCTCGGGCCCCGTCTTGACCGCCACCAGTTTCGCCTTGCCGCCCTTCACCACGAAGACGTGGGCGCCCTCTTCGTCGAAGGCGACGGCGGCGCGGGGGACCAGCAGCCCCGGGCGGCTGGAGACCACGATCTGGCCGCGCACCGCCTCGCCCAGGGGCAGGCCGGCGCCCGTCAGGGGCGCGGCGGCGTTGATCATCCGGCTGGTGGGATCCACCTGCCGGGTTACCAGGCTCAGGCGGGTCTCGATGCGCCGTTCGGGATGGAACACCGGGATCAGGGTCACCGCCTGTCCGACCACCAGGCCCTGTGCCTTCTGCGGCTCGATCCCCAGCTGCGCGATCAGGTCGTTGGCGCCCGCCACGGTGATCAGCGGCGCGTCCGCCGCCACATGGTCGCCCGCCGCCGCCGGCGCTGTGGTCACCACCCCGGCGAAGGGCGCGGTGAGGGTCTGGCGACCGGCGCCGGCGCCTGAGGCGGTCTGCGCC
>DASVMY010000136.1:0-4052 GCA_036384135.1 Caulobacteraceae bacterium | reverse complement strand
GCCTCGTCAGCGATGGCCACGAAGGCCAGGGCCGCGCCGTCATAGCGGGCCGGATCGGCCGCCGCCTCGCCGGTGAGGCGGACGACCTCGGCAGGGGAGCCTTCGAACAGCCTGGCCTTGGCGTCGGCGCCCTCGCCCTCGCCGGCGATCACCACCCGCTTGCCGGTCAAGGGAAAGAAGGCCGGAAAAGCGTCCACCGATGTCCTTGCTCCCACCCGACAGCTTCACCACTTCTAGAGCACATCCCGCTTCGCTTGAATCGGGATGTGCTCTAGATTCTTTGACGAGGTCGCTCTTCCTGATCGCCTGACTTGATCCGAGCTTTGCCGGAAACGCTCCGGCGCGCGCCGGCTTCACTGGCGACGCCCCGCTTCCCCGCGCGGCCAAACCGTCTTAACATCGTTCACATATCGCATTGGAGGGACCGCATGGCTGTGACCTTGGACATCAACGGAAAAGCCGTCACGGTCCAGGCGGCGCCGGACACGCCCCTGCTGTGGGTGCTGCGCGACGAGCTCCTGATGACGGGCACCAAGTACGGCTGCGGCATCGCCCAGTGCGGCGCCTGCACCGTGCACCTGGACGGACAGCCAACGCGCGCGTGCCAGACGCCGATCGCGGCCCTGGCGGGGGTGAAGGTGACCACCATCGAGGGCCTGGGCGGAACCCACCCGCTGCAGGCGGCCTGGGTGAAGCACGATGTGCCGCAATGCGGCTACTGCCAGTCGGGCCAGATCATGTCCGCCGCCGCCCTGCTGGCCCAGAAGCCCAAGCCCAGCGACGAGGACATCGACAGCGCCATGAGCGGCAACATCTGCCGCTGCGGCACGTACCAACGCATCCGCGCCGCCATCAGGGACGCGGCGGGCCTGGGCGCCACGCCCGCGACCGCGGCCTGAGGGGATTTGAACCGATGAACGCGCCCGTCAAAGACTTCATCCCCAACCGCCGCGAGATGCTGGTGGTCACCGCCGCAACCGCCGGCGGGGCCTTGCTGGTGGGTTGCTCGCCGGCCACCCTGCTCTCCATCGGCGCCAAGACCGACTTCGGCGCCTTTGGCCCCTTCATCAAGATCGCCCCGGATGGGGCGGTGACGGTGATCTCCAAGCACATCGAGTTCGGCCAGGGCAACCATGCCGGCCTGGCCGCCATGGTGGCGGAGGAGCTCGACGCCGACTGGGACAAGGTCAAGGTCGAGCAGGCCGCGGCCATTGCCAAGGTCTACCAGAACCTGGGCATGGGGGTTCAGGGCACCGGCGGCTCGTCCGCCATCGCCAATTCCTGGATGCAGTTGCGCACCGCCGGCGCGGCGGCGCGGGCGATGTTCGTGCAGGCGGCGGCGGCGCGCTGGTCGGTTCCGGCGGGCCAGATCACGGTCAAGGACAGTGTGGTCAGCCACCCTTCGGGCAAGTCGGCGACCTTCGGCGAACTGGTGGCCGATGCGGCCAAGGTCAAGCCGCCGGAAGCGCCGGTGCTGAAAGACCCCAAGAGCTTCACCCTGATCGGGGCCGACCGGGTGCGGCGCAAGGACTCCCTGGCCAAGTCCACCGGGACGGCCCGGTTCACCCAGGACGTTCACCTGCCGAACATGCTCACCGCCATGGTGGCTCACGCGCCGCGCTTCGGCGGCAAGGTGAAAAGCTTCGACGACAAGGCGGCCAAGGCCGTGCCGGGCGTTGTGGACGTGTTCCAGATCCCCACCGGCGTGGCCGTGGTGGCCAACAGCACCTGGGCCGCCCGCCAGGGCCGCGACGCCCTGAAGGTCGACTGGGACGACGCCAAGGCCGAACGACGCGGCAGCGATGAAATCCGGGCCAGCTACCACGCCATCGCGGCGGGCCGGCAGGTTCCGGAGGGCGAGGCCAGATGGCAGGTCTTCCAGACCAGCGGCGACATCGCCAAGCCGGTGGAGGGTCCGACGGTGGAGGCGCTCTACGACTTCCCGTACCTGGCCCACGCCACCATGGAGCCGATGAACTGTGTGGCCGAGATCGGCGGCGGCAAGCACAAACTAACCTTCGGTTCCCAGATCCCGACCGTGGACCAACTCAACACCGGCAAGATCGCCGGCGCCTTGCCGGGCTCGGTGGAGATCGAGACCCTGTTCGCCGGAGGCTCCTTCGGGCGGCGGGCCAACTTCCAGTCCGATTATGTGGCCGAGTGCGTGCACGTAGCCAAGCAGGTGGGTGGCGGGCGGCCGGTGAAGCTGGTCTGGACCCGCGAGGACGACATGACCGCGGGCTACTATCGTCCCATGGTGCACCACGCGTTGAAGGTGACCCTGGGCGCCGACGGCTATCCGGCCTATTGGCGCCATCGGCTGGTCACCCAGTCGATCATGAAGGGTTCGCCGATTCCGGCCGGCAAGGGTCCCGACGCCACGGCGGTGGAAGGGGCCATGGGCTCGCCCTACCTGAAGGCGACGCCGGTGGTGGACGGCCAGCTGTCGCTGCCGCCGGCGGGCGTGCCGGTGCTGTGGTGGCGTTCGGTGGGGGCGACCCACACCGCCTTCGTCATGGAGCACACTGTCGACCAGCTGGCCCGCAAGGCCGGCAAGGACCCGGTGGAATACCGCCGGGCGCTCTACGCCAAGGCCGGGGCGACCCGGCACCTGGCGGTGCTGAACCTGGCCGTGGAAAAGGCGGGCAAGGCGGCGGCCGGCTGGACCCAGGGGGTGGCGGTGCACGAAAGCTTCGGCACCGTGGTGGCCCAGATCGCCGAGGTAAAGCTGGACGGCGGGTCTCCCAAGGTCGGCCGCGTGGTCTGCGCGGTGGATTGCGGCACGGCGATCTCGCCGGACCAGGTGGCGGCCCAGATGGAGGGCGGGGTCTGCTACGGCCTGTCGGCGGCCATGTTCGGCCAGATCACCCTGAAGGACGGCCTGGTCGACCAGAAGAACTTCGACAGCTACCGGGTGCTGCGGATAAACGAGGCGCCGAAGGTGGAGACCTACATCCTGCCGTCGGCGAACAAGCCCAGCGGGGTCGGGGAGCCGGGCACGCCGGTGATCGCCCCGGCCGTGGCCAACGCCATCCTGGCCATCACGGGGACGCCGACGACGAGCTTGCCGTTCGTGAAGAGCTAGAGGTCTTCGTCGAAGAGATCGACAAGGTTGCGGGCGCCGTGCACGACGCGGACGATTTCCAATCGGCTCGAAGTAACCCGGTAGACCACGAGATAGCTTCCGACTGGCCAGTGGCGAAGATCCGCGCGAACTTCGGGGCGCGCCTGGCCAAGATCCGGGAATTCGCAGAGGCGCATTTCGGCCTGTTCAATCAGGTCGAGGACGCGGGTTGCGGCGTTGACATTGTCCGCGGCGATGTAGAGCCAGATATCCTCGATGTCCCGCACGGCGGCAGGCCATCTATATAGCTCAAGCGCCACGTCGCTTGAGCTCCAGCCGGGCGCGCGCCGATTCAATGATCTCGCTCATGGGGCGTGCCGGCTGCGGCGGTCCGCTCGCCAAGCCTTCATCCCAAAGCCGCCTTAGCGTCTCGATCGCCGTCGCGCGTTCGCGCCGCCGCGCTTCCCAGAGTCGCAGCGCATCCCGGATGGCGTCGCTGGAGGAAGCATATGAACCTTCCTTGACCGCCTCGCGGATCGCGTCCGCCTGGGAAGCCGTGATGGACACAGAGAGTTTCTCGACCTTGGATGTCATGGCACGGGCCTCCTGGTACGAGTTTATACTACTAAAGCGCACCGCCTTCCAGTTGGCTCCGGGTGTCGATGTCGAGCAAGACGCCGTCATCCGGCGCCTCGACCAGCACCAGCGCCGGACCCAAGCCCCGCAGGACGTTCCGCGCGCCCGCGTCGCCGGTGAGGGCCAGCAGGCCTTGGAACAGGCTTCGGCTGAACAGGACCGGGTGGCCGCGTTGGCCCTCGAAGGTGGGGGCGGCGGCCAGGGCGCCTTCGGCCAGGGCCTGAGCCAGGGCCGGCAGGACAGCGGTCGGGACCATCGGCATGTCGCCCAGGAAGAGGAAGGCGCCGGCGGCATCCCGAGGCAGGCTGGCGAGGCCGGCGCGCAGGGTGGCGGCCATGCCCTCGGCGTGGTC
>DASVMY010000135.1:0-5161 GCA_036384135.1 Caulobacteraceae bacterium | reverse complement strand
AAGTAAACTGTCGCCGTTTTAAGCCACCCCCACCATCAGGGAGGGCCGCCCCGTGATCCATATCCAGTGCGTCGCCGACATCGTCCGCCTGCAAGGCCGCTTGCGGCCGGACTCCGAAGCCCTGTGGTTTGAGGGCCGCGGCACGACCTACGCCCAGCTCGACGCCGCCTCCAGCCGCTGCGCCAACGCCCTGATCGCCGCCGGAGTGAAGCCGGGCGATCGGGTCGGCGTTCTGGCCAAGGGTAATGACGACTTCTTCGTGCTGTGGTTCGGCTGCCTGAAGGCCCGCGCCTGCCTGACGCCGGTGAACTGGCGCCTGGCCCCGCCGGAGATCGCCTTTATCCTGCGCGACGCCGCCGCCAACCTGCTGGTCTGCGGCGAGGCCTTTTCCGGGGTGGTCGCCAGCCAGGTGGAGCACACGCCGGACCTGCATCACCTGGTCCAGTTCGAGCCCGGCCACGCCCGCTGGCCGGACTTCCGGTCCTGGATCGCCGAATATCCGGACACCGACCCGGACCTGACCAGCCACCCAGACGACGACGTCATCCAGCTCTACACCTCCGGCACCACCGGCCTGCCCAAGGGGGTGCAGCTCACCGAGGCCAACTACCTGGCGGTGTTCGACAGCGCCCTGCGCCAGTGGGCCAGGTTCGACCCCGAGGACGCGGTGCTGGTGGCCATGCCGCTGTTCCACGTGGCCGGCGCCAACATGGGCATGCTGGGCCTGCTGCAGGGCGCCCGCGACATCGTCATGCGCGAGGCCGATCCCGTGGCGATCATGGCCTTGATCGGCGAACACAGGATCAAGCAGGCCTTCCTGGTCCCGGCCCTGATCAACATGATCCTGCAGCACCCGGACGCCGACCAGGCCGACTTCGGGCCGCTGGAAAAGGTATACTACGGCGCCTCGCCGATTTCGGAGGAGGTGCTGAAGCGCGCCCAGGCCCGCCTCGGCGCCAGCTTCACCCAGCTCTATGGCCTGACCGAAACCATCGGCCTTGGAACCTATCTGTCGCCGCAGGCCCATGCGGAGGGCCGGCTGCGCTCCTGCGGCGTGCCCTCGCCCGGCGTGGAGATCCGCGTCACCGTCGATGGCCGCCTGGCTCAGACCGGCGAAGTTGGTGAGATCGAGATCCGTTCGGCTGGCTTGATGAAAGGCTACTGGAACCGCCCCCAAGCCACCGCTGAGGCCATCGACGCCGACGGCTGGTTCCGCTCCGGCGACGCCGGCTATTTCGACCAGGATGGCTACCTCTATATCCACGACCGGGTGAAGGACATGATCGTCACCGGCGGCGAGAACGTCTATCCGGCCGAGGTGGAGAACGCCCTCTTCAGCCACCCCTGCGTCGCCGACGCCGCCGTCATCGGCGTGCCGGACGAGCGCTGGGGCGAAGCGGTGAAGGCGGTGGTGGTGCTGAAACCTGGCTCGCAGGCCGACGCCGCCGCCCTGATCGCCCACTGCCGCGAACGCATCGCCGGCTACAAGACCCCCAAGTCCGTCGACTTCACCACCGCCCTGCCCCGCAACCCGTCCGGCAAGGTCCTCCGCCGCGAACTGCGCAAACCCTACTGGGAGGGCAAGGGACGGCTGGTGGGGTGAGGTTCGTGGTGGCGGTTAATTCGGCGACAGTTTACTTTCTTAGCTCGGCTAAAAAGTAAACTGTCGCCGAATTAACCGCTGCAGCCGCGCTTGGAATTCAATTGCTTTCCCTAGCGGCGACAGGGCAGTGGGAAACCAGAAACGGGGCGGCAGCGCAGACCGCCCCACAGGGAGCACACCATGTCCATGGACCCCCACATCAAGGCGATGCTGGACGAGCAGGCCGCAGCCGCGCCGGCCGACGCTCCGCCGCTGTCGATGATCCCGCCGGACATGGTCCGCGCCGGCTACCGGATGCAGCGGCAGGCGCAGAACCAGGCCTCCTCGCCCCAGGAGGTCAGCGCCAAGGACATGTCGGTGGCGGGTGCGGCGGGCGATATCCCCGCGCGGCTCTACACCCCGCCCGGCGTCGCCGAGCCCAGCGCCCTGCTGGTCTATTTCCACGGCGGCGGCTTCGTGATCGGCGACCTGGAAACCCACGACGGCCACTGCCGCCGCCTGGCCGCCTTCTCCGGCGCGCGGGTGCTGGCGGTGGACTATCGCCTGGCGCCCGAGCATCCCTTCCCGGCCGGCCACGACGACGCCCTGGCGGCCACCCGCTGGGCCTTCGACCATGCCGCCTCGATCGGGGTCGATCCGGCCCGTATCGGCGTCGGCGGCGACAGCGCCGGCGGCAACCTGGCCGCCTCGGTGTGTATCGACCTGCGTGACGACCCGACCCGCCAGCTGAAGTTCCAGCTGCTGCTCTATCCCGCCGTCTGGCCGCACGAATGGACCCAATCGCGGCACGACCGCGACGGCCCGGTGCTGACCAAGGCCGCCATGGAGTGGTTCGAGACCGCCCTGGGCGCCGCCGGCCACCCCTGCGAAATCCGCATGGCTCCGGCCCGCCAGAACGACCTGGCCGGCCTGCCTCCCGCCTTCGTGGCCACCGCCGGCCACGACCCGCTGGAACACGAAGGCCGCGACTACGCCGCCGCCCTCACCGCCGCCGGCGTGCCGGCCCACCACGCCAGCTACCCGACCCTGGTCCACGACTTCTACATCATGGGCGACGTCTCGCCGGTGGTGGTGGACGCGGCCAAGGAAGCTGGGGCGGCGATCAAGGCAGCGCTGACCTAACCGCACACCACCGTCTTCACCGCCCCGGTCAGCAGCGCCAGGTCCTCGTCGCTGATCACGAACGGCGGGGTCAGGTAGACGACCTTGCCCATGGGGCGGATCCAGGCGCCCAGTTGCGCGAACCGGGCGCACAGGGCGCTTGCGTTCACCGGCGCATCGAACTCCACCACCCCGATGGCGCCCAACACCCGCACGTCCACGACGCCAGGCGCGGCGCGGCAGGGCTCCAGCGCCCGCTTCAGCGCCGTTTCGATGTGGGCCACGCGGCCCTTCCAGTCGCCGGTCTCGAACAGGTCCAGCGACGCGTTGGCCGCCGCGCAGGCCAGGGGATTGGCCATGTAGGTGGGGCCGTGCATCAGGGCCGCGCCGGGGTCGTCCGACCAGAAGGCGTCGAACACTCGCCGCGACGCCACCGCCGCCGACAGGGGCAGGGTCCCGCCGGTCAGCGCCTTGGACAGGGTGATGATGTCCGGCGTCACCCCCGATCCGGCGCAGACGAACAGATCGCCGGTGCGGCCAAAGCCAGTGAAGATCTCATCGAAGATCAGCAGCACGTCGTGGGCGTCCGCCAGCCGCCGCAGGGTGCGCAGCACCGCGTCGTCGTGGAACAGCATGCCGCCGGCGCCCTGCACCCTGGGCTCCACCAGGATCGCCGCGATCCCGGCCCCGTGCTGGGCGAGATAGGCGTCCAGCGCCGCCTCCGACGCGGCGTCCACCGGCAGGGGAACCACGTGCTGCGCCGGCATCACCCCGGCAAACAGGCTGTGCATCCCCTCCTCCGGATCGCACACCGTCATCGTGCCCAGGGTGTCGCCGTGATAGCCGCCCAGGAACGACAGGAACCGTGTCCGCCCGGCCACGCCTCGGTTGATCCAGTATTGCAGCGCCATCTTCATGGCGATCTCCACCGAGACCGAGCCGGACTCGGCGAAGAACACGTGGTCCAGGTCGCCCGGCAGCAGGGCCGCCAGCCGCCGCGCCAGGCGATAAGCCGGCTCATGCGCCAGGCCGCCGAACATCACATGGGCGATCTTGCCGATCTGGGCTTCCAGCGCCGCGGTGATGTGCGGATGGCCGTAGCCGTGGCAGGCGGTCCACCAGGAAGCGATGCCGTCCACCAGAGTGCGGCCGTCCTCCAGCACCAGGCGGCACCCCTCGGCCGACGCCACAGCCAAGGGCGCGGGAGCGGTCTTCATCTGGCAGTAGGGCCGCCAAACGTGGGGGGCGCCGGCGGTCAGCCAGTCGGGCGCGGCGGGACCGGAGACGGCGGATAGCGAAGCAGAGGGATCGGTCAGCATGGCGCCTCCTTAGCCCCCCTTCCCCCGGGGTTGTCCTCAGAAATCATCGCAGCCGGCCACGGTTCCGCCTCTTGCCTTGGCCGGCCATCGGTGGTGGAACCCGCGCCGTGACCGACACCCTGACCGCCTTCGCGCAAGACAAGCTCGCCGCCCTGGACGCCCAGAGCCTTTTGCGGCGCCTGGTTCCCACCCGCCGCCTGGACGGGCTGTGGGTCGAGCGGGGCGGACGGCGCCTGCTGTCGTTCTCCTGCAACGACTACCTCAACCTCTCGCACCATCCGGCGGTGAAGGCCGCGGCGGCGGCGGCCGGGGCCGAATACGGCGTGGGGGCCGGCGCCTCGCGGCTGGTCACCGGCGACCACCCCCTGCTGGCCCAGTTGGAACACCGCCTGGCCAGGCTGAAGGGGACGCAGGCGGCCTGCCTGTTCGGCTCCGGCTACCTGGCCAACGCCGGGATCATCCCCACCTTCGTCGGCGAGGGGGACGTGATCTTCGTCGACGCCCTGGCCCACGCCTGTATCTGGGCCGGCGCCAAGCTTTCCGGCGCCCTGGTCGTCCCCTTCGCCCACAACGACCTGGACGACCTGGCGCAACGGATGGCCAAGGCCCGCCCCGGCGCCCGACGCGCCCTGGTCGCCACCGACGGCGTCTTCTCCATGGACGGGGACCTGGCCCCCCTGCAGGCCTTGAGCGACCTCTGCCAGGTCCACGACGCGTGGCTGCTCACCGACGACGCCCATGGGGTCGGGGTGCTGGGGGGCGGGGCGGGATCGGCCAAGCTGGCGCCGGACGCGGTCATCCATCTGCAGATGGGGACGCTATCGAAGGCCATCGGCGGCTACGGCGCCTATGTCTGCGCCAGCGGCCCGGTCATCGACCTGATCAAGACCCGCGCCCGCACGGTGATCTATTCCACCGCCCTGCCCCCGGCCAGCGCCGCCGCCGCCCTCGCCGCCCTGGACATCATCGAGGCCAGCCCCGAGCTCTGCGCCGCGCCCCTGGCCAAGGCCCGCGCCTTCACGCGCGCCTTGAACCTGGCCGAGGCCCAGAGCTGCATCGTCCCCATCGTGCTGGGCGGGGCGGACCGCGCCCTGGCCGCCGCCCGCGCGCTGGAGGACCAGGGGTTCCTGGCCGTGGC
>DASVMY010000134.1:0-19737 GCA_036384135.1 Caulobacteraceae bacterium | reverse complement strand
ATCCTTTTTCAGAAAGAGCAGGAAAATGGCCGCTAAAGACGTCTATTTCTCCTCCGACGCCCGTGACCGCATGCTGCGCGGCGTCAACATCCTCGCCAACGCGGTGAAGGTGACCCTGGGCCCCAAGGGCCGCAACGTGGTCATCGAAAAGTCCTTCGGCGCCCCGCGCTCGACCAAGGACGGCGTCACCGTCGCCAAGGAAATCGAACTCACCGACAAGTTCGAGAACCTGGGCGCCCAACTGATCCGTGAAGTCGCCTCCAAGACCAACGACAAGGCCGGCGACGGCACCACCACCGCCACCGTCCTGGCCCAGGCCATCGTCGTCGAAGGCCTCAAGTCCGTGGCCGCCGGCATGAACCCGATGGACCTGAAGCGCGGCGTCGAAAAGGCCGTGCTCAAGGTCGTGGAAGAGATCAAGAACTCCTCCAAGAAGGTCACCACCAACCAGGAAATCGCCCAGGTTGGCTCGATCTCCGCCAACGGCGACCGTGAAATTGGCGACATGATCGCCAAGGCCATGGAAAAGGTCGGTAACGAAGGCGTCATCACGGTGGAAGAGGCCAAGAGCCTGGAAACCGAACTGGACGTCGTCGAAGGTATGCAGTTCGACCGCGGCTACCTGTCGCCCTACTTCATCACCAACGCCGACAAGATGGAGGCGATCCTCGAAGATCCCCTCGTCCTGCTGTACGAAAAGAAGCTCTCCAGCCTGCAGCCCCTGCTGCCCGTGCTCGAAGCGGTGGTGCAATCCTCGCGTCCCCTGCTGATCATCGCCGAAGACGTCGAGGGCGAAGCCCTGGCCACCCTGGTGGTCAACAAGCTGCGCGGCGGCCTCCGCGTCGCGGCGGTCAAGGCGCCGGGCTTCGGTGATCGCCGCAAGGCGATGCTGGAAGACATCGCCATCCTGACCGGCGGCCAGCTGATCAGCGAAGACCTCGGCATCAAGCTCGAGAACGTCGGCATCGAGATGCTGGGCAAGGCCAAGAAGATCTCGATCACCAAGGACGACACCACCATCGTCGACGGTTCGGGCGAGAAGGCCGACATCGAGGCCCGTATCGGCCAGATCAAGCGCCAGATCGAAGACACCACGTCCGACTACGACAAGGAGAAGCTGCAGGAGCGGCTGGCCAAGCTGGCCGGCGGCGTTGCCGTGATCCGCGTCGGCGGCGCGACGGAAGTCGAAGTGAAGGAAAAGAAGGACCGCGTCGACGACGCCCTCAACGCCACCCGCGCGGCGGTTGAAGAAGGCATCGTTCCCGGCGGCGGCGTCGCCCTGCTCAAGGCCACCAAGATTCTTGAAGGCCTCAAGGGCGACAACGACGACCAGGACGCCGGCATTGCCATCGTCCGCCGGGCCCTGCAGGCCCCGATCCGCCAGATCGCCGAGAATGCCGGCGTCGAAGGCTCGATCGTGGTCGGCAAGATCCTGGAGAACGCTTCGGTCACCTTCGGCTTCAACGCCCAGACCGAAGAGTACGTCGACCTGATCGCGGCCGGCATCATCGACCCGGCCAAGGTCGTGCGCACGGCCCTGCAGGACGCCTCCTCGGTGGCGGCCCTGCTGATCACCACCGAAGCGGCCATCGTCGAAGCCCCCAAGAAGGGCGGCGGCGCCGGCCCGCAAATGCCGGGCGGCGGCATGGGCGACATGGACTTCTAGTCCAGCTCTATCTGTTAGTAAGCGTAACGAGCCCCCGGCCGAAAGGCCGGGGGTTTTCGTTTGGGCGGTGGGTTTCATCCAAGCGCTCAGCGAACGGACGCGCGGTTTTGCCTCCCTCCCCTTCATGGGGAGGGTCGGTGCGAAGCACCGGGGTGGGGAAGTCCGGTGAAGCCCCGGGACGCCGATAGGGCGAAAAGGTTTGAACCACGAACGACACGAACCCACACGAACGGGCTCCGAGACCCCCCATACCCCCGCTCACCCCGACGCCAGTCGGGGTCCAGGGCGGCGCTGCGGTTCACCGGAACACGATCGAATCCTGGTGGCGGAAAGGCCAACCTGGGTCCCGACGTGCGTCGGGATGAGCGGGATGAGCGGGGTGAGGGGGTGTAATGGGGCGTTGGGGGGGGGCGGCTAATTCGGCGACAGTTTACTTTCTTAGCTGTGCTAAAAAGTAAACTGTCGCCGAAATAGCCGCCGCACCGGCCGGTGGATCAGGGCGGTCGCTGATCCCGCGGCTCCTCAGCCTCCCCGGCCCGCGGCGCCCTGGCCTTCTGCCGCCAGACGGTCTGGGGGACGGCGTAGGGGGAGCCTGGGGGGCGGGTCAGCCGTTTCTGGAGGCGGAGGCGAATGGAACATAACAAGAACATGCGGCGGATTCACATACCGGCCAAGCGAAAAATGAGGCCCGCGCACCCCAACACCGACGGCGCGTTGGCCGGCGTGGGGTTGAGGGGCGGATTGGTGGCGGGGCAGCAGAAAACAGTCCTCAGCAAGCCGTCGAGATAAGTATGTGTCCCACGGATGCGATGATAGGCATGTCAGTCACCGTATTGCGGGGTTTCGGCATCAGCAGCCGCCATGCTGTGCCGCCGCTTTCATAAGCAGCTGCCGGCCATATTTACTTTCAGCTGGAGGATCACCATCTAAGAAGAAGGTAATCTGTCATGGAGGTAGATTATGAAAATCTTCAACCTCGTCACCTTGGTGCTGACCATCCTGGGCGGCCTCGATGTGGGACTCATGGGCTTGCTGCACGCTGACGTCTTCGCGAACCTGTTTGGGGCCGGAACCCTGTTGACCAGGGCCGCCGAAGTGCTCGTCGGCCTGTCCGCCGCCTATCAGATCTATCCGTTCGTCAGGGCGGTTCAGACCGATGAGATCCACGCGGAGGTTTCCCACGGTTAGTCTTGCGCCCGCGCGGCGCTTGTAGCGCGCCGCGCGCCGGTGGACATTCCGGCACGGGACTCGAACCTGCGAGCGGCCGTCCCTATCCGGTTATTTGTTGAAACGTCAGCCCGCGGCATGGCGGGCGGCGCGCCGAGGCGCCATAATGGAGCTTCGGGGGGGCGCTCTCGAGAAACCCTAGGAGGCGCCCATGTTCATCATTACCCGTCGCTTCAAAGTTCTGCGCTCGGTGGCCGAAGCCGCCAAGCGGGCCGAAGCCGGCCTGGCGCCGCTCTTGCTCAACGCCACCGGCTTCAGGGGCTACCACATCATCGACGCCGGTGACGGCGTCGGCCTGTCGGTCAGTATGTTCGAGACCCGCGAGGATGCGGAACGCGTCAAGGACCGCGCCTTGGACTGGATCAAGCAGAACCTCTCCGACCTCTATTCGGACGAGCCGGAAATCACCTCCGGCGAGGTGATCTACTCGGCCCGGCCCGAAGCAACGGCCGGGAGGCCGGCGGCGTCCCCGTCGGCCGAGGTTCGGCCGCACTAGGCCCTAGAGCCTGTTCCGTTTTGATGGACTCATCAAAACGGGAAAAACAGGCTCGGTTCTTGAGTTAGCGAGCACGATTCAGACTTTTGCCGGTTCCGACAAAAGTCATCGTGCTCTTGAGCACGTTTTCTACACAAGGCCCTCCCACGACCCCTCCCTTGGGCCGACAACGTGGGGCGGGGAGGGCGGATTGATTGCCGCGACCTTGGGGTCTGCGTTGTGGGTGGGCGCAACTTTGCCTACTGTCCTGGAGACATGAAAAGGCCGCGCGCCAGACCCTCCGCCAACAGGGCCGCACTCAAGGGCGGGACGCTTGAGGCGAAGGCGCTGCGCCAGACCGAGCAGCGGCTGGAGTTCGCCCTGGGCGCCGCACGCCTGGGAAGCTGGGAGTTCGATATCGCGGCGGGGCGGTTCTCCTCTGCCGCCCACTCGCGCGCCATCTTCGGCCTGGGGCCGGACGATCCCTTCGACACCACCGAGGACGTCGTGGCCCTGGTGCATCCCGACGACCGGGCCCTGCGCCAGGCGGCGGTGGACCGGGCGATCGCCACCGGCGAGGACCTGGAGGTGGAGTACCGGATCGTCAAGCCGAGCGGCGAGATCGGCTGGATCATGGCCCGCGGCCGGGCGGCGTTCGAGAACGGCCGGGCGGTGCGCCTGGCCGGCATTTCGCTCGACATCACCGCCCGCCGGACCGCCGAGGACCGCCAGCGCCTGCTGCTCGACGAGCTGAACCATCGGGTCAAGAACACCCTGGCCACAGTGCAGTCGATCGCCATGCAGACGCTGACGGGTGACGAAAAGGGCAGCGGCGACGGAAACGGCGGGAGCGGCGCCTACCGCGAGGCGTTCATCGCCCGCCTGCTGGCCCTGGCCGGCGCCCACGACCTGTTGACCGAGGCGGCGTGGGAAGGGGCGTCACTGGGCGACGTGGTCCGCCGCACGCTGGCGCTCTGTGTTCCGGGCGACCGGTCCGGCCGGGTCAGCGCCGGCGGGCCCGCCGTCCGCCTGGGTCCCAACGCGGCGGTGACGCTGAACATGGCCTTCTATGAGCTGGCCGCCAACGCTATGAAATACGGCGCCCTGGCCACCCCCGCGGGGCGGGTGGAGGTGCGCTGGTGGGCCGACGACGCGGACAAGGCGATCGCCATGGACTGGCGCGAAACGGGCGGGCCGCCGGTGAGCCTGCCGGGCCGCCGGGGCTTCGGCTCGCGCCTGATCGAGCGGGGCCTGGCGCGGGAGTTCGGCGGTTCGGCCCAGCTCAGCTTCCTGCCGGATGGCCTGTGGTGCCACATCCGCCTGCCGTTCTCAGCCAAGCTGGCCCTGGCCGTGTGAAGCCTTCGTGCGCTAGAGCACGATGACTTTTGTCGGAACCGACAAAAGTCTGAATCGTGCTCGCAAACTAAAGAGTCGAGCCTGTTTCTCCCGTTTTGATGATTCCATCAAAACGGGACAGGCTCTAGCGTCCAGACTCAAGTGACCCTATCCGCCCGCGCCCGGGGCAACGCTGTTCCTTCTCCCCCTGCGGGAGAAGGTGGCCGCAGGAGGTCGGATGAGGGGTCGACCAAGCCTTCGAGAGTATCCTGCCAGAAGGCTAGTCACCGCGGTTCCGACAACCCCTCATCCGTCTGCTTCGCAGCCACCTTCTCCCGCAAGGGGAGAAGGGAGAATAGAGTTCGCCCTTTTGAGACCTCTGAAGCAGTCCTGACCTTCAGGCCGTCACTTGACCCGCCGCGCCTTGGGCTTTGCAGGCGCGGGCGCCGCCGGCCCCTTCACCCAGAACAGCTGTTCCCCGTCCAGGGCCCGGCTGATGGCGAAGCCCGCCAGGCTGGAGCGGCTCATGCCCAGGGCCTCGGCGCGGCGGTCCATGCGCTCGATGAGGGCCTTGGGCAGGTAGATGTTCACCCGCTCCGAGGGGTTGGGCAGGGTCACGGCCACGGCGATCAGGGCGATGAAGGCGGCGTCCTCCGGGACTTCCACGTCCTCGAAGGGGGTGGGGGCGGGCAAGGGGCGGTCGTGCTCGGCCAGGGCCTGGACGGCGGCGGCCAGGGCCTCCTGCGCCTTGGCCACGGCCTGCTGCTGGTCGGCGGCGGCGGCGACGCAACCGGGGAAGTCGGGGAACCACAGGGCGACGACTTCCGGCCGCTCCTTGGCCTCGGCGTCATCGGTGTCGCCGCGCTCCATCACCGCCGGATAAAACCGCTGGGTCATGGCCTGGCCTCCGTGCTGAAGGTGTGTGATTTAACACACCTTCCAGGGCGCCGCCAGACCGTCTCCTCGGACAGGGTTAAGGCGGATTAGCCAAGTCCGTAAAGGCTTTAGCTGACCTGCGGGTTTCACTCTGGTAGCATCGGTCTTCCGCCGGAGGACCAAGCATGCGCCCGACCCCCAGCTTGCTTGTCATCGCCGGCGCCAGCCTGCTTGCCGTATCGGCGCTGTTCGCCGCCGGCCCCTGCCTGGCCGCGCCGGTGGAGGTCTATCTGGCCCGGCTGTCGGCCCAGGATCACTTCGACGCCGACGGCAAGCGGCTGGCCACCGTGGCGGCGATCATCCGCCAGGACCGGGCCAACTATCACAAATACGGCCTGCGCGACCCGGAGGACGAGGCCGACACCTTCTTCGCCGGGGCCGAGAACCGCGCCCGCCTGGAGGCCTTCATCGCCCAGGGCTCGGTGACCCCCACCGCCGCGCGGGCGATCCTGAACGGCACGCCCCTGATCGTGGTGCGGGTCTACGACACCTATGTGGATATCGACGTGCGGTAGGGGCTGGGCGGTCATTAGAAAGAATTTTTGTCCACGAACCACACGAACAAAGGGCGCGAAGCGCGTCTGGCTCGCGCGGCCTCGCAGATCTGGACACTGCGTTCGTGTGGTTCGTGTGGTTTGTGGACCAATTCTTGGCGGCTGCGCCGCTACTCCGGCGCCACGCGACCTGGCGCCGGATAGGGCCTACGCCCGCCGTTGCTCGTCCCGGGGATCGACGAACCAGCCCACCACCCACACCGTCAGGCTGATGATGATCGCCACCAGCATGGCGTGCCACAGGCCCTGGATCTCGATGCCGGTGAGGAAGAAGTCGACGATCTTCACCGTGATGCCGTTCACCACCAGCAGGAACAGGCCCAGGGTCACCACAGTCAGTGGCAGGGTCAGGATGACGATCACCGGCCGCACCAGGGCGTTGACGATGCCCAGCAACACCCCGGCGGCCAGCAGGCTGCCCATGCCGCCCACATAGACGCCCGGCACGACACGCGCGGCCAGCCAGAAGCCGAGCGCGGCCGCGAGGGCCCGAAAGATGAAGCGGGTCATGGTTTGCGCGGCCTCCCGCTACGACGCAAGAACTTCACTCTTGAGCCGCAACGCGGCGATAGCAAGGCAGGACCTTGTGGCTTTGCGTTGACCCTCGCGGAAAGCGGTTCTAGCTTGGTGATCACTGATAAGGAGCGCCAACATGCCCACCGAATTGCGGCGTCCCGAGCGGACCTTCAGCATTCGCCAGCTCTGCCTGGAGTTCAAATGCACCGCGCGGGCCCTGCGCTTCTATGAGGACAAGGGGCTGCTGGCCCCGGCGCGCCAGGGGCTCAGCCGGATTTATTCCTACAAGGACCGCGCCCGCCTGCAGCTGATCCTGCGCGGCAAGGCGGTGGGCCTGTCGCTGATCGAGATCCGCGAGATCCTCGACCTCTATGGCAAGGAAGGCGGGAGGGACGTCCAGAACGCCAAGGCCCTGCGCAAGTTCCGCGAGCGGATCGTGGCCCTGGAGCGCCAGCGCGAGGAGGTCACCCACGCCCTGGCCATCCTGCACGACAGCTGCGAGCGGCTCGAGGCGCAGCTGGCCCGGTCGCGGCCCGACCTGTTACCCCCCGACCTACTGCCCAAGGCTGGAGATTCCGGCATGAATCCCCGCATCCAGGCGGACGGCCAGCGCGAGATGGTCTCGGCGAAATAGACGCCTGTGTCACCGGGCCGGTCTCGACTGACGGCTCCGTCCCGGTTATGGCTATGGCTCTTGAGCGGGAGCACGACGCCGGGATGACCCTGCGGACCCACAGCACCGACCTTGCCGCCGCGGGCCTCGCCGCGCGGATCGGCATGCCGCGCCCTGGGGTTTTGGGTGCGGCGCTCATGACCATTACCATGACCATTATTACCCCCTGCCACGCAGGACCGGGGCGAACGCGCGCGACCTAAACACCACCGCCGCATCGCAAGCTTCAAAAGCCCCGCTCCTTGTTCAAGGCGCGGGGTTTTTTGTTGTGCGCGGCGCGGTCCCTTCCAACCACCGAGGACCAGACCATGACCCTAGCCCACTCCCTGCCGGAACCCGCCGCACCGCCTCTCGAACGGGGGCCCGACCGGCAACATGTGCTGCACATCTCCACCGCCTGTCCCAGCGCCTGCCTGGAGGCGGTGCAGAACGCGCTTGGCCGCATCGGCGGCCAAGTCCGGGCGTTCAATCTGCGTCCCGTGGGGGCGCGGTTCGAGGCGGTGCTGCGCCTGGCGGGCCTGGCCGACGCCGCCGCCGAACGGGCCGCCGACCTGATCGCCGCCTGGCCTCAGGCCGGCTCGGTGAGCCTCGAACACCAGCTGGTGCGTCGATGACCCCCGGCTCGGCGCCCGTTCCAAGGCGCCTGTTCCTGATCGAGAGCGCCCCGGCCAGCGACGCCCTGATCCGCATCCTGGAGCCCTTCGCCCTGCAGCAGGCGTCCCTGGCCGCGGTGGCGCTGGACGCGGCGCCCGGGGCGCTCCGCGTCCGTGTCGAGGCCGACGGCCTCAGCGACATGCGCGCCGAAACCCTGCGCCGCCGGCTCGCCAAGCTGCCCCTGGTGACCAGCGTGGCGCTGGGATGGCGGGCGTAGGGAGGACAGGCTCCAGACCTCCAGACAATGGCGCTTTCGGCGGCCCTTTCGGCCAAAGTCAGCCGGTTTCGTCAAAGACCTCGCCGCTGGCCGGCCGGTACCGAAGATGCGACACCGACACCCTCACGTCAGCCAAGGACGACAGCCGATGGGCAGCAGCACCTTCACCACCAAGGACGGCACGGAGATCTTCTACAAGGATTGGGGGACGGGCCAGGCTATTGTGTTCCACCACGGCTGGCCGCTGAGCGCCGACGACTGGGACAACCAGATGCTGTTCTTCCAGGCGCAGGGCTACCGGGTCATCGCCTACGACCGCCGCGGCCACGGCCGGTCCACCCAGGCTGAGCTCGGCAACGACATGGACACCTACGCCGCCGACAGCGCCGCCCTGGTAGAGCACCTGGGCCTGACCAACGCCATCCACGTGGGCCACTCCACCGGGGGCGGCGAGGTCGTTCGCTATGTCGCCCGGCATGGCGGCGGCCGCGTGGCCAAGGCCGCCATCATCAGCGCGATCCCACCGGTGATGCTGAAGTCGGACAGCAATCCGGGCGGCCTGCCGATCGAGGTGTTCAACGGCTTCCGCGCCGGGATGGCGAACCGCGCCCAGTTCTACCGGGACGTCGCGTCGGGCCCGTTCTATGGCTTCAACCGCCCTGGCGCGAAGGTCTCCCAAGGCATTATCGACAACTGGTGGCGCCAGGGAATGATGGGCGGGACCAAGGCCCACTATGACTGCATCAAGGTGTTCTCGGAGACCGACCACACCGAAGACCTCAAACAGATCACCGTGCCGGTGCTGGTGATGCACAGCGAGGACGACCAGATCGTGCCCTTCGCCGACTCCGGGCCGCTGTCGGCCAAGCTGCTCAAGAACAGCACGCTGAAGGTCTACAAGGACCTGCCGCACGGCATGCCGACCACCCACGCGGAGATCATCAACGCGGACCTGCTGGCGTTTATCAAGTCTTGAGGGGCGTCAGGTCCTGATCGGCTGGCGGCCGATGACGCGCCCAAGGGCGACCAGCGCCACGAGCACCGCCACATAGGCGGCGATCTGGACGCCCATCGGCCGATCGGAATAGCCGACCAGGGCGTGCAGCGCCCGGCCCAGCAGCCCGTCGTCCCGCAATATGCCGGAGGTGTCCCAGACCTCGTCGCCGAGGGAGGGGACGGCGTTGGCCTTGGCCAGGTAGACCGCGGCCTGCCCGGCCATCCCCGCCGCCAGCAGGGCGACCAGGACGTTGGTCACCGTGAACAGCGCGCCGGTGGGGATGGCCAGCAGGCCGCGGTAGATCAGCCAGGCGACGGACACCCCGCCGGCGACGCCGATCAATCCGCCCCAGAGCATCGCCATCGGCTCGCCGCCGCCCGAAGCGGCGATGCCATAGAGGAACAGCACTACCTCGGAGCCCTCGCGCAGGATCGCCACGGCGACGACGACGGCCATGGCCAGCAGGGTGCGCTCGCCGCTGGCGACGGCGCCGCCCAGGGCCTTCATGTCGCTGGTGAGCTCACGGGCGTGGCGCGACATCCACAGGATGTGCCACGACAGCATCAGCACCGCCGCGATCAGGATCGAGGCGTTGAACACCGCCTGACCCGAACCGGAAAAGGCGTCCGACAGCCGCTGGGCGAAGGCGGCGACCAGGGCGGCGCCCAACAGTCCGGCCCCGACGCCGCCGGCGATCCATCGGCCCCGCCCGCGCACCCCCTCGGTGGCGACCAGCACGATGCCGACGATCAGGCCGGCCTCTAGGACTTCGCGAAAGACGATCAGCGCGGCGGCGAGCATGGTGTCACCGTTGCGCCTCTGTGACTGTCACCCGGCCCTGCGCCGTGGCGGGGTGAAACTCACCCATGAAGCTGTAGGTCCCCGGCTTCAGCGGCCCGATGGTGAAGCTGGCGCGGCCGTGCGGGGTGACCAGCTCTTCGACTTGCAGATCGTGGCTGTCGAACTCTTCGGTCGCCGGGTCCTGGTTGGTCAGCACGATGTGAGCCTTCTGACCGGCCGGCAGGCTGAAGCTGGACGGGGTGAAGCGGTGATCCTTCAGGACCAGCGACACGGTGGGCCCGTCGGCGGCGGCGGCCGCGGCGACGCTCACGGCGACGCCCATGGGGGCGGCCGCGAGCACAAGCATCCAGGCGGCGGGGGTGAAACGCATTCGTTGTCCTCAAGTCGTTTTCGAGGTCTGTCATATCTGCAATTGACATTCGTTCGCAAGAAGCAATATGCCGCTGGCCTGGCAAAGGTTCGGGAAACGGAATGAAACGATCGATAGGCGCTTTGATGCTGGCCCTTGGACTGGCCGCCGCGGCCCAGGCGCGGGCCGATCCGCGGTTGGACGAAAAGGTCTACGCGCCCTATGTGCTCAACCACGTCGCCGAGCTGGAAGTGCGGCGGGGCCAGGAGGTCGGCGGCGCTGACGCCGGCGAGGCGACCACCGTCCTGGAAGCCGAATATGGCGTCAACGACCGGGTCAGCCTGGCCTTGATCGGTGGGATCGCGACCGCGCCCGGCGAGGGCAGCGCGTTCAACAGCGTCGGGGTCGAGGGCGTCGTCTACCTTGGCCAGATCCCGCGGATCGGCGTCGATGCCGGCCTCTACCTCGAATACAAGCACGGCCTGAACGGCGAGAGCGACGCCGGCGAGGCCAAGCTGCTGCTGGCCAAGACCTCCGGCCGGTTCCAGGGCCTGCTCAATCTGATCGTCGAGCGGCCGCTGGGCGCGCCCCCGGGCGAAGGCTTCGCCTCGTATGGCTACGCGGTCTCGGCCACCTGGCGAACGGTCGGCGCCCTGCGGCTGGGAGCCGAAGCGTTCGGAGACCTGGGCACGGACCACGGCTTCCTCACCGGCCCCCAGGGCGCCTATGTCGGACCGCAGCTGAAGTGGGAGGGCACGCCGCCCGGATCGCCGGTGGAGATCGATCTCGACCTCGGCTGGCTCGCCGCCGTCGGCGCCGACCGCAACGAGGCGCGCAGCCAGGTGCGGCTGGGGATCGAGCTGGAACGGCGGTTCTAGACTTCCAGCCTCAGCGCCTGTGGCCAAAATGCCGGAGGTGATGATGCGCCCGGCTGTGCAGCAGGCCGTGCGTGTTCATCCGGTCCGCGGCGCGGTCGCGGCCGAAGTCCCGGTCCAGGCTGTTGGGACCATTGCTGTGGGCCAGGCCCTGGGCGCCGATGTGGCCGCCCGACTGGCCGCCGAAGTCGCCGTGGAGACCACTGGCGCCGCCCGCGCCCAAGCCCCCGCCGCCGCCGCCACCACCGGGGTGAGCTAGCGCCGGGCTCGCCGATAGCAGCGCCAGGGCAACAAGCGAACCGCAGACACCCGCCAGCAGATGGGTGAGCCCGAAACCTGTGAGCCCGAAACCTGTGAGATTATGCGTCACGAGAAGACTCTCCGAGCCGCCGCCGCCGTGCGGCTGAAACCAGTCAAACGGCCGGGCGTCGATGTCGTTCCGGTGATGATCGGGGGTACGGCGGGTCAGGCGCAACCATCTGACCGCCGATCGGCGCCCCAGCTTCAAGAGCTTAGAGCCCGCCGCGGCGGATGAACCGGAGGCAACGGCGGGATCAGGATTGCTTCAGGCCAGACATGATTTCTCTGCGGGGCGTTCACCCCGGCCGTCGGGGTCTTGACAGGAGTAATGCGATGAAGAGTCTGATTCTTGGCCTCGCGGTCGCCGCGACCCTTGGTGCGGCCGCCCCGGCCCTCGCCCACGACGAGGACGGCCAGCGTGCGACCAGCGACTGGAACTACAATTCCGGCGACGGCGAGTTCGCCGACGACCTGGCCCACATCCGTGAAGGCATACAGCACGGCCTCAGCGACGGATCCTTCTCGCGCTGGGAGGCCGCTCGGTTCAACCGCGAGCTGGGTAGTATCGAGCGCCAAATCTCCGGCTACGACGAAAGCGACGGCGCTTTCAGCCCGTGGGAACGCGGCATGATCCAGCGCCGGATCGACCGGTTGCACTCGATCATGCACGTCGCCCACGACCAGAGCCATGACCGCAACCGTTACGGCAACTACGGCTACGGCAACAACGGCTACGGCAACAACGGTTACGGCAACAACGGTTACGGCAACAATGGCGGCTATGGCTACCAAGGCAATACCGGCGGCTACGGCTACTACGGTTACTACGGCCAACGCCACTGAGCCTTGCGGCCGGTAGCGCCGCTTGGTTCGACCGGCCGCAACCGCGGCAGCTTTCCGAAGGCGCGGCCTCCGCCGCGCACATCCAGTAAGGTGAACCTGACCATGCGCACCCTCAGCCTCGGCGTCGCCGCCGCCCTCGTCCTTGTGGCGAGCGCCGCCAGCGCGCACCCTAAACTGCTCTCCGCCAGCCCCGCGCCCGGGGGCTCAATCGCCGGTTCGCCGCGCGAAATCCGCCTCAGCTTCAGCGAAGCGGTTTACCCCAGGCTCTCGGCCGTCACCCTCAGCAACCGCGCCGGCGCGGTCGTGAAGACCGGGAGGGTCAACACCGCGGCCGGCAACAGCCGTCAGGTGGTGGCTCCGATCAACGCGCCCCTCGCTCCCGGCCGCTATCACGTCGCCTGGCGCGCCGTCTCCACCGACACTCACCACGTCCAGGGCCAGTTCGACTTCACGGTGAAATAGGATGACCGAGGTCGGGCTGATCCTTGCGCGTTGGTTGCACTACGGCGCCGTCACCACCCAGTTCGGCCTCGCCCTGTTCCTGCTCTATGCGCCACGCACGCGGCTTGGCCGCGAGCCGGCCACGCGGCGCACGACGGCGGTGCTGGCGTGGCTGGCCCTGGCGTCAGGCGTTGGATGGCTGCTCTTCAGCACCGCATCGATGGCTGGCGACCTCGCCTCGACTCCCGGCGCCTTGTCGACGGTTCTGTTCGAAACCGACTTTGGCCCAATCTGGACCGGTCGCATGGCGCTGGCGCTCATGCTCTGCCTGCCCCCGATCCGGCATCGGACGCGGATTCAGATGATCCTGGCTGGACTGCTGCTGGCCAGCCTGGCCCTCACCGGCCATGCGCGCCTCCACGAGGGCGCCGTCGGTTGGGTCCACGGGGCGAGCGACGCGGCGCATCTGCTGGCGGCCGGGACGTGGCTGGGCGCGCTGGCCGCCTTCGTGATCCTGCTCCGACAGGCGCCTGACGACGCCGAGACGGCGCGGGCCCTTGGCGACTTTTCCACCGTCAGCTCGATCGCGGTCACGGTCCTGTTGGCCAGCGGCCTGGCCAACACCTGGTTCGTGTTGGAGGCCCCGACGCTGTTGGTCACGAGCCTGTACGGTCGCCTGCTGATGCTCAAGGTCGGCTTGTTCGCCCTGATGGTCGCACTGGCCGGCGCCAATCGCTTCCGACTGGTCCCGGCGCTGAAGGCGGCGTCAGACTCCTCGGGCGTTGCCAATCAATTGAGGCGGCATGCGCTTGCCGAACTGGCGCTCGGCGCGGCGGTGTTGCTGGTTGTCGCCGGCCTGGGCACGCTGGACCCCGCCGCATAGGCAGCCTTGGACAAGGCGGGCGCCCCGTCGGGCTCACCGCGGCGGCGTGACCGCCCATAGAACGGCGGCCCGGAACAGGGCCAGGCCTTCGGGCCGCAGGCCCTCGAACGTGTCCTGCCACAGGAAGAAACTGACCCGCCGCGCCGGCGCGAGGAATTCGCCGTTCATGGTCGCGCCGCGCTCATAGGCGAAGATCGCCGCCTTCTCCGGCTCGCCGCGCAGGGTGGCGACGGTGATGGCGCCCAGGCAGGGCTTGCCCCAATTCATCTTGTAGTGCTCGTCGCTGAGCACGTTCTGGACTCCGGGCGCCAGCCCGGCCGCCAGGGGGTGCGGCGCGTTGACGATCCAGATAAAGCGCTGGTCCTCGTCCGTCCCATAGTCGCGGCCGCTCTTCTGGCCCGTCATCTCCAGATCGCCCAGCAGATCGTTCTCGCAGGTGATCAGCGGAACCGGCGCATTGCGGTACGTCCCGCCGACCTCGATGGCGTCGACGGATTCGGAGATCAGGATCAGATGCTGGCCGGACACGGCCTCGGCGGGCGCATGTTCGTCGGCCTCGCGCACGGCGAGGCCAAGCGATTTGAGGTAGGCGACCACCGCGAGATCATTGCGGCGCCAGGCCTCCAGCTGGGCCATCCGCTTGGCATCGGCCGGCGGCGTCGCCGTGCGGGCGGCCTCCAGCTTGGTGCGGTTGTAGACGTAGAGCACCGACTTGCCGCGCGCCACGGCCGGATCGACCGCCTCGGCCCAGGCGCGTCTGGCCGAGATGGCCGCCGCCGCCAGCGCCAATCCCGCCCCGAGCATCACCCGGCGGCGGTCGCACTCGCTCCCGGCCGCCGCAATGGCCGACACCTGCCGCCCGCGCTTCATCCGTCGCCTCCCCCAATTCCCGCCGGCCAAACGGACCGCGCGCCTATTGCGGCCAACATCGGCCCGGCGCCTGAAGGGGACCTGACCACCACCTGAACGGACCGTCAGACTCCGCCGGCCGGACCCGCCGCCGGTGTCTATGGCGCGGTCATTGCCGAGTGGACGGAGCGCGCGAGTTCGTCGGCGCCAACGGGCTTGCGGAGCACGAGGGAGTGGGCGACGCCATCCAGGGCCAGGGTGTCGCTATAGCCGCTGCAGAACACCACCGGCACGTCGGGCCTGACGGCCTGCGCCCGCCTGGCGACTTCAGCCCCCGTCATGCCCGGCATGGCGAAGTCGAGGACCAGCACGTCGGGACGCTCGCGTTCGAACACCGCCAGCCCCCCCGCCCCATCGGCGGCCTCGGAGACTTTGAACCCCTGCGCGCGGAGCCCGTCAGCCAGAACTTGCCGCACGGAGTCGTCATCATCGACGACGAGCACCTTAAGCTCTTGGGCGTGCTTCTGGACGGTGGGCGCCACTGACGCCGGGGAGGAGGTCGCGGCGTCCATGCCCGGACTTGCCTGCGGCAGCAATATCCGGACCGTCGTGCCCGCGCCCACCACGCTTTCGATCGCGACCGCGCCGCCGCATTGGTGGGCGAAGCCGTAGACCTGGGCGAGCCCAAGGCCGATGCCCTTGCCGCGCGGCTTGGTGGTAAAGAAGGGTTCCGTGGCGCGCGCTCGAACTTCCGGCGTCATGCCCGCGCCCCCGTCGGCCAGTGCGATGGCGATGCAGGGGGTTCCATCGTCAAGGTGATCGCGCGAGATCGACAAGACAGCGGCTCCGCCATCCGCCATCGCATCACGCGCGTTTATCGCCAGGTTGATGATCGCCAGCTCCAGTTGGGCCCGATCGGCGATCGCCCAGACCGCTTCCGCCGCCACATCCGATCGAAATCGGATGTCGGGCCCCACGGCGTGGGCGAACAGTTCTCCCGCTTCGCGCAGGGCGCCGGCGACGTCCGTGGGCTTCAGGTCCAGACGCTGCGTGCGCGAGAATGACAGGAGCTGGCTTGTCACCTTGACCCCACGTGCGGTGGCCTGTTTGGCGATCTCCACGTACTTCCAGCCCGCGTGGTCAGGCTCCAGTCGCTTGCTCAGCAGATAGAGGCCACCGTCGATGGCTTGCAGCAGGTTGTTGAAGTCGTGGGCGATGCCGCCGGTCAACCGGCCGATCGCCTCCAGCTTTTGGGCCTGCATAAGCGCCTGTTCGGCTCTGAGTCGCTCCGCGGTTTGTTCTTCGACTTCCCGCAGCGCCGTTTCCAGCTCGGCCGTGCGTTCCCGCACGCGCATTTCCAATTCGACATTGTCGATACGCAGTCGGCGGACGGTCAGGGCGCGGGAGAGCACCGGAAGGATGACGCTGAGCTTGAGGGGCTTGAGGACGTAGTCGAGCGCGCCGGTTTTCATCGCCTCCACAGCCGTGGCGATGGTGCCTTCGCCGGTCATGATGACGCCGACAAGGTCGGGATCGCGCGCCTGGGCTTCGCGCAGCAGGTCGACGCCGCCAATTCCGGGCATCCCAAGATCTGCGAGGAGCAGTTCGAAGTCGCCCTTTCGCAGACCCGCCAGGGCCGCATGCCCGTCTGTGAAACCCTCGGTCTCGTAGCCTTGGCTCTGCAGTGTGTCGCGGAGCGCTTCCACGATCGCCCGTTCGTCGTCGACGATCAGGACGCGGGGTCGCCGCGCATCGGGCATGGCCACCGCTTCGCCCGTATCGCCGCCCGTATCGCCGCCCGTATCGCTGTGGTCCATCAGGCTTCCACCGCTTGGCAAAGATGCGCCAGCGCCTCCCGGATTTCGCGGAGCTTGGGGGGTTTGCTGAGCAGGATATCCACGTGCGCCGGCATATCGCTCTCGGCGAGGAGCCCCTGGCCCCAGCCGGTGAGCAGGAGCACCGGGGTCGAGGGCGACAGGCCTTTGACACTGGCCGCCACCTTGCGTCCATCGACATGGGGCATGCCCAGATCGGTGATCACGGCGGCGAAGACCTCGCCGCGATCGTGCGCGGCGCTGAACGCGTCGATGCCGGCCTGGCCCTCGTTGGCGGCGACCACGACGTGTCCGTCTTTCTGGAGCGCGTCGCCGAGCGCTTTCAGCAGCACCGGGTCGTCGTCGACGAGCAGCAGGCGCAGTCGTGAGGGCGGCGCCGGGCCGGCGCCTGTCTGAACCGACGCCGGCGGCGCGTGGGCGGCCACGGGGAAATTCAGGCAGACCGTCGTCCCGCCGCCAGGCGCGGACCGGATGTCCAGTTCCGCGCCGTGGCGCTGCGTCACGCCGTAGACCATGGCCAGGCCCAAGCCCGTGCCCCGCTCGCCCTTGGTGGTGAAGAAAGGCTCCAGGCAGCGCCGGCGCGTCTCCTCGTCCATGCCGACCCCGTCATCCTCGACCTCGACGTCGACCGCGCCTGGGCCGGCGCCGTTGGCAGCTTTCGCTGGCTTCGTCCGCAGCGTCAGCACCCCGCCGCTCGGAACCGCATCGACGGCATTGAGGATGAGATTGATCAACGCCTCGCGGATCTCGCTTTCCACCCCCATGACCATCGGCAGGTCGGGAGCGAGTTCCATCCGCACCTGGATGACCACGCCCCGCTGCATGGCCATGTCGCTCCAGCGCGCCTTGGTCAGATCGATGACCTGCTGCACGAGATCGTTCAGCTTCACCGGCGCCAGGGTCAGCTGCGGTTCGCGCTGCCGGTAGAACTCCTTCATGCGCGCGATGGTCTGGGTTACGTCCTCGACGGCGCGCTGGATGACTTCGAGATGTCCCCGGACGCTGGGACTGAGACCCGGCTCGGTCTCCAGCATGGACTCGGTGTAGAGCGCCACCGGCGACAACGCGTTGTTGATATCGTGGGCTATGCCGCTGGCCATCTGGCCGAGCGCACGCAGGCGTTCCTGCTGCATCACCGCCTGCTGCGATTGGCGCAGGTCGTCATAGGCGCCTTGCAGGGCGCTGTGCAGCTGTGCCTGATGCACCGCCAGCGCGGCATGCTCGCTCAGTTGCCGCAGGAACTCGCACTCGCCGCTGACGAAGCCTTCCGCCTGGAAGCGAGCGACGGCGAGCACGCCGAAAACCTTGCTTTCAATCTGCAGCGGCGCGGCGACCAGGGAGCGCAGTCCGCCCCGCGCCAGCCGCTTGGGGAAGGGGAAGTCGAGCTCGGCGATGTCCGGTTCGTAGACCAACTGGCCCTGTACGCATCGAGACAGGCCGTTCTCGTCGATATCGACCTTGGCCCGCTCCGGCATGGCCAGTTCGAGCGCCAAGGTTTGGCTGCCCACCCCCACGGCCGCGACGGTGAGCACCCGGTCCAGGCCGTCGTAGAGGCAAAGGCACGCGAAATCGACCGGCAGCTGGCTTTCCACGCTGCGGACGATGACCTGGAAGATGCTGTTCAGGTCCTGCCGCTCGCCGATCGCTCGGGTGATCTGGTGGAGCAGGAACAGCCGCTCCACCTGGGCGTTGGCCTTTTCCTCGGCCTGCCGGCGCACCGACATCTCGCTTTCCAGCGCCTGGTTGGCCGAGGCCAGCTGCGTGGTCCGCTCCAGGACGCGCTGGTCCAGTTCGGCGTTCAGCAGCGCCAGCCGGGCTTCGGCGAGGATGCGTTCGCGCATTTCGCGCGACCCCATTTGCATCACCGTAAGGAACAGGACCAGGTAACCCGAGACGCGTCCCAGGTGCGCGACCATGGCGGGGCCGTCCGCGGGCGCCCTTGAATAGAGCATGACGGTGTTGGCCACTGTGAGCGTGGCGGCCATCCACATGATCGGCCGCAGCAGCGGATCGGCGGCGCGCATCCGCCAGGCCGCCGCGCAGACGGCCGCCCACAACAATGGCGAGGCGATCAGGGGCGGGCGGGTGATCCCGAGCAACCCCGGCGGCAGATAGGTCGGCGCGCGTTGGAAGACGGCGAACAGCGCCGCTGCCAGGACCGCGATCGCCACGGCGTACCCGAGCACGCCGACGCCGCCTCGGCGGAGACGCCAAAGGGCCACGGCTATGGCGATCGGCAGCAGGTGGGTGGACGGCGGCCACGTCGCGGGCCGCAGGATTCCTTTCGACCGCGCGACCGCCGCCAGCGGCCCGGACCATTCGACCGTCACCAGCACATGGACAAGGTTCAGCACGAACGTCGCGGCGAAGGCGACGGCCAGCCACTTGGGGAACGGCCGGTCCGCGTGCGCGCCCATGTCCCAGAGCAGCAGCGCCAACATCCCCGACAGCAGCGCCAGACCGGTGTCCAGGATGGTGTGAAGCTCCGGGTAGTTTCCCGGACCGATCACGAGCAATTCCCCGCCCACGAGCCCGAAGGCGACTAGGACGACAGCCGCGGCGAGAGGTAGAGCCGCTCCATCGGAGGTCTCACTCATCATGCCTCCCGTGAACTCTGTGGTTGAGCCCCTGTCCGATCGGGCATCGACGATCCGCGATCACACTACACGTGCATTGATCACACTACACGCGCATTGGTGTGCGTCGGCAAGCCTCCGCAACCCCGGCTGTCGGCGCCAAGGGTGGAATCTTTCGCTGGGAAGGAGGGGCCGCAACTCAGGGACGAGACTGATCCTTCTATTGGGAGCCCCGAAAGAACGCTGGTGACCGAATACGTCGGTGACCGAATACGTCGGACCGAATACGTCGGCACGATACTTATTCACCGATGGTGCGCTGCTTGGCCGTGGGCTATTGCGGCCTCGGGCCTCGCGCGAAGCGAACCGCAAGACGCAAAGCTGTCGACGCGGGCCGCTCTCGCTCTGCGCCTTCGCGTCTTTACGGCTCAACCTCTTGCGGTTTCGCTGACGTCCCGAGGCGGTTCGCGAAGGTTCTCCCGCCCCACCCCTTGACATTGCACTTCGCAATGTTCATCTTTCGTTCCATGTCGTCGCCGGACCCCGCATCCATGGCCCCCACCACCCTCGCCCCCGGCTGGGACGAGGAGGATGTGGCGTGGCTGAGGGAGATGGCCCAGCTTGGCATGGAGTTGGCCCGCGAGGTGGTGGCCGAGGTGCGCGAGCACCGGGCCGCGGTGGCCGCCGGCGAGGCTCAGCCGCTGGCGCCGGCCGCGGCCGTCCATGCCGAGCTGC
>DASVMY010000133.1:0-6325 GCA_036384135.1 Caulobacteraceae bacterium | reverse complement strand
CGGGCGGTGGCGGCGGGGGAGGGGACGCGCGCCTTCTGCGCCGTGCGTCCGCCCGGCCACCACGCAGGGCCGGACTTCCCCATGGGCTTCTGCATCTATTCCAACGTCGCCATCGGCGCCCGGGCCGCCCAGGCGGCGGGGCTGGCCAAGGTGGCGGTGGTGGACTTCGACGTACACCACGGCAACGGCACCCAGGCGGTGTTCGAGCACGATCCCACCCTGTTCCTGGCCTCGGTGCATCAGTCGCCGCTGTGGCCCGGTTCCGGCGCGCCGTCGGAAACCGGGGTCGGCAACATCGCCAACGGCACGGTGCCGCCGATGGCGCCGCGGGCGCTGTGGCGTTCGACTTTCGAATCGCTGCTGGAACGGGTCGACGCCTTCGCGCCGGACCTGATCATCGTCTCGGCCGGATTCGACGCCCACGCCCGCGATCCCTTGGCCGACCAGCAGCTGGAAGCCGAGGACTACGCCTGGGCCACTCGCGCGATCGTGTCGGTGGCGAATGCTCGCGCCGGTGGGCGGGTTGTCTCCTCGCTCGAGGGCGGCTACGACCTTGAGGCCTTGGGTCGTTCGGCCCTGGCTCACGCGCAGGCGCTGCAGGGGGACTGATCGATGCCCAAGGCGGCGGTGCGAGGCGGGGTTTGAGCAACGCCATGGCGGCTTCGGCCGACGACCTGTTTCCGGACGCGCCCGACAAACCGGGCGCCGTCGTGCTCGCCCGCCACGGCGAGCCGGCCTTGTCGCGCAAGATCAGGCTCTCGGCCAAGGGCTACCGCGAATGGTGGGCCCGCTATGAGACCGGCGGCCTGAAGATGGATCAGGAGATTCCGCCCAGCCTGAAGAGCATGGCCGACAAGGCCGGCTTCCTGATCGCCTCGACGCGCCTGCGTTCCATCCAGACGGCGCAGGCCCTGTCCCTCGGCCGCGCCTTCGCCGAGGATCCGCTGTTCATCGAGGCGCCGCTGCCGCCGCCCTACTGGCCCGACTGGTTCAAGCTGTCGCCGCGGCTGTGGGGTTTCGTGGCCCGGGTCTGGTGGTGGTTCTTCGACCACAACGACGGTCAGGAATCCCGCGCCGAAGCTCAGCTTCGAGCCGAGGAGGCCGCCCGCCAGCTGATCGACCTGGCCTCCACCGGCCAGGATGTGCTGGTGGTGGCGCACGGCTTCTTCAACGGCATGGTCGGCGAGGCGCTCAAGCGGCTGGGTTGGCGCTGCACGGTGGATCAGGGCTTCCGCTATTGGTCGGCGCGACGCTTCGAGGTCGCTCCCTGATCGTTGCCTGAGGGTCCTGAACTTCGTCTACAAACCCTGATCTTTGGTTGGCGAGCCGAGCCTCGCATTGCTCGCGCGCATCCTCATGGCTAGGGTGCGCCGCTTGACCCCCTGGAGTTCGCATGAGCGACGCACCCGACATTTCGGGCCTATCCTTCGAACAGGCGCTGGCCGAACTTGAGAGCATCGTCTCCGAGCTTGAGTCTGGCCGGGCCGAGCTGGAACGCTCGATCCAGGTCTATGAACGGGGCGCCCTCTTGAAGGCTCATTGCGAAGCCAAGCTGAAGGAAGCACAACTGCGCGTGGAGAAGATTGTCATGGGATCGGCGGGGCCCGCGGGCGTTGAAGCGGCGGACTTTTCGTGACCGCGCTGGCCCTGGACCTGTCGAGGCGAATTACTGAATCGGCCGACGTCGTCACCGTCGCCCTGGATGAGCTGCTGCCGCGCGCCGACGGCCCTGAGTCGCGCCTGACCGAAGCCATGCGCTATGCGGCGCTGGGGCCTGGCAAGCGTCTGCGCCCCTTCTTCGCCATCGAGACGGGCCGGATGTTCGGCCTTGCCGAACGGCCGGTGCTGCGCGCCGCCTGCGCCCTGGAGTGCGTGCACGCCTATTCCCTGGTGCACGACGACCTGCCCTGCATGGATGACGACGACATGCGCCGCGGCCGGCCCACGGTGCACAAGGCCTATGACGAGGCCACCGCCGTCCTGGCCGGCGACGCCCTGCTGACCGTAGCCTTTGAGATCATGGCGCATCCGGACACACATGAGGACGGATCGATCCGCGCCGAGCTGGTGCGGCGTCTAGCCGTGGCCTCCGGCGCCAGGGGCATGGTGGGCGGTCAGATGATCGACCTGATGGGCGTGCGCGACGACCTCGGCGCTGTGGCCAGAATGCAACGGATGAAAACTGGTGCGCTGATTGCCTGCGCTTTCGAACTGCCCCTGGCCATGGCCCCGGCCAAGGACGCTGAACGCCAGTCCCTGATGGCGTTTGCGCATGATATCGGCCTGGCCTTCCAGATCGTCGATGACCTCCTGGACGCGGAGGGCACGGCCGAAGATTTGGGCAAGGCCGCGGGCAAGGATGCCGACAAGGGCAAGGCTAACTATGTGACTTTGCTTGGGGTTGAGGCAGCCCGTGAGCGGCTGACCCTGTTGACCGCCCAAACCAAGGCGCATCTGGATCAGTTTGGCGACCGCGGGCAAATTTTGCGGTCCGCGGTCGATTTTGTGCTAGATCGGAAGTCATAAGAGTCTCCCCGCGGGGGCGTGGGGCGCGTAACTAGGTCGGACACAGTCTAGTATGAAACCCAACACACCTTTGCTCGACACCGTGAAGAGTCCTGCTGACACGCGCGGCATGTCGATCCCGGAATTGCGTCAGCTGGCGGATGAGCTGCGCGCCGAGACCATCGATGCGGTCTCCACGACAGGGGGGCACCTGGGCGCCGGCCTTGGCGTGGTCGAACTCACCGTGGCCCTGCACCACGTGTTCGAGACGCCCCGCGACATCGTCGTCTGGGACGTCGGCCACCAGGTCTATCCGCACAAGATCCTCACTGGCCGGCGCGACCGGATCCGAACCCTGCGCCAGGGCGGCGGCCTGTCGGGCTTCACCAAGCGCGCTGAGAGCGCCTACGACCCCTTCGGCGCGGCCCACGCGGGCACGTCGATCTCCGCGGCCCTGGGTTTCTGCGCCGCCCGCGACCAGCGCGGCGACGACAACAAGGTCATCGCCGTGATCGGTGACGGCTCCATGAGCGCGGGCATGGCCTACGAGGCCATGAACAACGCGGCCGAAACCACCGGCCAGCTGATCGTCATCCTCAACGACAACGACATGTCCATCGCCCCGCCCGTGGGCGGGATGAGCGCCTATCTGGCCGGCCTGGTCAGCGGCGGCGCCTACCAGTCGATGCGCAAGTTTGGAAAAAAGGTCGCCGGCCATCTGCCGCGCCCGTTCCACGACATGGCGCGCAAGGCCGAGGAGTACGCCCGGGGCATGGCCACCGGCGGCACCTTCTTCGAGGAGCTGGGCTTCTACTACGTCGGCCCCATCGACGGTCACAACCTCGACCACCTGGTGCCGGTGCTGAACAACGTGAAGCACATGGACGACAAGCCGGTGCTGATCCACGTCGTCACCCAAAAGGGCAAGGGCTACGCCCCGGCCGAAAGCGCGGCGGACAAGCTGCACGCGGTGGCCAAGTTCGACGTCATCACCGGCGCCCAGACCAAGGCGCAATCCAACGCGCCGCAATACACCAAGGTCTTCGCCCAGGAGCTGATCAAGCAGGCCGAGCGGGATCCCAAGATCATCGCGGTCAACGCCGCCATGCCGTCCGGCACCGGCCTGGACACCTTCGGCGCCCGCTTCCCGCACCGCACCTTCGACGTCGGCATCGCCGAGCAGCATGCGGTGACCTTCGCCGCGGGCATGGCCGCCGACGGCATGAAGCCCTTCGCGGTGATCTATTCCACCTTCCTGCAGCGCGGCTACGACCAGGTGGTGCATGACGTGGCTATCCAGAGCCTGCCGGTCCGCTTCGCCATGGACCGCGCCGGTCTGGTGGGCGCCGACGGCCCGACCCACGCCGGCAGCTTCGATATCGGCTACCTCGGCCAATTGCCGGGCTTCGTGCTCATGGGTCCTTCGGACGAGGCCGAGCTGGCGCACATGATCTCCACGGCCGTCCAGATCGACGACCGCCCCAGCGCCTTCCGCTATCCGCGGGGGGAGGGCGTCGGCGTCCAGATTCCGGATTTCGCCGAGCCGCTCGAGATCGGCCGGGGCCGCATCGTGCGGGAAGGCGCGACCGTGGCCATCCTCTCCTTCGGCACGCGCCTGGCCGAGAGCTTGAAGGCCGCCGACATGCTGGCTGCGCGCGGGTTCTCCACCACGGTGGCCGACGCCCGCTTCGCCAAGCCGCTGGATGTGGACCTGATCCTGCGCCTGGCCCGAGAACACGAGGCCCTGATCACGGTGGAAGAGGGCGCCATGGGCGGCTTCGGCGCCTTCGTGCTGCAGGCGCTTGCTGAACACGGCGCCCTGGACCGGGGTCTGAAGGTCCGCACCCTGACCCTGCCCGACATCTTCCAGGACCAGGACAAGCCCGAGCTGATGTACGCCCAGGCGGGCCTGGACGCGGAGGGCATCGTCCGCGGCGCCCTGGCGGCGCTGGGCGCCAACAGCGCCGTGAAGCCGCTAAGGGCGTAGGTCTCGAAGATACGGAGCGGCGGCCTTGCGCCCCCGTCACTCAGCACTGGCGCGCTGAGCGCCACCTCCCCCGCATCGCCCGATGGGCTCGCATGGGAGGAGGAGGTCAGCGTCGTGCTCTCCTCCCACGCCCGGCGAGCCGCCGAATGGGGGAGGGGGCGCAAAGCCGTGCGCTGACCTGGCGCCGCCGTCCCTACTTCCCGCACGCCTTGGCGAACTTCGCCGCCGTCGCCGCCGGAACTTCGGCCGTCTCAGCGGCCGCACATCCCCATCAGGCGGGTCACCATATCCAGCGGCGCCGCCGGCGGGCGCACCTGGGTCCCCAGGGCCGCCAGGCGTAGGTCGCCGGAGCGGCCGAAGCTGGCCATCATCGGGCTGGCGGCGGCCAGGTCGGCCTCCAGCACCGTGCGGCGGCCGTCGCGGTTGTCCGCGTGGGCCCGGGCGGAAATCTCCAGGTCCTTGTTCGCGGAATAGAGTGTCATCAAGCCCGTGACGCCCATACGCTTGGGATTGAACTTGAAGCTCTGGGTGACGGTGATCACGCCGCGGCGGCCGGAACAGCCGATCTGCGTGGCGTCGAGGTCGACGCCCTGGCTCTCGCCGTATTGCAGGAAGGGCTGCGGGGCGGCGTCGACCAGGGACCAGACCTTGGACGCGTGGCGCGCGGCGGCGACGGGAGTAGCCACCAGCAGGGCGAGCGGCAGGAGAAGCGTGGCGGGTTTCATGCCGCCACGCTTAGCAGATACCTGAGTTCCCTAGAACGGCGTCACCCGCTGCAGGATGCCGGTGCCCACCGGCGTCTTCTGCACGGCGCTGATGTCGCCACGGCCGCCGTAAGAGATGCGGGCCTCGGCGATCTGGGTGTGCTTGATGGTGTTGGAAGAAGAGATGTCCTCCGGCCGCACGATCCCGGCCACGCTCAGCTGGCGCAGGTCGTTGTTGGTCTTCACCTCCTGGGTGCCCTGGATGACCAGATTGCCGTTGGGCAGCACCTGGGTGACCACGGCGGCGACCGTCAGGCTGATCTTTTCCGCCCGATTGACCGCGCCGGCGCCGGTGTTGGAGGTGCTGGAATTGGTCTCGATCATGTTGGTGGGGTCATAGGCGCTGGGCAGGATTTTCCCCAGGGTCGACTCCAGGCCGAAGAAGTGCGGGATGCCGGTCTTGTTGGCCGTGGTGCGCGAGGTGTTGGTGCCGTTCTGGGTCTTGGCCGAATCGTCGATCTCGATCTGCACGGTCAGGATGTCGCCCACGCGGCTGGCGCGCTGGTCGTTGAAGAAGGCGCGGGCGCCTGTTCGCCACAGAGAATTGGACGAGGCGTGCTGGGGCGAGGGCTCGCGTGACGCCATGGCGCCGATCTCTTGGTTCTGCGGAACTAGCATGGCCGGATAGCCGATGGGGGTCATGGCGGGGCCCCTGACGGCCTCCTTGATGTCGGAACAGGCGGCCAGGGGGACCAGGGCGATAAGGGAGAGGGCGGCGGCGATGCGCATGGGTGGGGCTTCCTAGCGAAGGGCGTACTGGGAGGAGGGGCGGGCGGCCTTCAGGCGCGCCGCCTCCGGACCAACGGCCGCCTCGTCGGGGCCGGTGGCGACGGCCTCGATGACTTTCTTCGAGGCGGTGTTCTGGACGTTCAGGCTGTCGCCGACGGCGGCGTTGGCCATGGCCTTGGCCTGGAGGGTCAGGCGGATGCCGCCGTCCTCGTAGACGACGGTGATCATGTCGCCGGCCTTGACCACCACCGGGGCGGAGACGTCGCGCAGGGCGACGGCGTCGCCTTCACGCAGGGGGCGGCGGGCGGCCATGCCGATGACGGCGTCGGCGCTGCGCGGC
>DASVMY010000132.1:0-19922 GCA_036384135.1 Caulobacteraceae bacterium | reverse complement strand
GGCGGCGGTGCACACCGACCTGCCTCCCATACGGCTGACCGCCCCCGCGCCGATCGGCCAGACGGGCGGGCGGACGGTGGTGCTGACCCCGGTCTGGGCCAACGATGTCGGCGCGGCCTGGGCGCAGTTCCTGGACCTGATGCTGGTGCTGGGCGGGGCCTTCCTGCTGGGCTCGGCCCTGGTCTGGCTGACCGTGGGGCGGGCGCTGCGGCCCCTGGCCAATGTCTCGGCCGCTTTCCAACGGATCGGATCGGGGGACTACCGGGCCAAGGTTCCCGAGGAGGGGCCGCAGGAACTGGCGCGGCTGGGCCGGGGCGTCAACGAGATGACCGGGCGGCTGGCGGCCATGCAGGCCCGCAACCTGGCCCTGGAGCGCCAGCTGCTGACCCTGCAGGACGAGGAGCGCGCCGACGTGGCCCGCGACCTGCACGACGAGATCGGCCCGCACCTGTTCGCGGTGAACGTCGACGCCAGCATGGTGGCCCAGTTGATCGCGGCGGGCCGCACCGAAGAGGCCACCGCCCAGGTCAAGGCGATCCAGGCCTCGGTGGGTCACATGCAGCGGCTGGTGCGGGACATCCTGGCCAGGCTCCGACCCGCGCAGCTGGTGGAGCTTGGACTGGCGGCGGCGATCGAGGATCTGGTGGTGTTCTGGCGCGCCCGGCATCCGGAGATCCGCTTCGAGGTCAGCCTGCCCGCCGACGAGTCCGGCATCGGGGAGACGGCGCGCGAGGCGGTGTACCGGGTGGTGCAGGAGGGGCTGAACAACGCCGTGCGGCACGGCCGGCCGGACCGGGTGCAGATCGCGGTGAGCCTAAACGGGGACGGCGAAGTCATCGCCCGGGTTAGCGACGATGGGGCCAAGTCGCAGGCGGCGAATGACGGCGAAGGCGGCTTTGGTTTGATCGGCATGCGTGAGCGGGTGGCGGCGGCCCACGGCCGGCTGACCATCGAGCGGGACCCAGCGGGCAAGGGCTGGACGGTGCTGGCCCGCTTGCCAGCGATGGCGGAGGCGCAGTCTTGAGCATCCTGCTAGTGGACGACCACGCCATTGTGCGTGACGGGCTCAAGCGCCTGCTGGCGACCATGGACTTTGGCGAGGTGCTGGAGGCCGCCAACGGGCGCGAGGCCCTGGCCATCGCCCGCGCCCGGCGCCCGGACCTGGTGATCCTGGACCTCAACCTGCCGGGCCTTGGCGGGCTGGAGCTGCTGCGCCGGTTGATCCAGCTGGAGGCGCGGCGGGTGCTGGTGCTGTCGATGCACGCCGAACCCCTTTACGCAAAACGGGCGCTGGAGGCGGGCGCGGCCGGCTATGTGACCAAGAACGTCTCGCCCGACGAGCTGCTGACCGCCGTGCGGCGGGTGGCGGCGGGCGGGCGCTATGTGGAGGCCGAGATCGCCCAGGCCCTGGCCGTGCAGGGAGCGGAGGCGTCGCAGTCCTTCGACAACCTGACCCCTCGCGAGCTTGAGATCATGCGGCTGCTGGCCAGCGGCGCCAGCCTGGCCGAGATCGCGGCGGCGGTGGGGGTGGGCTACAAGACCGTGGCCAACGCCTGCAGCCTGATCAAGTCGAAGCTGGGGGTGTCGCGCACGGCGGACCTAGTGCGGCTGGCCATCGAAACGGGTGTAACCTAGGCCTTAGCGGGGCGCGGTGACCGGCGGATGGTCAAAGTCGCGGTAGCGTTCGATCACCGGGTCGGCCGCCACGCAAGCCATCAGCCATTCCCGGAAGGCGGCGATCTTGGGCGAGCGCCGCCGCTCGGCGGGATAGGCCAGCCAGACGCCGATGGAAGCGGAGATCAGGGTCTCGAACGGCCGCACCAACCGGCCGGCGGCGATCTCCGGGGCGAAATAGATCGGTGAGCCCAGGGCGACCCCTTGACCGGCCATGGCGCCGGCCATCTCCACGGTCTGCAGGTCCGAGGCGAAGCGCGGGCCAGCGGCCAGCGGGGCGTCCATCACCCCCGCCGCCGCGAACCAGGCCGCCCAGTCCGCCTCGATCCCGATCAGCGGTGCGGTGAGCAGGGAATGGGGCCCCTCCCCCAGCCGCGCCGCCAGGTCCGGCGAGGTCAGGGGGGTGATGATCGACGGGAAGAGATAGAGGCACTCCAGGCCCGGCCAGTCGCCGTGGCCGGTGCGGATGGCGACATCAACGTTCTCGCGCGAGAACTCGATCATCCGGCCGGTGGTGTCCAGGCGCACGGCGATCTTGGGATTAGCGAGCTGGAAGGCGCCCAGCCGCGGCGCCAGCCATTGGGTCGCCAGGGACTGAAGGGTGGTGATCGCCAGGACGCCCTCGGCGGTCTCGGTGATGTCGGACAAGGCGGCGCGCAGGACGTTGACCGCCTCGCTGGCCGCCTTTGCCAGGCGCTCGCCCGAGGGGGTCGGGGCGACCTCGCGGGGCAGGCGGCGGAAGAGGGCCTGGTCCAGCCGCTGTTCCAGGGCCTTCACCTGCCAGCTGACCGCCGCCTGGGTGATGTTCAGCTCGTCGGCCGCGCGGGTGAAGCTCTTCAGGCGGGCGGCCGCCTCAAAGACCCGGATGGCGCTGAGCGGGATGGTGGCGAGCGGGTCTGACATAAGTTGACCTGATGGATAGAGCAGGAGGACCGGTTTGTCACGCGTGGCCGAATACGTGATCTTTCGCTTGTAAAGGCAAGCGATGGACAGGAGCACGGTGATGGAAGAAGCGAACCGGATACATAAGGAACGGCCCTTCGGCTGGGTGCTGACCATGCAGGAGATGATGCGGGCGGTGAGCGCGCAACGCGTGGCCCCCGATTACGTGGGTCAACGCCCCGAAGCCCCGGCGCCCCTGGACGACTTGCACAACCTGGCGGGGCCGCACTGATGTCCGCGCTGCGCTCAGCATGGGAAGCCGCGTTCTCCGCGCCACAGGCGTGGAGACCAGCGACGCCCACGGCGCCCGATGGCGAAAGCCGTCAGCCGCCTCGCAAGGAAAAGTCCATAAGCCGGCGCTGGGCCTGGTACGGGCAGCCCTAACCGCCGCGTTTCAGCGTCTCCCGCGCGATGACCACCTGCTGGATCTGGCTGGTGCCTTCGTAGATGCGGAAGATGCGGACGTCGCGGTAGAGGCGCTCGATGCCGTAGTCGGCGATGTAGCCGGCGCCGCCGAAGATCTGCACGGCCTTGTCGGCCACCCGGCCCACCATCTCCGAAGCGAAGTATTTGGCGGCGGCGGCCTCCAGCGTGACGCTTTCGCCGGCGTCGCGCTTGCGGGCGGTTTCCAGGGTCAGGGCCTTGGCGGCCATCGCCTCGGTCTTGCAGTCGGCGATCATTCCCTGGATCAGTTGGAAGTTCGACAGGGGCTGGCCGAACTGCTTGCGCTCGGTGGCGTAGGCGACACAGTCAGTGATCAGCCGTTCGGCGACGCCGATACAGACGGCGGAGATATGCAGGCGGCCGCGGTCCAGCACCTGCATGGCCACCTTGAAGCCCTCGCCCTCGGCGCCCAAGCGGTTCTCGGCTGGGACGCGGACATTGTCGAAGATCACGTCGCAGATATGGGCCCCCTGCTGGCCCATCTTCTTCTCGGGCTTGCCGATGGTAAGGCCTGGCAGGTCGCGCGGCACCACGAAGGCGGTGACCCCGCCAGCGCCCTTCACCTCGGGATTGGTGCGGGTCATCACCGTGAACAGGGCCGCCTTGTTGGCGTTGGTGATGTAGCGCTTGGAGCCGTTCAGGAGGTAGTCGTCGCCGCTTCGCACCGCCCGCGTCTGCACCGCGGCGCTGTCCGAACCGGCCTCCGGCTCTGTAAGAGCGAAGGAAGTGACCAGTTCGCCGGATGCGATGCCCGGCAGCCACTTGGCCTTCTGCTCGGGCGTGCCGAACATCACCAGGCCCTGGCTACCGATGCCGACATTGGTGCCGAAGGCCGAGCGGAAGGCCGGGCTGGTGCGGCCCAGCTCCATGCATACCAGGCACTCGTCCTCCATGGAAAGATCCAGGCCGCCGTATTCCTCGGGAATCGACAGGCCATAGAGGCCCAGCGCCTTCATCTCTGCGATGACGTCGTCCGGGATGGCGTCGTCCTCGGCCACCTGGGATTCCAGGGGGCGCAGGCGTTCGGTGACGAATCGGCGGACGGTGTCGATGAGCTGGTCGCGGGTTTCGGGGTCGAGGGCCATCAGTCGTCACCCCGGCTCATGCTGCGTCCTTGCATCTTCCCTCCCACGCCCGCTAAGGCCTTCGCTGTTGGCGGCAACCTAGTTAGGGACGCGGCCAGCGGCAATGACCGGGAGTGGAAGCGGTATGGACGGAAGCGTCGAAGAGGTTCCCTGGAGGTCCAAGCTGGTCACCGAGGGGGAGTGGGCCGGCTGGAAGATCTGGAGTTCCGACCCCTTCGAACTGCATTCGGGGCCGTTCTACGCCAGGGCCGACGAGACTGGCCAGATGGTCTGCGCCTTCCGCGCCGAGCGGAAGCACATGAACGGCGGCGGGTTCATGCATGGCGGTTGCCTGATGACCTTCGCCGACTACGCCATCTTCGCGATCGGCGGCGACGCCATCGCCGGATCGGGGTCGGTGACGGCCTCCATGAACTGCGAGTTCATCGACGGCGCCCGCGAGGGTGAGATAGTCGAGGCGCGAGGCGAGGTGGTGCGCAACGGCGGCTCGCTGGTGTTCTTGCGCGGGCAGGTTTCGACCGGCGGGCGGACGCTGCTGAATTTCTCGGCGATCATCAAGAAGGTGCGGCGCAAGTCGGCGCAGGCGTAGAACGCCACGACTTAAGGCAGCGCCGTCACTTCGATCTTCGTGATCCCGTAGACGCTGCAGGACCGCTTCTTGTCGCCGTCGATGACGGGGCGTTGGGGGCGGTCGTGGTCGGTGAGGGGCGCGCCGGAGCGGCGGCGGCCGTCGCTGGCGGAGCCGGAGCCGCGGCGGGTCGCTTCGACGGTTGGGCCAGGGCGGCGCCCAGCATGGCCAGGGTCATGCCGACGCCGGCTGTGATCGATCGCATGGCATTCAGGTCCCTGCCCTCGCCGAGGGCCGGGCGCGGATGGCGGCCAGCCATCGGGCGATGTTCGCATGTTCCGGTGGGGGAAGCTTCACGGCGAGGATCCTATTTGCCGAACAGGGACGAGGGCAGCAGGCCCACCACCGAGGCGGTCATGCAAGTGGCCAGGAAGCCGGCCATCATCGCCTTCCAGACCATGCCCATGACTTCCTTGCGCCGCTCGGGCACCAGGACCGAGTAGCCGGCCACGTTGATGCCCACCGAGGCGATATTGGCGAAGCCGCACAGAGCGTAGGTCATGATCACCCGGGTGCGGTCGGAGATCACGCCGACGGGGATCTTGGACAGGTCGATGAAGGCGGTGAACTCGGTGAGCACCAGCTTGACCCCCAACAGGGAGCCGGCGATGGGCGCCTCCTTCCAGGAAATCCCAAGCGCCCAAGCCAGGGGGGCGAAGACGACGCCAAGGCCGCGCTCGACGCTCAAGGGAGAGCCGCCGACGCCGGGGGCCAGGTTCAGCAGCCCGTCGACCATGGCGATCAGGGAGACGAACACGATCAGGGTGGCGCCGACGTTGAGCACGATCTGAAGCCCATCGCCGGTGCCCTTGATCAGGGCGTCGATTGAGCTTTCGTAGACCTTGGCCGCGCCCGGATCCATGGCCTGGGGCTTTTCCGCCTCCGGGTCGCGGGGGACCAGGATGCGGGCCAGGAGGATGCCGGCGGGGGCGGAAATCAGCGAGGCGGTGAGCACGTGGGCGGCGGCGTTGGGCAGAACGGCCTTCAGGATGGTGGCGTAGGCGACCATGGTCGAGCCGGAGACACAGCTCATCCCCACCGCCAGCAGCATGAACAGCTCCGAGCGCGACAGGGTGGCCAGGTAGCTGCGGATGAAGATCGGGCCTTCCACCTGGCCCATGAACACGGTGGCGGCGGTGGCCAGGGCCGGGGCGCCGCGCAGGCCCATGGTTTTTTCGAACACCATGCCGAAGAACTGGGTCACCCACTTGAGGATCCGCCAGTGCCAGAGCAGGGCCGACAGGGCGCAGATCACCAGGATCACGGGCAGCACGCGGAAGGCGAAGACGAACAGCGAGCCAGGGTCGGTGACCGTGAAGGGCTGGGCGCCGCCGCCGGCCAGGAAGCCGAACACGAACCGCACCCCCGCCTGGGTGCTGGCCGACAGCCCGTCTACCGCCTGGCCGACGGTCAGCAGCACCGACCGCGACGCCGGCAGACCGAACAGGAGCAGGACCAGGGCCGCCTGCACGGCCAGGGCGCCGATGGCCAGCTTCCACGGGAACCGCCCGCGCGCCTCCGACAACAGCCAGCAGACGCCGATGGTGAAGCCCACGCCCACCAGGCTTTGGGCGTTCTGAAGTTCGAACATGGGTCCCCCGACTCCGGAAACGAGACTCCGGTAAAATCGGATTGATCCCCAACGGGGCGGCGGGCGCAAGGGCGGTGGGCCTGGACGGGGGCGAGAGGGGCGGTTAGCACGGGGACTGGCGGGCGGCGGCGCTGAAGACGGACGATTATGATCAGCACCCCCCGGCCCTTCCGGCCGCGCCCCCTCTTCGCCCTGCTCGCCGCGGCGCTGAGCCTCGCCCCCGCCCTGCCCGCCTCCGCCAACGACCCCGGCGCCGACGGCCTGATCGGGCGGGATGTGCGCAGCGGTGTGGCGGCGGGGGGCAAGCTGTGGATCTCCAGTTTCGGGGCGCTGGTCGCCATCGACGAAGCCACCAACGTGCGGCACGTGGAGATTCCCAACGGCCTGATCGACGTAGCCAAGTGGAAGGGCGAGGTCTGGGCCCTGCGCCGCCGGGCCGACCTGCCCGCGCCGAGCCCGGCTCAGGCCCGCTACAGCGCCTATGTGGTCAAGGGCGTGCGGATGTTCGAGCTGCCGCCCGTGCTGGCGACCACCGCCGAGGGGCCGCAGGGCCTGGCGATGTCGGCGTCCGGGCCCAGGCTGGTGGGGCGCACGACCCTCTGGACCCTGGACCGCAACGCCTCGCGCTGGCGGGAGACGCGGCTTAGGCGGGAGAAAGCGCCCGCCCCGCCCGGCGTCATGACCCTGGCGGCGACCACCGACGGCTCGGCGATCTTCGTCGGCTGGAACGCCGGCGAATGGGGCGGCCGGCTGGAGCGGATCAACACGGCTACCGGCGCGGTGACGACGCGGACCACCGCGCCGGTGACCGGACTGGTGGCTGATCCGCAGCATCCCGGCTGTGTCCTGGCCGCCTATGGGCTCAGCCACCTGGGGATGACGATGGGGCAGCTGGCGCGGGTGTGCGGGGACGCCGAGACCCCTGTGCTGCAGCACAAGGTCGGCGAGCCGGCCGCCGGTCAGTCGGAACCTATCTTCGGCATCGCCGCCGACGGCGACACCATCTGGGCGGTGAGCGGCAAGACCCTCTACCGCCTGTCGCCCAAGGGCCAGGACAGTTTTCCGCTGGGCGAGTGGGTGTGGCTGAGCGACCTGAAGGTGACCCGCCCGGCGCCCGGCGCGATCCTGGTGCTGACCGACCTCAACGCGCACTTCTCCACCAGCGGCTCGACCCCGCTGGTGATCGCCGATCCGTGAACTGAGAGGAGTGGCTAATTCGGCGGCCGGCGCCGTAAATCACCGTATTTTACGGTAGGGTCGCCGATGGGCCCCTTCCGGTTGGCGCCGATTGAGAAGATGCTCTCGATTCGCTGCTCGGCATAGGGGCGAATGTCGCCTCGGCGCGAGCAGGAAGTCGGGCCGGGAGCGAACCCCCGGCCCGAAAACACCTAGGCCGTCACCGATTGGCTGGCCGTGGTGGTCGTCGCAGCGGTGGTCGTGGTTCCGCTGATCGCCGAGAGCAGGTCCGAGAGGAACCCGCTGAGGAGATCGCTGGCGGCCTTGTATTGGGCCACCCCCTGCTCGGCCGTCTGCTGCTGCGAAGACAGATAGCTGGTGAGCTCGGTGGTGGAGAGTTGGCCATCGCCATTGGCGTCCGCCGCCGTGAAGGCCGCGTCCGCCGCCTGGGTGGCGGAGGTCGCGTCTTCCGGAGGAGGAGGAGGAGGATGGTGGCCGGCCTGGTCCAGACCCTGGAGGGCGCTCTCGAATTGGCTCTGCGTCATGGAACCGTCGGTTCCGTAGGCCTGCTCCAGGCTCGATGCCGCCGAGGCGGGATCGAAGCTGGTCAGGTCGCTCTCGTTGCGCGACAGCATGGCGTCCTGGCCGAGGCCGGACGATCCGCTGGTCTGAAGCGAAAGCAGAGCCTGCAGAATTTCACTGCTGAAACTCTGGCTGGAAGTCGCCAGGGACGTCGCCTGCACCGTTGAGGTGCCAGTTGACCCACATGACGCAGCAGTATTTGCCGAAGCGGGAACATTCTGCCCGATCGACTGAAACTCACTCTGAGAGAGAACGCCGTCCGCGTTCTTGTCCAAAGAGCTGAACAACGACGACTGCATCTGTTGCAGCAGCGTTGAGACGTTGACTGAGGATATGGTCATTGTGTTTTCCTCACTTTGGCCGCGACGCCACCGGCGCCGCGGGCGCCGGGACAAGGCGGCGCATGGTGAAGATTGCGAATTCCGGTCCAGTTGGAGGCGCCGGAAGAGAGCTCGTTAAGGAGTGGGGCGCGATTGCGGCGGGGCCGCTACCGGTCCGTCAGCTCCTTCACCAGGGCCGCGCGGCCATAGACCTTGGCCAGGGCTTCGGTGATGGCGTCGGTGGAGAGCGCCACGGTGCGGTTCAGGGCGCCGTCGTAGACGAAGTCGCCGGCGATGGAGTGGATGTTGCCGTCGAAGGCGTCGCCGATGATCGCGCCCTTGGCGTCCACCACCGGCGAGCCGGAATTGCCGCCCAGGATGTCGTTGGTGGTGGCGAAGTTGAACACCACCGCCGGGTCCAGCTTGCCCTTGGCGGCCTCCCAGCGGGGCGACAGGCGGAACGGCTCGGCGCCGGTGGCGCGGTCGTAGAGGCCGGCGAAGGTGGTGAAGGGTGGCGTCTCCTCGCCCTTGTAGGTCCAGCCGGCCACCTTGCCGTAGCTGAGGCGCAGGGAAAAAGTGGCGTCCGGATAGATGTTGGGGCCGTAGAAGGCGAAGCGGACGCGGGCGATGCGCTCGCTGGCGCGGTCCATGGGTCCGGCGACCTCCTCCTCCCAGAGCTGGCGCGCGGCGCGGGACAGGGGGTCGGTGCGCAGGACGAACTGGATCATCGGATCGTTGGAAGCCATGATCGCCGGCAGGCCGCCGGTCCATAGCGCCCGGCGCAGAGCCGGGTCGGCCAGATGCGAGCCGCTGACCAGACGGCGGGCCAGGTCCTCGGGGCTTTCCTTGCCCAGCACCATCACCGTCGCGGGGGTGTCGGCGCCCAGGTATTCGCGGGTCTTGGACAGCCAGAACTCAAGATACAGGGTCTCCAGGCCTGGCTCGACGGCGGCCTGGTCGAACAGGGTCTTCTCCAGCAGGGGCAGGCGCGAGTCGGCGAACTCGGGCAGGCGCTGCGAGGAGGGCTTGGGCCGCTCCAGGGCGCCGCGGACCAGGGTGCGGGCGTAGCGGTAGAGCTCCGAACCGCCGCCAGCCGAGCTTTCGAGCTGGCGCCAAACCACATATTGCTCGGCATAGGCGTGCTTGAGGTGTTCGATCTCGCCCCAGGGATCGCCCACCTGCGCCGCCAGCTTGGGATCGCCGGCCAGCTTGGCCTTGAGGTCATCCTCCTCCTTGCGGCGGGCGGCCATGAAGTCGGGGTCCACCAGGGCCAGCTGGCGACCGTAGAAAACCTTGAAAGCGTTCTCCTGGCCGAACAGGTGGTCGGTGGCGATGCGGCGGTTGTCGGGGCTCTGTTCAGAGAACTGGATCAGGCGGCCGCGCAGCTCCGAGCGCTGCAGCTCGGTCAAGGGCAGGTTGACGTCGCGCAGGCTTTCCAGCTGCGCCACGGTCAGCTGGCGCTCGCTGGCCCCAGGGTTGCCGGAGACGAACACCGCCTCGCCGGCCTTGGGCGCGCCGGTGGACCAGGTCAGGAAGTCCGGCGTCCTGGCCGGCTTGCCGTCCTCGTAGAGGCGCAGGAAGGCGCAGTCGAAGGCGAAGCGGGGGAAGTTGAAATTGTCCGGGTCGCCGCCGAAGAAGGAGGCCGAGAACTCCGGCGCGAACACCAGCCGCACGTCGGTGTACTTGTGGTACTTGTAGACCTTGAACTGGCCGCCCCGGAAGAAGCTGATCACCTGGCAGCGCAGGCGCGGATCGCCGCCGCAGATGGTCCGCTCGGCGCCGGACATGGCCGCTTCGCGGGCCACCACATAGTCCTCCCCGAACTTGTTGGCCGAGGCGGCGAACACCTGGGTGGTGACGTCGGTGATCCCGATCAGCACCTCGGCCTGCATGCCCGGACAGGCGCGCTCCTCGGTGCGGGCGTCGGTGAGGAAGCCGTCGCGGACGTAGTCGGAACCGGCTCTCGACAGGTCGTGGGCGCATTCCATGACGCAGTGATGGTTGCTGAGCGCAAGGCCGTCGGCGGAGACCACGGCGGCCGAGCAGCCGGTGGTCAGGCGGACCGAGGCGGCCTGGACATGGTCCAGCCAGGCGCGGTCCAGATGCACGCCCAGGGAATGTTCGACCTGCACGCTGGGGAAATCATCGTAGGTCCACATCCCTTCCTCGGCATACGCGGAATGGGCGATTGACGTGGCCAGGAGGGCGGCCAGGGCCGCCGTGACATACTTGAACATATTGGCCGTGGACGGACCCTTGTTGGCGTTCCTCTGAGACGATTGTGCGCCCAGCCGCGCCCAAGGCCAAGGTCGGTGCGACGCCTTACCGCGATTTAACTGGGTGGCCCTTCGAAGGGCCGGTATTTCCAGGCCCGGACGCGGAGCGAGGGGCTCATGTCGCTGGCCCTGGCCACCCTGATCTACGAGTGGAGACGCTACCTGGCGGCGATCATCGCCCTGGCCTGCGCGGGGCTGTTGATCCTGGCGCTGGTGGGGCTGTTCGCGGGGATCGTGAAGGGCGCCACCGCCACCATAGAGCGATCGCGCGCCGACATCATGATCCTGGCCCCCAAGTCGGAGAGCCTGGTCAACAGCTCCAACGGCCTGCCGGTTCGGATCAAGCCGCTGATCTACCTCAACCCGGATGTGGTCGAGGTTGGCACGCTGGAAGGGCGCGGCGCGCAGTGGGTGAATACGCCCGCCGCGGGCCAGAAGCAGATCACCACCTTCGTCGGCGTCAATGTGGTGGACACCCGGCCCGGCGCCGTCACCCTGCCGACCGACTATCCGGAAAACATCCGCCTGGCTCTGACCGAACCGGGCGCCGTGGTGGTGGACCGCACCGCCCTGCCCCGGCTTGGCGTGAAGGTCGGCGACAAGGCCTCGCTGAACGGCCACACGGTCTATCTGCGCGGCGTGCTGAGCGGCTATCCGAACATCAACAACGTCGACGTGGTGATGAGCCGCGACACCCTGCGCCGGCTGGGGATGGGCGACAGCGGCCCCCGTTCCGGCCCCCTGATGGTGCGGATCCGGGACGCCGCCCGCGCCAACATCGTGCGCGACCAGCTCAACGCCGTCTCCAACAAGACCTACCGCGCCTGGACGCGGGACGAACTGGCCAAGGCCAATGAGAACACGATCATGAAGGAGCAGATCATCGGCATCCTGCTGGGGTTCTGCGTCTTCCTGGGCGGGGCGATCGGCATCCTGATCACCTCGATGACCCTGCGCGGGGCCATCCTGGCCAGCATCAAGGAATTCGCCTCCCTGCGGGCGCTGGGGGTCTCGATGAGGTCGCTGCGGCTGATCGTGGTGGAGATGTCCCTGTGGGTCGGCGTCGCCGGCGTGGCGATGACGGGGGGGCTGACGGTGCTGGTCGCGGTGCTGGCGTCCGCGGCGGGCCTGCCCATGGTCTTCCACCCGTCGGTGGTGATCGAGGTCTCCGTCATGCTGATGGTGGTGGCGGCGATGTCGGGCCTGATCAGCCTGGGCGTGCTCAAGCGCAGCCAGCCGGCGGACCTGCTGCGATGAACGCCCCTCTCACACCCTATGCGCCCGGTTCCACGGCGCTGTCCGCCCACGGCCTGACCAAGCGGTTCAAGACCGGCCGCACCTATATCGAGGTGCTCAAGGCGGTGGAGTTCGACGCCCTGCACGGCGACGTGACCATGGTCATGGGCCCCTCGGGCTCAGGCAAGTCGACCCTGGTGGCGGCGCTGTCGGGGCTGCTCAAACCCGACCAGGGCGAGGTCAAGGCGCTGGGCCAGAGCCTGTGGGAGCTGCCGTCCGGCCGCCTGGACCGGTTCCGCCTGGACCACTGCGGCTTCATCTTCCAGGGCTTCAACCTGTTCAGCGCGCTCACCGCCCTGCAGCAGGTCTCGACAGTGCTGAAGTACCAGGGCCGCGCGCCGGAGGCGGCCCGCCAGATGGCCGTCGACGCCCTGACCGAGGTGGGCCTGGCCGAGCGCATGCACCAGCGGCCATCGGAGCTGTCGGGCGGCGAGAAACAGCGCATCGCCATCGCCCGCGCCCTGGCCAAGCAGCCGCAGCTGCTGTTCGCGGACGAGCCCACCTCCGCCCTGGACGGCGAGAACGGCCAGATTGTCATCCGCCTGCTGCGCCGGGCGGCCAAGCAGCACGGGGCGGCGGTGATCTGCGTCACCCACGACCCGCGGCTGGAGGCCTACGCCGACCGCGTCATCCACATCGAGGACGGCCGCATCCTGGACGACCGCCGGCGCGACGCCGGCGCCCAGATCGACGCCGCCGTGCTCGAGCCCATCGGAGCCTGAGAGTCCCATGCCCAGTTTCCTGCGCCGCCGCTCGTTCTGGATTGTCCTGGTCGTGGTGCTGATCGCCGGTGGGGTCGGCTTCTCGGTCCTGCGCGGCGCCAAGGCGCACAAGCTGGCCGAGGCGGCCGCGGCGGCCAAGCCGGCCGACAGCCCCTACGCCGCCATCGCCGCGGGCAAGGCCGATATCGAGGGCGGGGTGATCCAGGTGGCCGCCCGCACCGCCGGCATCGTGCGCGAGGTCTACGTCCAGGAAGGCGACAAGGTCGCCAAGGGCCAGGTTCTGGCCCGCCAGGAGGACGACGTGCCGCGCCTGGCCGCCCAGACCGCCGCCGCCGACGTCCAGGCCGCCAAGGCCCAGCTGGACGCCACGCAGGTGCAGATCCGCACCGCCAGGCGCGAATACGACCGTCTGGCGCGCCTGGCTGCCGCCAACTGGGTGGCCGGCCAGAAGATGGACCAGGCCAAGGACTCCATCGCCGGCGCCGAGGCGTCGCTGGAGGCGCAGCGGGCGGCGATCGTGGCCGCCCAGGCCCGGCTGGCCCAGGCGCAGTACGCCGAGGAACTGACCGTCATCCGCGCCCCGGCCGACGGCCGCATCGCCCGCCGCTACGCCAACCCCGGCGCCGGCGCCTCGACCCTGAACGTCTCGACCATGTTCGACCTGGAGCCGGCCACGCCGCGCATCGTGCGGGCCGAGATCACCGACGCCTCGGTGCCGTTCGTGACCATCGGCCAGAGCGTAGAGATCCTGTCGGAGTCCGACCCCGCCCACGTCTTCAAGGGCAAGGTCCTGCGCCGCGCCGCGGTCTATGGCGCGCGCAAGCTGCAGTCCGACGACGCCTCCGAGCGCAGCGACGACCGGGTGGTCGAGGTGGTGGTCAGCGCCGACGGCGCCCCGTTCCTGGTCGGCCAGAGGGTGCTGGTGAAGTTCCTGACGGGGACGGCGGTCGCGGCTCGGTAAGGACCGCGACACCCGTCACCCCGGCCGCAGCGAAGCGGAGAGCCGGGGTCGGCCGCGCCGCACCAAGATAACTCCCAGCGAGGAACCGGCGGAGCCGACCCCGGATCGGCGCCGCTCGCGCGGCTTGTCCGGGGTGACGGAAAAAGTTTGAGGCAGAAAGCCCTGGTACGTTCCGCGCGCCGCCCTTACCCCCCCGCGCTTGACCATAACCGCCCCGCACGCGCAAAAGGCGCCGACAGATTTGAACCCAATGGGAGAGACTTCACATGGCGGACGTCCGCTTCGACGGCAAGGTGGCGATCGTGACGGGCGCCGGGGGCGGCCTGGGGCGCCAGCACGCGCTGGAACTGGCCCGGCGCGGCGCCAAGGTGGTGGTCAATGACCTGGGCGGCTCGGTGGACGGTTCGGGCGGTTCGTCCGAGGCGGCCCTCAAGGTGGTGGAAGAGATCAAGGCGCTGGGCGGCGAAGCCATCGCCAACGGCAGCTCGGTGACCGACGACGCCGGCGTGGCGCGGATGGCCAAGGACGCCATGGACCACTGGGGCCGCATCGATATCCTGATCGCCAACGCCGGGGTGCTGCGCGACAAATCCTTTTCCAAGATGGAGATCGCCGACTTCGACTTCGTGCTCGACGTCCACCTGATGGGCACGGTGAAGTGCTCCAAGGCGGTGTGGGAGATCATGAAGGCCCAGAACTACGGGCGCATCGTGGTCACCACCTCCTCGTCCGGCCTGTACGGCAACTTCGGCCAGACCAACTACGGCGCGGCCAAGCTGGGTATCATCGGCTTCATGAACACGCTGAAGCTCGAGGGCCAGAAGAACAACATCCACGTCAACGCCATCGCCCCGGTGGCCGCCACGCGGATGACCGAGAACCTGATGCCGCCGGAAATCCTCAAGCGCCTGGCGCCGGAATATGTGACCCCCGGCGTGGTCTATCTGTGCTCGGACGAGGCTCCCACCGGCGCGATCCTCACCGCCGGCGCCGGCGCCTTCGCCCTGGCCCGCGTCTATGAGACCGAGGGCGTCTACCTGGGCGAGGGCGGCCTTTCGGTGGAGGAGGTCCGCGACAACTGGGCCAAGATCAGCGACGAGACGGACCAGAAGCCCTATTTCGCCGGTGGCGAGCAGACCCAGAAGTTCTTCCGCAAGATGTCAGGCGGGTAAGGTTGCATTGCGAATGCCGGTCAGGCTTCCTGATCGGCATTCACAAACCCTCTTGCGTCGCCGCGGAGGGCAGGTCATTTGGCCCGGGAAGCGTCCGGCAGAGGCGTCGCCTTCAAGTCCCAGGAACCTGATGACCGCCGAGACGTCCACACCCGCGCCCAATCTGGGATTCTTCCGCGCCCTGGCGTTCGCCGCGCCGGCCGTGGCCCTGGGCAGCTACGCCATCGCCTTCTCGGTGTTCCTGCCGCAGTACTACGCCAGCCACATCGGCATCTCGACGGCCATGGTCGGCAACGCCTTCGCCATCGTGCGCCTGATCGACATCTGGCTCGACCCGTTCATTGGGCTGGCCATGGATCGGACCCGCACGCGCGTCGGCCGCTATCGGCCCTGGCTCATGATCGGCGGACCGATCCTGGCGATCGCCTCCTACATGGTCTTCATGGCCAAGCCGGGGATCGGCGTGCCCTACGTGGTGCTGTGGGTGCTGATCTTCTACATCGGCACCTCGGTGATGAGCCTGGCGCAGACGTCGTGGGCCTCGAACATCGCCCCGACCTATAACGCCCGCTCGCGCCTGTTCGGCGCCCTGTCAGCCGTGGGGGTCGTGGGGGCCGCCGTCCTGCTGCTGCTGCCCAAGATCATGGGCGTCTCCAAGTCCAGCGATCCGCACCTGATCCAGACCATGGGCTGGTTCATGATCATCACCGCCCCGATCGGCTGCCTGATCGCCAGCCTGGTCACCCGCGAGCCGGTTATCCAGAGCGCGCACCATCAGCAGGTGCGCCTGAAGGAATACCTGGACCTGATCCGGCGGCCGGAGGTGCTGCGCATCCTCGCCGCGGATTTCTGCCTGGCGCTGGGTCCGGGCTGGATGGCCGCCTTGTACTTCTATTTCTTCAGGGATTCCCGGCACTTCTCGACCGCCGAGGCCAGCCTGCTGCTGTTCATCTACACCATGGCCGGCCTGATCGGCGCGCTGGGGCTGGGCCGGCTGGCGGTGACGTTCGGCAAGCACAGGACCCTGATCGCCGCCAGCACCGGCTATTCCCTGGGCCTGATCCTGCTCTACGTGATGCCCAAGGGCCATTTCTACATCGACGCCCCGTTCATGTTCGTCATGGGCTTCCTGGCCACCGGCTTCACCCTGCTGATCCGGGCCATGGTGGCCGACGTGGGCGACGTGGTGCGGCTGGAGACCGGGCAGAACCGGATCGGACTGCTCTACGCCCTGGTCACCGGCACCCAGAAGGCGGCCGGCGCCCTGTCGATCTTCTTCACCTTCAACGCCCTGGTCCTGGTCGGCTACCAGACCAAGGAAGCCCTGCACAACACCGGCGCCGCCGTCCACGGGATGGAGTTGACCTATCTGGTCGGCCCGATCGGCTTCGTCATGCTGGGGGGCGCCTGCTTCGTGGGCTACAGGCTGGACGCGGCCAAGCATGCGGAGGTGCGCAGGGAGCTGGCGGAGCGCGACGCCATGGTGCCCGAAGCGGCGGTGCTGGAGGGCCTGAGCAGCGACAGCTCGTTGCCGCAGAACATCGCAAAGCCCAGCTGACCCGAACGTCGGTCGAGCTAGCTAGCTAGCGCCCGAGCCGCCTCCAGGAAGGCGCGGGCTACCGGGCTGTCCGGATCGACCGCCGTCAGCGGCCGGCCCTCGTCGCCGCCGGTGCGAAGGGCGATGTCGATGGGGATTTCGGCCAGCAGGGGGACGCCCAGCTTGGTCGCCTCGGCCCTGGCCCCGCCGTCGCCGAAGATCGGGATGCGGGCGCCCGTGGCGGGGTCGGGGAAATAGGCCATGTTCTCGATCACCCCCAGCACCGGGGTGCGCAGCTTTTCCAGCATCGAGGCGGCTCGCCGCGCGTCGATCAGGGCGATCTCCTGGGGCGTGGAGACCACCACCGCGCCATCGACCTTGTAGTCGTTGAACAGGGTCAGGTGGATGTCGCCGGTGCCCGGCGGCATGTCCACCACCAGGATATCCAGGGGCTCCTCCGGCGTTCCCCAGCGCACGTCGCCGACCATCTGGCGTACGGCGGAACTGACCATGGGCCCGCGCCAGATCATGGCCCGGCCCTCGTCGACGATGAAGCCGATGGACATCAGCTTCAGGCCCCAGGCCTCCAGGGGGACCAGCTTACCGTCCTCCTGTTCGATATCCGCGTCGGCGCCCAGCATCCGCGGGATCGAGGGGCCGTAGACGTCGCAGTCCAAGAGGCCGGTCTTGTGGCCCAGAGCCGCGAAGGCGCAGGCCAGGTTCACCGCGACCGTGGACTTGCCCACCCCGCCCTTGCCGCTGACCACCGCGATCACCCGGCGCACGTTGGGGAAGGGCGTCAGGGGCTTGGGCGTCGGCGCCGTGCGCGGATCGTCCGACACCTGCACGCCCTTGCGCACCCGGGTCGATCCCGGCGCCGGGGCGCGGGAGGAGGCGGTCATCACCACCTGGGCCTTCTGCACCCCCGGCAAGGCGGCCAGGGCCTTTTCGGCGGCGTCGCGGATATAGGCGTAGCGGGCGGCGTCGGCGGAAGCGACCTCCATCATGAAGCCCACGCGGCCAGGCCCCACCACCAGCGCCTGCACCAGGCCCGAGGCGTGCAGGCCCAAACCGCTAGCCGGATCGCGGATCGCGTCCAGGGTGGCGATGACGCGGTCGCGGTCGGGGGTGGGCAAGGGAGCTTGGGGGGCTTCGTCGGTCATGAGGTCTTGATGCTTCGCACTCTGAGGCGCCTCATATCCGTTCGCGGAGGGCGCATTACAAGCGCCGTTGGACCGTCAGGCCGCCTGGTGCGCCTTCACCAGGTCGAGCACGTGGTGCAGGCTGTCGGCGATGGCGACGGCGAGGTCGCGCATTTCCTCGGTGGGCGCCAGCAGGTCGGGGACCATGACCGTCATCATGCCGGCGGCGTGGGCGGCGCGGACGCCGTTGTAGGAATCCTCCAGGCCCAGGCATTCTTCCGGCGGCACGCCCAGGGCCTTGGCGGCGGCGAGGAAGGGGTCGGGCGCGGGCTTGCCGTTGGCGTAGTCGCCGCGGGCGATCACCGCATCCATGCGCTCCAGGACGCCGTTGTGGCCGAGGTGGCGGTTCACCGAGTCATGGCCGGAGGAGGTGGCGATGGCGCGGGGGATCTTCAGTTCGTCCAGATGGTCGAGCAGTTCGCGCACCCCGGCCTTCAGCAGGTCCTCGCCGTGGGTCATGGCGCGGAAGCGTTCAGTGGCGTCGTCGAACAGGGCCATGCCGTCGTAGTCGGGGCCATAGAACTCGGCCAGGACCTTGAGGCTGTGGCTGAGCGGCGTGCCGATCATCTGGTTGAAGACGTCTTCGGGCAGGGGCGCGCCGCGGTCGGCGGCGGCGGCCAGGATGACGTCCTTGTAGCGGACCTCGGTATCCAGCAGCAGGCCGTCCATGTCGAAGACGACGGCGCGAATCGGGCGGGGGAAAACCATGGCGGTAACTAGCGGCGTCTGGAGCCTCGTAACAGTCACGATCGGTCTCAGTCGGTAACGAAGGCGTCCTGGGAATAGCCCTGGAAGTACAGCAGGGTGCGCAGGTCGGTGTGGTCCACCTTGGCGTCGGCCTGGCCCGCCACCACCGGCTTGGCGCGGTAGGCCACGCCCAGGCCCGCGGCCTCGATCATGGCCAGGTCGTTGGCGCCGTCGCCCACCGCCAGGGTTTCATGCATCGGGATCGAGAAGGCTTCGGCCTCCTCGTTCAGGGCGGCAAGCTTGGCGGCCCGGCCCAGGATCGGCTCGCCCACCGCCCCGGTCAGGGCGGTCCCGTCGTCGAGCAGGCGGTTGGCCCGCTGGGCGGCGAAGCCCGCGGCGGCGGCCACGCGGGTGGTGAAGAACTCGAAGCCGCCGGAAACCAGCACGCAGCGCGCGCCGCCCGCGGCCATGGTCCGCACCAGGGTCCGGGCGCCTGGGTTCAGCCGCACCCGCTGGTCGTAGGTCTTCCGCAGCGCGCCAAGGTCCAAACCCTTGAGCATCGCCACTCGCTCGCGCAGGGCCGCCTCGAACTCCAGCTCACCACGCATGGCCCGCTCGGTGATGGCGGCGATCTCAGCCTTCAAGCCAGCGAAGTCGGCCAGTTCGTCCAGGCACTCGCAGCCGATGATGGTGGAGTCCATGTCGGCGATCAGCAGCCGCTTCTTGCGTCCCTCCGCCATCTGGGCGCAGACGTCGACGGGCAGGCGCGACAGGAAGCGGTCGGCGTGCAGGCGCAGCATGGCGGGGTCGGTCCCCTGCACCAGGATTTCCGCGGCGCCATCGCCAAGGACCTCGGTGCGCTCCACCGGGCGGCCGGCCATCGCCACCGCCTCCAGGGCCATGGGCAGGGCTTCCTGCAGGGTGTCGTAGTCGGGCGTGACGAGGGTGAGCGCGAGCAGCATGGGTCCGGTCGACGTGAGCGTAGGCGGCGATGAACCCCGCATCTGGCTGATCGCCGGACCGACCGCAAGCGGCAAGTCGGCCCTGGCCCTGCGCCTGGCCCAGGCCATCGGCGGCGAGATCATCAACGCCGATTCCATGCAGCTCTACGCCGACCTGCAGGTCCTGACCGCCCGGCCGCCCCGGGAAGAGACCCTGCTGGCGCCGCATCACCTGTTCGGTGTGGCTGACGCCGCCGACGGCTGGTCGGTGGGGCGCTGGCTGGACGCGGCGCGCTCGGTGGTGGACGACGTGGCGCGGTGGCGGCGGCCCGCCATCGTGGTCGGCGGTACAGGGCTCTATTTCCGCGCCCTGACCCATGGCCTGGCCGAGGTCCCGGCCGTGCCCAGGGATGTGGTGGACGCCCTGCAACGGCAGATCGGGGCGGCCGGCGAACTGGCCCTGCGCCCCCGCCTGGCCAAGGTTGATCCCATCGCCGAAGCCCGCATCGCGCGGGGCGATATGCAGCGGCTGCTGCGGGCGGTCTCGGTGGCCGAGTTCACCGGCCGGCCGCTCAGCGCCTGGCAGGCGGACACGGCCCCTCCCCTGGCGCCGGACGCCTGGCGCAGCGTGGTGCTGGAGCCGGAGCGTCAGGCCCTGTACGCCCGTAGCGACACCCGGCTGGAGG
>DASVMY010000131.1:0-2935 GCA_036384135.1 Caulobacteraceae bacterium | reverse complement strand
CGCCAGCTGTCGCCGGCCAGGCCGGGCGGCGCGGCGCGGCAAGCCGTGCTTAGCGGCGCCGGCTGGCGAGCGTTTCTCCTAGCCCTGGGCCTGGCGTCAGCCAGCCCGGCGGTTGCCGCGCCGACCGACATCATCCCGGCGCCGGTCTCGGCTCAGGCCCTGTCCGGCGTTGCGCCTTTCCGCCTTGGCCCGCAGACCCTGATCGTCGTCCCAGCCGGTGACGCCCAGGCCCTGGATGCGGCTCGGGAGCTGCAGTCCCTGGCGCTGAAGAGCCGTGGGCTGAAGCTGGCGCTGCGCCTGGGCGCGACGCCCGCCGGTGGCAGCGCCGTCGTCTTCGTCCGCGCCCCCGCCATGGCTAAGGAGGCCTACGCCCTGGAGGTCGGCGGCGACCGGGCGCGGATCACCGCCGCCGACGGCGCCGGCCTGTTCTACGGTGTCGCCAGCCTGTGGCAGCTGATGACCCCGGATGACGCTCGGGGGGCGGTCAGCATCCGGGCGGTGAAGATCGAGGACCAGCCGCGCTTCGCCTGGCGCGGCCTGCTGCTGGACTCCGCCCGACACTACCAGTCGCCCGCCTTCATCGAGCAGATGATCGACTGGATGACGCTGCACAAGCTCAACGTCCTGCAATGGCACCTCACCGACGACCAGGCTTGGCGCCTTCAGATCCCGAAATACCCACGCCTGACCCAGGTCGGCGCCTGGCGCGCGCCCACCGCCGCCGACAGCCAGGTCGATCCGAAAACCGGCAAGCCCTTGCCCTACGGCGGCTTCTACACCGCCGCCGACGTGCGCCGCCTGGTGGCTTACGCCGAGGCGCGGGGCGTGACCATCGTGCCGGAGATCGAGATGCCGGGCCACGCCCTGTCGGCGATCCTGGCCTATCCGGAGCTGGGTTCGGCCGGCCCCGCGCCAAGCGGCATCCAGGGCGACTGGGGGGTCTTCCCCTACATCTACAACTACGACGACCACACCTTCGCCTTCCTGGAGGATGTGCTCACCGAGGTCATGGCCCTGTTCCCCAGCCGCTACATTAACATCGGCGGCGACGAGGCGGTGAGCGACCAGTGGAAGGCCTCGCCCCAGGTGCAGGCGCGGATGAAGGCGCTGGGCGTCGCCAACGAGGCGGCCCTGCAGGGGGTTTTCCTGCAACGCATCGAGACCTTCCTCAACGCCCATGGCCGCCGGCTGGTGGGCTGGGACGAGATCCTGGGCGACGGCCTGCCCGCCGACGCGACGGTGATGTCCTGGCACGGAGTCTACGGCGCCCTGGCGGCGGCGCGGGCCGGGCACGACGCCGTGCTGGCCCCCTCGCCGGTGCTCTATTTCGATCACCGCCAGAGCGACCTGGAGGGCGAACCCCCCGGCCGCGGGACCGTGGTCACGCTGAAGGACGTCTACGGCTTCGACCCGGCCCCCGGCGCGCTCACCGAGGACGAGCGCCGGCATATCCTGGGCCTGCAGGCCAATGTCTGGACCGAGCACATCCGCACCCCGCAGCGGGTCGAGGCCATGACCTTCCCCCGCGCCGCCGCGGTGGCCGAGATCGGCTGGTCGCCGGCCGCCGCCAAGGACTGGCCGGGCTTCCTGGCCCGCCTGCCTGGCGAGATCCGCCGCTACAAGGCCCTGGGGCTGCACGCCGACGAGAGCGCCCTGGCTCTGGCGGCCGGCCCGGCGGCCAGCCTGCCGGCCCGCCGCACCAGCCAGACGCTGAAACAGTGCACCGACAAGCTCACCCTCAACCTCGAGGACGACGCCCCCCTGACCGGCCCCCGCGCGGTGTTCCTGGTGGACATCATGAACCCCTGCTGGATGGACCCGGCCCGCGACCTTTCCGGTGGCGGCGTCCTGACCGTGGCGGTTGGTAATTTACCGTTCAACTACCAGCTCGGTCCTGACCTGGCGAAGATCGTCTTGCGCCCGACGCGCACGCCCGAGGGCGAGCTGGAGGTGCGGGCGGACAGTTGCACCGGCGATCTGGTCGCCAGCCTGCCCTTGGCGCGGGCGGCCTTGAGTCCCGCGGTGACCTCGCTCAGCGTCAACATCCCGCCGCGCGCCGGGCGCCACGACCTCTGCCTGCAGTTCACCGCCAAGTCCGTCGATCCGATCTGGGCCCTGGACTGGGTGCAGTTCGAACCCTTCGCCTCTCCGCCTCTTCCGCAGGGCCCCGCCAGATGACCCAGAGTCCTACGACTCCCCTGACCCTGCTCTCGCCCCTGGACGGCTGGGCCGCGCCTCTCGAGGAGACGCCGGACGCGGTGTTCGCCGAGCGGATGCTGGGCGACGGCGTGGCCATCGACCCCACCGGCGGCGTGCTCTGCGCCCCCTGCGACGGCGAGGTGCTGAGCGTCCACCACACGGGCCACGCCATCAGCCTGCGCACCGCCGGCGGGGCGGAGATCCTGATCCACATCGGGCTGGAGACCGTGGGCCTCAGCGGCGAGGGCTTCGAGGTCCACGTGAAGAACGGCCAGGCGGTGGCGGCCGGCGAGCGGCTGATCAGCTTCGACATGGAGGTCATCGCCCGCCGCGCCAAAAGCCTGATCACGCCGATCATCGTCACCAACGGCGACGCCTTCTTCATCACCGCCCGCACCCAGGGCCGGTCCGTGCGGGTGGGCGAGGCGCTGATGGAGCTGACCCCCATGGCGGCCATCGCGGACGGTTCCGCCAGTGCGTCCGCGCGCGACGGCGAAGCGCTGCGCCACGTGACCGTCACCCACGGCCACGGCCTGCACGCCCGTCCCGCCGCCCTGCTGGCCAACGCCGCCAAGCTGAGCGCCGCGCGCTTAGAGGTCGTTTTCGGCGAGCGCAGCGCCAACGCCCGCAGCCCGGTGGCGGTGATGGCGCTGGGCGTGCGCGCCGGTGATCTGGTGACCCTGAAGGCGCTGGGCGAGGACGCCCTGGCGGCGGTCGAGGCCCTGGCGCTGGTCAT
>DASVMY010000130.1:0-4168 GCA_036384135.1 Caulobacteraceae bacterium | reverse complement strand
CGCGCTCAGCCGCCGGGCGCGGCACGACCAGGCGCGGCGGGCGCTGGTGTCCCTGGGCCTGACCGACGTGGACGGGATCACGCGGCGGGTGGTGGAGGCGCTGGCGCCGGCCCTGGGGGAGGTGCGCCTGGACGTGGTGCTGGGCTCCGGCGCCGCAAGCCTGGAGGCCTTGAGCGCCCTGGCCGAACACGACCGCCGCATCCACCTGCACGTCAACAGCCAGGAGATGGCTAGCCTGATGGCCGAGGCGGACCTGTGCATCGGCGCCGGGGGCTCCAGCGTGTGGGAGCGGGCGACGCTGGGCCTGCCGTCGGTGAGCCTGATCCTGGCCGACAACCAGGCGCCGATGGCGCAGAAGCTGGCGCAGGCGGGCGCCGGCCTGGCGCTGGACGCCCGCCAGGACGGCTTCGAGGCGGCGCTGCTGGACGTCTGGGGGCGGCTGGTGGACGAGCCGCCGCTGCGCTGGAGCCTGGCCGAGCGGGCCAGCCAGCTTTGCGACGGCCGCGGCGCCGACCGCGTGGCGGTGGCCGTGCTCGCCCTGCTGTGAACTGACACCCAAGAAGGAGAGACCGGCCTTGATCGCCTGCTACACCGACGTGCTCAGCGCCTTTCCTGGCGAAGCCGTGACCCTGTTCGCCAGCAGCTCGGACCCGGCCTGCCGGCTTCAAATCGCCCGCGTCGGGGCCGGGCGCGAGATCGTAGCAAGCCTCGATATTTCCGGGGTCGCCGATACGCCCACGCCAGCCCACGCCGACCGCGACGGCTGCGGCTGGCCCAAGGCCGGTGAGATCACCGTCGGGGCGGATTGGAAGAGCGGCTACTACGACCTGCAGCTGACCAACGCCGCCGGCGAGGCGACGCACCACATGCTGGTGGTCAAGCCCAGCAAAGACGGGCCGCGCCGGGACGGGCCGCGCGCCAAGCTCGCCCTGGTGCTCTCCACCAACACCTACCACGCCTATAACTGGTGGGGCGGGGCCAACTCCTATTGCGACGTCACCGCCCTGATGGCGCGGGAGCTGACCCTGGCGGAGGGGATGGCGCGGGCCATCGGCGTGCTCTCCACCCAGCGCCCCTTCGCCCAGAACGTGATCGCCATGGCGCCGGACGGACCGCGCCTGATGAACGACGGGACGCGGGGCTTCCGGGAACGGCCGCACACGGACAAGCCGGCCTTTTGGCGCGAGCACGCCCTGTCGCCCTACGACGGCGCCGCCGGGTTCCTGAACAAGTGGGAGCACCACTTCGTCGCCTGGGCCGAGGACGAAGGGATCGAACTGGACTATTTCACCGACTACGACCTGGAGGCCGATCCGGACGTGCTGGCGCCCTACGCCGCCATGCTGGCGGTGGGGCACAGCGAATACTGGTCGGACGGCCAGCGCGGCCAGGTGGAGCGGTTCGTGGACGGCGGCGGTCGCCTGGCGATCTTCTCGGGCAACACCTGCTACTGGAAGGTCCGCTGGGAGAACGGCGGGCGCACCCTGATCGCCCACAAGTGGAAGGGTTTCGAGGCCGAGCCGGACGCGGGGGCCAATGGCACGCACGTCTGGTCCCACCCCGCTTTCGACCGGCCCGAAGCCTCCCTGACGGGCCTCAGCTTCATCTTCGGCGGCTATCACCGCCTGGGGCTATGCGTGGCGCGGGGCAGCGGCGCCTTCACCATCTATGACGACAAGCACTGGGCGCTGGAGGGGGCCGACCTGTTCTACGGCGACAGCCTGGGCCTGGACGTGCCCCTGCTGGCCTATGAGAACGACGGCTGCCTGCTGGCCTGGGGCGAGGACGGCCTGCCCAAGGCCGTGCCCCACCTGGGCGTGCCGGCGCACCTGGAGATCATCGGCATCGCCCCCTGCAGCTACGGCGAGGACCCGGACAAGGGCTACCGCCCCGTCCTGCCCCCCGAAGACTTCGCCCAGGCCGCCCAGATCGCTTTCGGCGACGCCAGCGCGGCGGCCCAGCAACGGGTGCGCCGCGGCCACGCGGTGATGGCCAGCTTCAAGCGGGGGGCGGGGGAGGTGTTCAACTGCGGGACCACCGAATGGGCCTACGGGCTGAAGGCGGGCGACCCCTACATCGCGGCGATCACGCGCAATGTCCTGCGCCGGTTCGGGGCGGGGTAGGAGTGCTGGGGGAGCGGCTAATTCGGCGACAGTTCAAGTCCCCTTTTCTGCCTCTTGAAACTTGACGCGCAACAATGTATGTTGCACTAGACGGGCATGACAGAGAAGCGCCGCTTCACGCACGATCTGGCCGCCATCAAGGCCGCGCTTGCGAGTCCGGCGACGTTGAACCGGACCAAGGTTGCGACTCGGGATGCTTCGGCGCTCGGGATGGATGCAGCGGCCGTGGTGGCGGTGATTCAAGCGCTTCGGTATCCGGCCGACTTCGACAAGAGCGCTACGGCGCACCACAACCCGCAACAGTGGCACGATAGCTACAAAATCATTGTCGATCGGCGCACGCTCTATCTGAAGTTCACTGTCGATGACGAAGGTAAGTTTTTGCTCACAAGCTTCAAGGAGGCTTGAAATGGTAGAGGAAAAGACGAGGCCCTGTCCCTCCTGCGACGGCATCATGCGGCGTGGCGTGCAGGAGGAGACGGTTACCTTTCAAGGCGAGTCGCTGACCTACCTTCAACCCGGCTGGCACTGTGAAAACGGTGACGACGGGGTGCTTGAGGGGGCGGACAACGACTACGCCGATGCGGCCTTGCACGAAGTCATGGCGCGGGCGAAGCACTCGCCGATTTCGCCGCTGATGATCCGCGCCGCGCGGGTGGCCGTCGGCGTGTCCCAGCGTCAGGCCGGCAAGGTTTTCGGCGGCGGACCCACGGCGTTCTACAAATACGAGACGGCCAAGGCGGTCCCGTCCGAGGGGATGGCGAACCTGCTGAGACTGGCGCTGGAACGTCCCGATCTCTTCTCCAAACCGGCACGTGGCACGTTCAACTGGCCATCGGCCCAGGACGCCCAGCTCCTTCGCCGAGCCATCACCGACGACCGCCTGAACGCCATCGTGCGGCGCGTCTATCCACAGACTGACTCTGGTGATGAAAGAGCATCTGGATAGGGGGCGGTTTGGGTCAACAGGGGATAAGTATCGCGTCCCCTGAAAGCGCCGCCCTCTATGTCGCGGTCACCTGGGCCGTCACGGCGTGGATCGAGTTGTTGCCATATCCCAGACGGTTCCACTCCGCGCTCGGCGGCTGGGTGTGGCCCGCGGTGTCCGACGCCCGCGCGCGGATCTCCAGCGGCCCCGTTTGCTCAAGACGCGTGATCAACTCCCACCATCGCCAAGCGCCGTAACGCGCCTCGCCCAGCAGGCGCGCGGGGCGCCACGGGCCGTCGTTCAAGCTGACATCGACCGCGGAGATTTCGCCGGCGCCCGACCAGGCGACGCCGCGGATCGCCGTCTCCCCGCATGGGACGCGGGCGCCGGGATCCGGCTCGGCGATCAGTGAGCGCACATGCATGCGGCTCACCGGTTCGCGTTCCTCGCGGCCATGCCTGGTCCACTCGTACCAGTACTTGTCCGTCTGGTAGTGCCCTTCGAAGGGCCGGTCGGTGACGGTGATCTCGGTCAGCCATTTGACCGAAGCGACCGCGTACCAGCCCGGTACGATCAGGCGCAGCGGATACCCGTGCGGCGACGACAACGGCTCGCCGTTCATCTCGTAGGCGAGCAGCGCGTTTGCCTGCAGCGCCTGTTCGAGGCTGAGGCCCCTCTCATAGCGGATCGGCGCATCGAGGCCCTCGATCGGCCCGCCGTCCGCGCCGCGGAACCATAGGTCAGTCGCCTCCGCCCGCACGCCGGCCCGATCCAGCACCTCGGCTAGTGGCGCGCCCGTCCATTCCGCCGTGCTGACCGCGCCCAGGCCCCAGACCTCGCCGGGCACGGGCGGATCGAACAGGCTGCGGCCATTGCCGGCGCATTCGAGTGTCACCACACGGCTTTCGGAGCGAAGGTTGCGTAGCGCCCGCAAGGACAGGTCGAGCGGTCGATCGACGAGGCCGTCAACGGCCAGCCGGAAGTGCTCGGCGTCGAGGCGCGGCATGTCGAAGTGGTTGCGCAGGTAGAACCGGCCGTTCGGCATCACGGCGCCGCCGGCCAGGTCCGGCACCGACGTTTCACCGTTCAGCGGGTGCGCGCGATGGATGATGAGCCC
>DASVMY010000129.1:0-6170 GCA_036384135.1 Caulobacteraceae bacterium | reverse complement strand
CGTGAACCTGGAAAACGCTCTTGGCCAGATCGATCCCAAATCTGATAGCTTGCATGGCGGACGGTCTCCTCTGCTGGGTCCACTCACGGCCAGCATGGCACATCGATGCCGTTCGGGGGCCGTCCACCCCATCATCCCGGAATGCGCGCAGCGCTTATCCGGGACCGCCGGAAACGCAGATGGATCGAAGCCGTGGCGGGCGCCGGCGCGTGCCGCGGTCCCGGATAAGCCGCTGCCGCGGCTTTCCGGGATGACAATTTGGGGAGGGTGTCAGCATTGAACGGCCGCTGCTGGCGTCCCGGCGAGCCGGCCCCTAGCCTGCCCTCATGACCCACGACCTCACCGCCCGCGCCGCCCGGCGTATCGCCCTGGCCGCCCAGGGCTTCGCAGAGCCGCGCCCGGGCGGCGACATCTCCCCGCGCCAGTTCCGCAAACTGGCCCAGCGGCTGGGGGCGATCCAGATCGACTCGGTGAATGTGGTCACCCGCACTCACTACCTGCCGGCCTTCTCCCGCCTGGGCGCCTATCCGTGCGAGCTCTTGGAGACCGAGGCCTGGGGAAAGAAGCCGAGCTTGTTCGAATACTGGGGCCATGAGGCGTCGCTGATGCCGGTGGCGATGCAGCCCCTGTTCCGCTGGCGCATGGACCGCGCCCGCGCCGGGGAGACCTGGGAGGGCCTGGCCCACTTCGCCCGCGAACGCCGTGACTACATCGGCAACATATTGAGTGAAATCGAGCGGCGCGGCCCGGTCACCGGCGCCGACTTCGCCGAGGCGGGCCCTCGCAAGAGCGGCTGGTGGGAGTGGAGCAACGGCAAGCGGGCCCTGGAATGGCTGTTCTGGTCGGGTCTGATCACCACCCGGACCCGGCGCGGCTTCGAACGGGTCTATGACCTCACCGAACGGGTGCTGCCCAGGGCGATCGCCCAGGCGCCGACCCCGGACGAGCCGGACGCCCAGCGCCAGCTGCTGATGATCGCCGCCCGCGCCATGGGCGTAGCGACCGAGGGCGACCTGCGCGACTATTTTCGCCTGACCCTGGAGGACAACCGCGCCCGCCTGGCCGAACTGGTGGAGGACGGCGCCTTGATCAAGATCGCCGTGCAGGGTTGGAAACAGCCGGCCTACATGGTCCCCGGCGCCAAGGTCCCGCGCAAGCTGCCCGCCAGCGCCCTGCTCTCGCCCTTCGACAACCTGATCTGGCGGCGTGAGCGCGCCGAGCGGGTTTTCGGCGCCCGCGTTCGGCTGGAGATCTACACCCCGGCCCACAAGCGCGAGCACGGCTACTACGTCCTGCCTTTCCTGCAGGGCGAGGCGATCACCGCCCGGGTCGACCTGAAGTCGGACCGCAAGGCCGGCGTTCTGCTGGTGCAGTCGGCCCACCTCGAGCCGGGCGCCCAGGCCGAAGAGGTCGCGCCGGCCCTGGCCGCGGAGCTACGGCGGATGTCGGCCTGGCTCGGCCTTGGCCAGGTTTGCGCCAGCAATAAGGGCGGCCTCTCCACCGCCCTTTCACACGCGTTGAACTAAACCGCGCCGACCAGAGCGATCTGCGGCGCTCCGGCGACCAGCCGCCCCACCACCGCCGCCCCGGCGAAGCCCCGTGCCCGCACCAGGTCCAGCACCCGGCCAGCCTGGGCCGGGTCGACCGCGATCAGCAGGCCGCCGCTGGTCTGGGGATCGGTGAGGATGTCGCGGCGCCACTCGGCCAACCCCGCCGGCGGCGGCCGCACCGACTCGCCATAGCTGGCCCAGTTGCGGGTCGAGGCGCCGGTGCGCACCCCGTCCCTGGCCAGGGCTTCCACCCCCGGCAGCACCGGCGCGTCCTCGCCGAAGATCTCCGCCGCCAGGCCCGAGCCGCGGCAGATCTCCAGCGCGTGGCCCAGCAGGCCAAAGCCGGTGACGTCCGTCACCGCGTGCACCCCGGCGATGTTGGGCAGCTCACGGCCCACGGTGTTGAGCTGGGTGGTCGAGGCGATCAGGGCGCCATAGCCGGCGGCATCCAGCCGGTCCTGTTTGAAGGCCGCGCTGAGGACGCCCACGCCCAAGGGCTTGGTCAGGATCAGCACGTCGCCCGCCCTGGCGGTGTTGTTCTTCAGCACCCGGTCCGGATGGGTGAGACCCAGCGCCACCAGGCCGTAGATCGGCTCGACGCTGTCGATGGAATGGCCGCCGGCGATGGGGATGCCCGCCGCCGCGCACACCGAGGCGCCGCCGGCCAGGATGGCGCCGATCGCCTCCACCGGCAGCTGGCCGATGGGCATGCCGACGATGGCCAGGGCGAAGATCGGCGTCGCCCCCATGGCGTAGACGTCCGACAGGGCATTGGTGGCCGCGATGCGTCCAAAGTCGAAGGGGTCGTCCACCATCGGCATGAAAAAGTCGGTGGTGGCCACCAGGGCCTGGGTCTCGTTCAGCCGCCAGACCGCCGCGTCGTCGGAGGTCTCGGTCCCCACCATCAGATCGGCGAAAGCGCCGGCCGCCGGCATCCGGCTGAGGATGTCGCGCAGCGCCGCCGGGGCGATCTTGCAGCCGCAACCGCCGCCGTGGGCCAGGGAGGTCAGGCGCGGGGCCTCGGACATGCTTGCTCGTCCTTCACTGGTGGGCGGTGGGGTTGGGTATATAGCAGCCGTCGCAGGTCGGGAGGCGCCCATGAGCATCGAGGTCATCACCAGCGCCGATCCGGCCAGCCTGGCGCCCTTCGACGCCATCATCGATGTGCGCAGCCCCGCCGAGTTCGCCGAGGACCATGTGCCCGGCGCCATCAACCTGCCGGTGCTGAGCAACGAACAGAGGGCCGAGGTGGGGACCATCTATGTCCAGCGCTCGCGCTTCCTGGCCAGGCGGATCGGCGCCGCGCACGTGGCCCGCAACATCGCCCGCCACCTGGAAACCGCCCTGGCCGACCGCGAGGGCGGGTTTCGGCCCCTGGTCTATTGCTGGCGCGGCGGCCAGCGGTCCAACGCCATGGCCACCGTCCTCTCCCAGGTGGGCTGGCGCACCAGCCTGCTGGAAGGCGGCTACAAGACCTATCGGCGCGCGGTGCAGCGGCGGCTGTACGACGAGGAGATGGCCCTGACGCTGGTGCTGCTGGACGGCGGCACGGGGTCGGGCAAGACCCGGATGCTCGGCCGCCTGGCGCATCGCGGCGTTCAGGTGCTGGACCTGGAGGGCCTGGCCGGCCACCGCGGCTCCCTCTTCGGCGCCTTTGCCGATGCGCCCCAGCCCAGCCAGAAGATGTTCGAAAGCCGCTTGCTGGCGGCGCTGGACGCCCTCGATCCCGCCCGCCCGGTGGTGGTGGAGGCCGAGTCCAGCAAGATCGGCGAACGCATGACGCCGCCGGCGCTGTGGAAGCTGATGCAGGCCGCGCCGCGGATCGAACTCAACGCCCCCCGCGCCGAGCGCGCCCGCTACCTGGTGGCCGCCTATGGCGACATCGTGCGCAACCGCGCCGCGCTGGAGGAAGCCTTCGCCCGCCTGCCCACCCACCCCGGCCGCGAGCGGCTGGAAGGCTGGCGCAAGCTGGCCGACGCCGGCCAGTTCGAGACCCTGGCCGAGGCCCTGATCGAACTCCACTACGACCCCGCCTACGCCCGCTCGGCCAAGAAGGACGGCCGGCCCAAGTTGCGGACCATCGAGCTGGAGACCTTGGCCGAGGACGGCCAGGAGGCCGCGGCGGACGAGATCGCGGCGCTGGTGGGCGGGATGAAGGCTTCCTAGGGCGACCGAGCTAGCCCAGCCATTCTCCTTCCCCGACCCTGGGATGGTCTGCGGCGAAACTGCGGTGATAGGGTTGCGGCGGCGACGCTCGCCACCCAGATCGATCTGGCGCACCCCAGTCGCGCATGCCCGCCAGGGGCCGGAGCTCAACACATGACCGAACTGACCGCCGACGTTGCCGCCCCCGACGCCCCGACCCCGTACGTCCCGCCCGCGGTCTGGACCTGGAACAAGGACAACGGCGGCCGGTTCGCCAACATCAACCGCCCCATCGCCGGCCCGACCCACGACAAGGCCTTGCCCGTCGGCCGCCACCCCCTGCAGCTCTATTCCCTGGCCACACCCAACGGGGTGAAGGTGACCATCATGCTGGAGGAGCTGCTGGCCGCCGGCCACACCGGCGCGGAATACGACGCCTGGCTGATCCGGATCGACGGCAATCAGTTCGGCAGCGGCTTCGTGGCCGTGAATCCCAACTCCAAGATTCCCGCCCTGATGGACCATAGCGGCCCCGAACCGATCCGCCTCTTCGAGTCCGGCGCCATCCTCATGCACCTGGCCCAGAAGTTCGGCGCCTTCCTGCCCGCCGATCCCAAGGGCCACGCCGAATGCCTGTCGTGGCTGTTCTGGCAGATGGGCAGCGCGCCCTATCTGGGCGGCGGTTTTGGCCACTTCTACGCCTATGCCCCGACCAAGATCGAATACGCCATTGACCGCTTCGCCATGGAGGTGAAGCGCCAGCTCGACGTCCTCGACCGGCGTCTGGGCGAAAGCGAATACCTGGCCGGCGACACCTTCTCCATCGCCGACATCGCGGTGTGGCCCTGGTACGGCGGCATGGCCAAGGGCGCGCTCTACGGCGGCGGGGAGTTCCTGCAGGTCCAGGACTACGCCAATCTGCGGCGCTGGACCGACCAGATCGCCGAGCGCCCCGCCGTTAAGCGCGGCCGCATGGTCAACTGCGCCTGGGGCGATCCGGCCCACCAGCTGCACGAGCGCCACGACGCCAGCGACTTCGAAACCCGCACCCAGGACAAGCTGGAACCGGCCCCGGCGGAGTGAGGTTCAGCGTGCGGCCGGCGCTCAGCGCCCGCTGAGGCGCCGGACCCAGAGTGACAGGCTGATCGAGAAGGCGATCGCGCACAACACCGCGATCACGAAGAACATCGCCCAAACCGTCGCAGCCACCACGCTTTCGGCCGCCGGGTTCTGCGAGATCACCGCCAGGATCGCCCCCGACGCGCCCGCCGCGATGAACGATACGGCCGCCGCCAAGGCGCGAAGCACGATGCCGAACATGCGGACCTCCCAAGGATATCCCGCCAGGTACCCCCGACGGCCGTCCCTGTCCTTGCGGCAGATCAATCGGCGGCCCGCGCGGAAGACAAGCGGCTACTCATCGAAACCGACAAACACCGCCGCCTCGTCGACGGACTTGCGATTTGAAACCACCGCATTGGCCGGGAAGCTGTCGTCGGGGTAGCCCATGGCGATACAGATCATGATCACCTGGTCGTCGGGGATCCCCGCATGCTCGCGGACAACGGGCGACTGCATGATCCCCTGGCTGTTGATCACGCAGCCCAGACCGCGCGACCAGGCCGCGTTGACCAGGGCGTTGGCGACGGCGCCGCAATCGAAGGGCGCGATGTCGCCGCCGTGGATGGACCGGTCATAGGTCACCACCACCGAGACCGGCGCATCGAACTGGCGAAAGCCGCGCAGCACCCAGTCTTTGCGCTTTTCCTGGTCGTGCCGCTCGATGTCCATGGCTGCGAACAGCTGCTTGGCGATCTCGATCTGCCGCTCACGGTGCGGGCCCGCGTACTCGCCATGGCTGCGGAACTCACGCGATGACGGCACACCGGCCAGGTTGCGTTCCGTATTGCCCGCCCGGATGCGGTCGAGCGGCTCTCCGGCCACCACGTAGAAATTCCACGGCTGGGTGTTCAGCGACGAGGGCGCCCGCATGGCCACCTCGATGACGTCCTTGATCACCGTCCTGGGCACGGGATCGGGCTTGTAACCGCGGATGCTTCGGCGCCCCAGGACGACCTCATCGAACGTCAAGGCAGACTCTTCGAGGGGTTTCATCAGCTCGTTCCCATACATGTCTACGCGTCACCACCCGATGTGTGGCGGGCCACGCCAACGCCGCGGACTGCGGCGCTTCACCAAAGGGCTGCGGTCCAATAACCTGTCACCCCGTCTCTTCGAAAGTGATGTTCTGCGGCGCCGACGCCGTGAAGTGGAGATGGGATCGCTCGTCCCGCTGCCCAGCCCGGATCGCGATTCATCCCTCCCTCCCCCTTGTGGATTCCTCTGCGGAAGTGGTGGCGGAAGGGGTCGAACGGTGATTCCCTGCTGTAGGCGGACATGGAGCGTTGTTGATGGCCGGTTCGAAGGGATTTGCGGATGCGTTTGCCGATCCCAGGCTGGGGTCGAACGAGACGC
>DASVMY010000128.1:0-2807 GCA_036384135.1 Caulobacteraceae bacterium | reverse complement strand
CGCCGGGCGTGGCGGCCTGGACGACGCCATCGCCCGCCTGCGCGCCCTGCCGGGCATCGGCGAGTGGACAGCGCAATACATCGCCCTGCGCGCCCTGCGCGAGCCGGACGCCTTCCCCGCCGCCGACATCGGCCTGCTGCGGGCGCTGGAGGACGGGAACGGCGTGCGCCCGACGCCGGCCCAGCTCCTGGTCCTGTCCGAACGCTGGCGTCCCTGGCGGGCCTATGCGGCGCAGCACCTGTGGGCCAGCTACGCGCCGCATGCGGAGGCGGCCAAGCCCAAGGCGGCCTGACCGGCCTCCGGCCTTCACCCGCCCGCGTTCACGCCTCAGGCGCGCGGATAGAGGATCATCTGGGTGCAGCGGAACATGGCCAGCTTCTTGCCGGTGGCGGCGTTGGCCAGGGTGGCGTCCCAGACCTGGGTGGAGCGGCCGCCGTGAAGCAGCTCGGCCACACACTCCACCTCGCCCTCGAGCAGGGTGCCCATGAAGTTGCACTTCACCTCCACGGTGGTGAAGCCGTTGGACCCTTCGTTCCACACCGTCGAGACGCCATAGGCGCAGAGGATGTCGGCAACCGAGAGGAGGCACCCGGCCAGCAGGTAGCCGGTGTGGGCCACCAGGTCGGGCCGCACCGTGAACCGCCCGATCACCCTGCCGTCCTCGACCTCGGTGACCCGCAGGCCCAGATGCCCCGGCAGCTTGCCCTCGTTGGCGCGGTTAAGGTCCTCGACCGAGGTGTGGTTGGTGGTGGCCGGCATGGTGTTTCCCCTCTTGCGGGGAAGTTCGTAGAGCACCCGTCCAGCGTGCGCCAGAAGACGATTGCAGGTCGCGAGCCCCTTCCCGTCACCCCGGGCGGAGGCGCGGAGCGACGCAGACCCGGGGTCGGCTACGCCGGCTCCTGGCTGGACCCTGTCTTGGTGCGGGACGGCCGGCCCCGGCTCTCCGCTTCGCTGCGACCGGGGTGACGGGAAGGAGTATGTGATCTATGTTCACCTGATGCGGCGCTCGGGGGCGATCGCGATGAGGGGCAAGGGATCGGCAATGGAGCATTTCGACGTTCTGGTGGTGGGGGCGGGCCTGTCGGGGGTTGGCATGGGCTACTACTTGAAGACCCGTTGCCCGGACCGGACCTTCGCCATCTTCGAGGGCCGCGAGGCCATGGGCGGGACCTGGGACCTGTTCCGCTATCCCGGCATCCGCTCCGACAGCGACATGTATACCTTGGGCTACGCCTTCAAGCCGTGGACCCAGGCCAAGGCCATCGCCGACGGCCCCTCGATCCTCAGCTATGTCAACGAGACGGCGCGGGAACACGGGATCGACAAGTTGATCCGCTATCAGCACAAGGTGAAGCGCGCGTCCTGGAGTTCCGCCGACGGGCGCTGGACGGTGGACTATGAGGCCGGCCCCGACGGGACGGCGGCCAGCGTTACCTGCAATTTCCTGCACATGTGCACCGGCTATTACAGCTACGCCCGCGGCTACCGCCCGCGCTTCGAGGGCGAGGAAACCTTCAAGGGCCCGATCGTCGAGCCGCAGTTCTGGCCCAAGGACCTGGACTATGCGGGCAAGAAGGTGGTGGTGATCGGCAGCGGCGCCACGGCCATGACCCTGGTCCCGGCCATGTCGGACAAGGCAGCACATGTGACCATGCTGCAGCGCTCGCCGACCTATGTGGTCTCCCGCCCGGCGGAGGACGAGCTCGCCAACAAGCTGCGGCGGCGCCTGCCGGCGCAGCTGGCCTATGACCTGATCCGCTGGCGCAACGTGCTGCTGCAGATGATCTTCTTCCGCATGGCCCGCAAGAACCCGGAGAAGGCCAAGCAGGGCATCATCGCCATGGTGCGCGAGCAGCTGGGCCCCGACTACGACGTCGATACCCACTTCACCCCCCGCTACAATCCCTGGGACCAGCGCCTCTGCCTAGTGCCCAACGCCGACCTGTTCGAAGCGATCAAGTCCGGCAAGACCAGCGTGGTCACCGACCATATCGACCACTTCACCGAAGGCGGCATCGTGCTGAAGTCCGGCGCGACCTTGGAGGCCGACATCATCGTCTCCGCCACCGGCCTGGACCTACAGGTGCTGAGCGGACTGGACGTGACGGTGGACGGCGCGCCGATCAATTTCGGCCAGACCTTCTCCTACAAGGGCATGATGTACAGCGGCGTGCCGAACCTGGCCTCCACCTTTGGCTACACCAACGCTTCCTGGACCCTGAAGGCGGACCTGACGGCGGAATACGTCTGCCGCCTGCTCAACCACATGAAGCGGGGCGGCTATTCCGAGTGCCGGCCGGTGAACAACGATCCCGACCTGAAGCCCTCCGCCTGGCTGGATTTCAGCTCCGGCTACGTCCAGCGCGCCATGGACCGCTTCCCCAAGCAGGGGGACAGGGCGCCGTGGAAGGTGCACCAGAACTATGCCCTGGACGTGCTGGCGTTCCGGCTGGGTAAGCTGGAGGACGGGGTGATGAGCTTCCGGAAGACGGCGAAGCGCGGGGTGGCCAGCGTGCCGGCCGAGGTGGTGGCGGAGGCGGCGTAGGGCGGCCCTTGCCCTCTTTCCTGTCATCCCGGAATGCGCGGCAGCGCATATCCGGGACCGCCCCAAGCAGGGGTCTTCGGACCATCGGCGCATGCCGCGGTCCCGGATAAGCCGCTGTGCGGCTTTCCGGGATGATGGGGTGGACGGCCCCCGAAGGGCATCGATGTGCCATGCTGGCCGTGAGTGGACCCAGCAGAGGAGACCGTCCGCCATGCAAGCTATCAGATTTGGGATCGATCTGGCCAAGAGCGTTTTCCAGGTT
>DASVMY010000127.1:0-1820 GCA_036384135.1 Caulobacteraceae bacterium | reverse complement strand
CCGCGCCGCCGAACCACGCTGCCGCCAGCACCGCCGGGGTGAACATCAGGAAGGGGGAGATGCTGGGCGCCAGGCGCATCAGGACCCCGTCAGCCGCCGCCGCGGCGACGATCAGGGCCAGCGATACGCCATAGGCCCGTGCGCCCTGGGCGAGCGCGGAGGCTCGCCAACTCGGTCTGGGGCCTTGGTCAGTGACAGCCATCGGTGATCTTTAGCCGAAGGATGCGCCGGCGGCGCAATGCCAATGTGGGAACGGTCCGCGACGCTGTCTTCATCCGGTCCGGCCGTCCCTCGGGGTGTGATGCTATTTCACCGCATCGACAAAGCGTGAGTGTTTGCCCTTCTTACGCCCGATATTGGCCTGTATGTCGCCCGGCTTGCTGGTCAGGGGTGGGCGCCAGTGCGGGAGGCGGATGTGCGTGATCTGTTGGACTTGAAAGGCGCGTCAGGGCGCATCTACCGGTTCATGCTGTTGCGGGACGGCCGGCCGCTGTCGCCCATGGGCGGCAACTACGCCTATGTGCGCGACCCCGAGGGCGACCGTGAGGTGATCTTCGCCGACGAGGCCCAGAACCTGCTGCAGGAGGCCAAGCGCCGCTGGGCCGACGCGGTGCAGATGCATGGCGAGCTCCACCTCTATACGCGGCTGAACATCTCCGAGCGCCTTCGGCTGCAGGAACACGCCGACCTGGTCGAGGGCCTGACGCCGACCATGAACAGCCGCGATCCGAAACAGAAGAAGGCCTAGGAGCCAAAGCTCACTAGCCCCGCCCCTCGATACTGGCCCTGAACAGCCGGTTGAGATCGCCGCCGGGCGCGCCCTGGGCGAAGGCGCTGAAGGTTCCGTCCTGGGCGATCTCGCGCGCCGCCGTCAGGAAACCGCCCCAGGCGCTGCGGGCCAGGCTGCCGCCGACGCTGATCCGCCGCACCCCAAGGCCGGCCAGGGCCGCCACCGAAAGGCCGGGTGTCAGGACATTGACCGGCCTGGGGGCCACGGCCTGGACCACGGCGGTGATCTGCGCCTCGTCCCTCAGACCCGGGGCATAGAGGCAGTCGGCGCCCGCCTGCGCGAAAGCCGTCAGGCGGCGAATGGTTTCTTCCAGGTCGGGGCGATTGGCGATGAATCCCTCCGAGCGGGCGGTGAGCAGCACCCCCGACCCGGTCCGGTCGATGGCGGCCCTGGCGGCGGCGATGCGCGCCACCGCCAGGTCGAATTCGTACAGCGGCTGGTCCGGGTTGCCGGTGGAATCCTCCACCGACAGGCCGGCGATCCCGATCTCCACCGCCAGGGCGACATTGGCCGCCACCCCGTCCGGCGTATCGGAAAAGCCGTTCTCGAAGTCGGCGTTGATCGGCAGGTCCACCGCGTGGGTCAGCATCGACAGGTGCGAGAGCACCTCGTCGCGCGCGATTCCGTAGTCGGGCCGCCCCATCGACCAGGCCATGCCGGCGCTGGTCGAGGCCAGGGCCTTGAACCCCAGGCTCTCCAGGATCACCGCCGAGCCGGCGTCCCAGGGGTTGGGCAGCACGAAGCAGCCGCTCTCGTGCAGGGCGCGGAAAGCAGCGCGCTTGTCGGCGGCGGTGGGGCGCATGGCGGATCCTTCAGTTCAACCGTGGGGCGTCCCGTCATGAAGGCGAGGCGCTGGGGGAGCAAGACCGTTAGTCGAGCTTGGCGCACACTGCTGGCGCCTTTCGGTCGCGGATGGCGGCCTGTAAGACCTGTGGCTTCCGCCAGCGCGCCCGCGCCTGGCCGGCCGAGCCGGGAGTTCCTCATGAACCGCATCGCCCTGATCACCGGCGCCGGCAGCGGCATCGGCGCG
>DASVMY010000126.1:0-37363 GCA_036384135.1 Caulobacteraceae bacterium | reverse complement strand
GCGCCAGCGGCGCCGCCGGCCAGGTCATCGGCGCGCAAGACGAAGCCTGCGCCCGCGCCGGCCGCGAGGCCGTGGCGGGCGCGCTACAATAGTAACGGCTTTGGGGCTCGCGAACTCAAGAATCGAGCCTGTTTTTCCCGTTTCGATGGTTCCATCAAAACGGGACAGGCTCTGGCAGGTCTAGCCGACGCCCTCCGGCTTAGGCGGGTGGATGAAGCGCCAGGGGCTTGCCTCCGGCGTCCCGTCGCCCTCGATCTCGATCAGCTGCGGGCCGCCCTCGGTGAGGGCGCGCTGCAGCTCCCGCCCGAAGGCCGCCGGCGTGTTCACCCGCGCGGCGCGGACGCCGAAGGACTCGGCGAACTTGACGAAGTCGGGATTGACCAGTTCGGCGCCGATCACTCGGCCCTCGAAGCTGATCGTCTGGTCGCGGCGGACATTGCCGAAGGCGTTGTTGTTGAACACCAGGGTGACCACGTCGATCCCGTACTGCACCGCCGTCGCCAGTTCCTGGGCCGCGAACATGAAGCCGCCGTCGCCGGTGATGGCCACCACCGGCTTGTCCGGGTTGGCCACCTTGATCCCAAGCGCGGTGGGAAAGCCCGACCCCAGCGTGCCCTGGTAGCCGGAGGTGATGTAGGTGCGCGGCTCGTAGACGGGGAAGCCGTACCAGGAGGCGAACCCCACCTGCGAAAGCTCGTCCGTGACGAAGCCGTCGCGGGGCAGCACCTCGCGCAGGACGTTCAGATAGGACAGCTGCGGCTGCACCGCCTGGATGTCAGCCAAGGCCTTGACCTTGGCCTCGCGGATCTCTTCGCGCCGTCCCGCGGTGCGCGAAAAGCCGTGCTTGCGCACCGCCTCGACCAGGGCGGACGTGGCCGGGTCGGCGTCGGCCACGACGCCGACGTCCGGGCGGTAGCGGCGCATCTCGGCGGGGTCGATGTCGATGCGGATGCAGGTCTGGCCGGCCGGCCGCCAGGGCCAGCGCCAGGTCGGCAGCTCCAGCCGCGTACCGATGCCGATCATCAGGTCCGTCTGCGGCCACAGGTTATAGGCGTCCGCGAGCGTCAGGCCCAGTTCGTGGTCGTTGCCGACGATGCCCCGCCCGCTGCGGAAGCCGACCACCGGCGCGTCGATTTCCTCCGCCAGCGCCAGGATCGGCGCCGCCGCCTCGAAGGCGCCGGCGCCGACGAAGATCATCGGCCGGCGGCTGGCCTTGATCAGGCGTGCGGCGCGGTCGATCTGGTCAGCGTCCACCGGCGGCGGCGGCGAGACGCCCAGGGGCGGCGGCGGCGCGATCTCCGCCTTCTGGGTGAACACGTCCCAGGGCATTTCCAGCGCGGCGGGGCCTGGGCGGCCTGAGGTCATCTCCTGAAAGGCCCGCGCCACCTGCGCCCGCGCCGTCGCCGGCGTCTCAACGCGATCCGCCCACTTCACGAAGGTGCGCAGTGTGGCGAGCTGGTCGGGCATCTCGTGCAGGTGGCCGCGTCCCCGTCCCAGGAAATCGGTGGGAACCTGGCCGGTGAGCAGCAGGGCCGGCGTGTTGCAGCCGAAGGCGGTGAGCATGGCCGCGCCGGCATTCAACAGACCCGGCCCGGGCACCACGGAAAAGGCCGCGGGCCGGCCGGTGGACCGCGAATAGCCAAAGGCCATGTAGCCGCAGGTCTGTTCGTGGCGCGCGCCGATCACACGGATCGACGGCTCCCGCTGCAGGGCGTCGAACAGGCCGTAGATTTGGGCGCCCGGCAAGCCGAACACTGTATCGATCCCGTGATCCACCAACCCGGCCGTCAAGGCATCGCCGCCCGTCATCACAGTCATCTGGCACTCCGTGGGGAAGAAGGGAAACGCGCCGGCTCCGTCAGTTGCGGGTGGACAGGCGTGTCGAAAAACGTATAACATGTTAAATAATTCAGCGGCTCGGCGCAAGCCGCAAGGCATCGGCGCCGGCGAAACAGGAGGATCCCATGAACGCTGTCCCCTTCGACCTGAAAGCGTCCCCGCTCGGCGCCGCCGCCCGGTCTTTCCTCGCCTCGCCCGTGAAGATGATGATCGGCGGCCAGGCGGTGGACGCGCGTTCCGGACGCGAGCTGGAGGTGTTCGACCCGGCGACCGGGTCGGTGATCGCCAGGGTTCCGGCCGCCGGCGCCGAGGACGCGGACCTGGCGGTGGCCGCCGCCCGGTCGGCGCTGACCGGCGAATGGTCGCGGCTGCGCCCCGCCGATCGCGAGCGCGCGATCCTGAAGCTGGCCGATCTGGTGGAAGCCGACGCCGACGCCCTGGCCGAGCTTGAAACCCTGAACAACGGCCAGTCGATCGGCGTCGCCCGGGCGCTGGAGGTGGGCGCCTCGGCCGAGCACCTTCGCTACATGGCCGGCTGGGCCACCAAGATCTATGGGACCACCCTGGACGTCTCCATTCCCATGCCGCCGGGCCAGAAGTATCGGGTCATGACCCGCAAGGAGCCGGTGGGTGTGGTCGGCGCGATCGTGCCCTGGAACTTCCCGTTGATGATGGCGGTGTGGAAGATCGCCCCGGCCCTCGCCGCCGGCTGCACCGTGGTGCTCAAGCCCGCCGAGGAGACGCCCCTGACCGCCCTGCGGCTGGCGGGGCTCTGCCGCGAGGCGGGCATCCCCGACGGCGTGGTCAATGTGGTCACCGGATGGGGACACGAGGCCGGCGCGGCCCTGTCGCGCCATCCCGGCGTCGACAAGCTGACCTTCACCGGCTCCACCGAGGTGGGCAAGCTGATCGGCCACGCCGCCATCGACAACATGACCCGCCTGACGCTCGAACTGGGCGGCAAGTCGCCGATGGTGATGTTCGAGGACATGGACCTGGCGCTGACCGGCCTGGCCGCCAACCTCGGCGTGTTCTTCAACCAGGGCCAGGTCTGCACCTGCGGTTCGCGCCTGCTGGTGCAGAAGTCGATCTTCGACCGGGTGGTGGGCGACTTCGTCGACGTCGCCAGCGGCCTGACCATCGGCTCCGGCTTCGATCCGCAGGCGCAGATCAACCCCCTGATCTCGGCCAAGCAGCAGCAGCGGGTGCTGGGCATGATCGAGGCCGGCGTGGCGGAGGGCGCGACCCTGGCCAGCGGCGGCGCGGCGGCTGGAGACCAAGGTTTCTTCGTGCAGCCCACCGTGGTGGTCGGGGCCGGGGCGGCCAACTCCCTGGTCCGCGACGAGGTGTTCGGCCCGGTGGTGGTGGCCCTGCCCTTCGACGACATGGACGACGCCATCGCCAAGGCCAATGACACCATCTACGGCCTGGGCGCCTCGATCTGGTCGCGCGACCTGTCGAAAGTGCTGACTTTCTCTGACGCGGTGAAGGCGGGCACGGTCTGGGTCAACTGCCACAGCCTGGTGGACCCCAACATGCCCTTCGGCGGCTACAAGCAGTCGGGCCTGGGCCGCGAACATGGTGCGTCGGGAATCGAGAACTACCTGGAGACCAAGTCGGTCTGTATCGCGATCTGACCCGGACGGCGGCGCGGCCAGGGCGGCGCGGCCAAAGGTCATCGCAGTCGAACCAGGGGTCATCCGGTGCGTCAGTAACTGAAGGTTTCGCTGAAGGTGCGATAGGGGACCGGCGGACGCGGCAGGAGCGGCGGGGTGCCCTGGCCGGAATAAATCCACGAGTCCGACTGCGGCCGCGTCGGCGCCGGCCATTCGCCGCCGACATCGCTCGCCGTGGGCTTGGACGGGAAGCCGGGGGCGTCAACCCAGGTCTTGTCGGCTGGGCTGAAGATCACGCCGTAGACGTGCATGTGCCAAATCTTCCATCCGCCAGGGGTCTTGATCAGGTCGACGCCGTATCGGCACCACCCCCAACGCGCGTCGGGCTTGTGGCCGACCCCGGACAAGGTCTCGATGCCTGGTGAAACGAAGGTAGCCTTTGCCGTCTTGCCATCGTCGGCGATGACGATGATCGGCGTGGCCAGACTATGGACGTGCATCTCTCCGGAATGGATCGCCGCCCAAGCCTTGTCGTCTGGCCGTTTTTGCTGGGCCTCCAGCACCGCGCGGATCGCGGGGCCTCCCACCCAGGCGCCCGGACCCGGCTCCCAACGCACATCCGGCTGGTCCAGGGCGAACAGGGGGATGACTTTGTCGAACTCAAGCGCGCTTTGATATTCTTCGTAGTACCCCAGCAGATTCTGCACCGCTTCGACGGCCTCGATGCGGGAGAGCCTTTGATCGAGGCTCTCAGCCGCCATGGCCGACCCCTTGGAGACACCCGCCGCGATCAGGACGCCAGCAAGGAGAAGCGGGGCGAGTGGGCGACGGCGCCGGGTCGATCTGGCCTTCATGGACGGATTGCCTTTGCAGGTTGGAGGGGTGCGTCAGTTTGAGCTCGAATACGAGGTTGCGTGCTTGGGCGGGGGGTCGGCCGGCCCGGAGCGCCGGCCGATTTTCCGAACATTTCCCGTCCCCCCTGGTCACGCCACCCCCTGTCGCCGTGGATCGGATAGGCTAGAAACTGGCGGTCAGCTGGACCCCGAAGGTGCGGGGCGGACCGATGTCAGCCGCCTCCAACCCAGCCGGCCCGCCCTGTGCATTGACCAGGACCGGTTGGTTCTCCAGGTTCTTGACATAGGCCGCCACGCTCCATTTTCGGTCGGGCGAGTCATAGGTCAGGTAGACGTTCGACAGCGAATAGCTGGGCTGGTGGGTGTGTGGGGCTTGGCTGAAGGTGACCCAGCTGCCCGCTTCCAGGTGGGTTTCAGCCCGCGCGGTCAGACGGCCCTGGTTCGACAAGGCCCAGGCGTGCTGATAGCCCAGATTGGCCGAGAAGGTCGGTGCGAAGGGCAGCACCAGGCCGGTATAATCACCCCCGAAAAGGCCGCCGATAACCAGGGACTTGAACCTGGCGTGCAGGGGATACAGCGACACGTCGAACTCGTCGTGGGAGGTCGGCAGATAACGGACCTCGATCTCGGCGCCGTAGCTGGTCGCGCCGGCGGCGTTGGCCGTCAGGATGCCGAAGATACCGGCGCTGGTCGGATTTATAAAGCTCAGGTAGTTCACCTGATACTGTGAGTAGTCGTAGTAGAAAAAGTCCGCATTGATCTCCAGCCGATCGTTCAGGAGCCGGTTCTTTGAACCGATCTCATAGGCTGTGAGGTGTTCCGGATCGTACGAGTTCGGCGCCGCCCCCTGATAGAAACCGCCCGCCTTGTATCCGGTCGAGACGTTGGCGTAGAGCAGCGAGTGCGGCGTCAGATCGTACTCGACGCCGGCCCGGTAGGTGAAGGCGTTCCAGCGCTTGCTGGCGCTGAACAATCCGGTGGTGACGGTCGTGACCCCGCCGGTCTCCGAGGAAACGAACGCCGTCTCCGACTTCCGGTCGACGGTGTAGCGGGCGCCGGCCGTCAGCCGCAGCTGGGTGGTGATCGGATAAGTCGCCTGCCCAAACACGGCGTAGGAGATCGAACGGAATGAATTCTGCCCCTGTTCGCTGACCGAGTTGCCGCTGCTGTCGCTGAAGGAGTCCGCTCCGGGGCCAAGTTGCTGACCGAAGGACGGGTTGTTGGCGTTCAGGTAGTAGAGACCGACCAGCCACTTGAAGGATGAAGCCGCCGGAGACGCCAGGCGTAGCTCGGCCGTCGTCTGCCGCTCGCTGGCGTAGTTGTTCTGGTCGGTCTCCGAGCGAAAGCAGCTCAGGCACTGATAGCTGTAGCTTCGATAGGCCGGCAGGAAGCTCAGCACGCCGAAGCCGAGATCGGCGTCAATCTGGGCGTGGGTGCTCCAGAAGTTGGTGTGGCGCACCGCGGTTCCCGGGTCGGGCGACGTCCATGGATTGGATGAGTCGATCACGTTGCCGAGCGAATTGGTCGGGATCGGAAAGCCGGGCGGCGGCGGGCTGACCTGAATTTCACCCTCGCCTTCGCCGCCCTCGTGGGTGTCGTCCGCCGCAAGTACGATCTTCAGGCGGTCGGTCGGTTTCCACAGAAGCTTGACCCGCACCGACTGGATAACCGCGTCGTCCGCACCGTTGGTCAGATACCCCTTGTGGTTCTCCGACCCCGCCGCGACCCGCACCGCGAGTTGGTCATTGACGGGCACGTTGACCATCCCCTGGGCCTGAATCAGGCTGTAGTTGCCGAAGCCGACGGAGGCGGAGGCGCCATAGTCGAAGGTCGGGTCATTGGTGACGATATTGACTGCGCCGGCCAAGGCGTTGCGGCCGTAGAGCGTGCCCTGCGGACCGCGCAGGACCTCGACACGCGCGACGTCGTAGAGACCCGCCCGGGTAAACTCGGGCTCCGACTGGTAGACGCCATCGATGTTCAAATTGACTTCCGGGTCGCCGACGCTCGACGGCACCCCGGTGCCGATGCCCCGGATGTAGAAGGTCGGTCCGTCCTGGCCTTCCAGCACCTTGACCCCGCCGACCGTAGCCAGAACCTGATCCACCTGGGTCATGCCCTGGCGCATGGCCTGGGCGCCGGTGACGACAGCCAGCGAGAGCGGCGCCTTGCTGAGCAGTTCCTGTCGTTTTTCGGCGGTGACCACGACTTCACCAAGCGTAGTCTGGTCCACGGCCGTTGACGTGGCCGACGGCGCATCGGCCGCCCAGGCCCCGCTCCCCAATCCAAATGCGATGGCCAAGGCCGACGATGCGCAGAGCCGGTTTCGCGTCCACAACGATTGCATTTCATCTCCCCCTTCGTTCCCGCCCAGCGCCCGATCTTGGTCGGCGCCGTTGTCGAGACCTCGCGCCGACGGGTCCTGCCAATAGGAGGAGTATCGCGATGCGGGTCTTATTGTCCGCTATCTGGGATGGTATTATTTAACATGTCAAATAGTTTCGTTTTGTTAGGTATTTTGTCCACGATACGGTTTTCATCAGTGGGCGCCACTGAGGCCGACGGGCTAGGTCAACGCGGTCACAAGGCGCTGGCGCCGCCATCGACCGAGAAGTCCGCCGCCGTCACCCAACTCGCCTCGTCCGACGCCAGGAAGCTGGCGCACCAGGCGATGTCCTCCGGCTGTCCCAGGCGCTTGATCATCGCCTTGGAGAGCACGTTCTCCTTGAAGCCTGGTGTTTCCAGGACCGGCTTGGTCGCACCAGTGACCACCATGCCGGGCGAGATGGTGTTGGCCCGAATGCCGTGCGGCGCGCCCTCCAGCGCCAGTTGGCGGGTCATGGCCAGAACGCCCCCCTTGCCGGCGCAGTGGGCCAGGGCCGGGGATCCTTCCAGCGCCAGATAGGCGTTCACCGAAGCGAAGTTGATGATCGATCCACCGCCTCGGGCGACCAGGTGCGGCCAGGCCGCCTTGCAGGCCAGGAACACGGTGTCCAACTCGCCCGCGAGGGTGTAGCGCCAGTCGGCGAAGGTCATCTGTTCGATGGGTGCGAACACCGCCATGGCCGCGGCGTTGACCAGGATGTCGACCCCGCCGTAGCGGAGAACGGCGCTGCGGACGAGTTCCGCCGCCCCCTCCGGGTCGGTCAGGTCGCACGGATGCAGGCTGTCCAGGCTCAGCCCTTCCAGGGTCGCCTCTTCGACGGTGGCCTGGGCCGCGGCCACATTGATATCACAGCCGAACACCTGCGCACCCTGCCGCGCCAGCATCAGGGCGCAGCCCTGGCCGATGCCGCTGCCGATACCGGTGACAATGGCGACCTTGCCCTTGAGCCGGTTGGGGGAAATAGGAGCCGATCTGGACGCCGCGTTCATCGTGCCTCTCCCGCTCGCATCAATGTTTCGGCTCTAGCGGCGGCATGACACCGCCGGACATGAAGGTGCCGATGCGGTTGCCGCGCGTCACCGGCACCAGCAGGTGCGAGGGGTGGTCGTTGTCGTGCAGGACGGTGACCGTCGCCGGCCCGTCGCGCCACACGTGGCCATAGGCGTGGTTTTCCAGGAAGTTGGGCGGGGTCTCGCCGCGGTCCGTCGCCTTGATCCGCACGCCCAGCCGCATGCCGGCCTTGAGCAGCACGCCGGTCGGCGCGATCTCGATCGAGAACGGATAGACTTCGCCTGGCGTCAGCGGCTCCCGCAGGTCGTGCGGATGGTAGGGCGCCCAGGGCTTCGACTTCTCCGGATCGAGCCGCCGCTGCGAGCCGCGCAGCCAGCCGCGCGTCAGGTTGCGCTCCTGGCCCTGCTCGTCGACCTGGAAGACGGTGACGAACCACAGCACGTCGGTGTCGGTGGTCTTGGCGAAGAAGTGCAGCGCCAGGGGACCGCAGACCTCGGTGTTCTCCACCATCATCGGCGTGCGGAACTCCGCCGCGCCATGTTCGCTGGCGGATTCGACGAAGCTGGTGGACGAGTCGCTGGGGAACAGCTCGTGCTCCGACAGCAGCCCGCCGTCGTGCAGGTAGAATTCTGTCCACAGGGTTTCGGGCAGCGGCCACTGATGGGCCTGCTTCCACTCGCCGGTATTCTGGATGAACAGGCTGATCGGCGGCTCGTCCATGATCTCGGTGTCGACGCCCTTGAGCCAGTAGTCGAAGAAGCGCAGCGACTCGTGGGCGTACTGGTAGACGGGCCGGTCGAGATAGTAGGGTGGCCCGATGGTCAGCTTCTTGGGCCCTGACCAGTTTTGGTAGGCGCGGAAGTCGCCGAAGGTGTGCAGGGTGTGCATCGCCCAGTCGCCGCCGAAATAGGCCGGAATCTCCAGGTCGTGCCGATAGTTGGGCCGCCGGCTCTGGTATTTGGCGGTGTCCAGCGGATTGAGCACGTATTCGGCGACGTACATGTTGGCGTCGGAGGCGTCGGCGTTGGTGACGGCCTCCACCAGCGCCGGCTGCGAGGCGATCTCCGGATCCTGCAGCGCCTCGGCGACGCGGCGGCCCCATTCCTCATCACTCAGGCTCTCGCGAAACGAGCGGTCCAGGCGGGGCCGGCTGAGCGCGTGCGAGTACCACCAATGGTGAAATTGGAAATTGAAGATGCCGCCGTGGAATACCGCTTGGCGGTACTGATCGTCGGTGCCGAACGGCGCGAAGATCGCCTTCAGCGACGGCGGCTTCAGCTGGGCGACCAGCTTGATCGGCATCGAGAAGAAGGAGGTGCCAAAGGTGGCGACCTGCCCGTCGCACCAAGGCTGTTTGGCCAGCCACTCGATGGCGTCATAGATGTCCTCGATCATGCCCGGACCCATGTGGTCGTAGGCGCCGCCGCTGTCGCCGGTGCCGCGCAGGCTGAGGAACACCTGGGCGTAGCCGCGGCGGCCATAGAAATTCGGGTCGCCGCCTTCGATCGCGACGTACTGGCCGCTGATCGCCGCCGGCATCACGGTGGTGAACATCCCCTCCTTGTCGAAGGGGAAGACGCAGAGGATCACCGGAACGCGTTCGGTGGTGACGGGACGGACGATGTCGCAATCCAACTCGAACCCCGCCCGTACTGGGATGCGGATGTTGCGGTGGCGCTCGATCTCGAACCGGCGCCGCGAGGTCTCCCACCGCTGTGATAACATCGTCTCGCCTCTCCCTTGAGCCTTGCAAGCCTGTTTAAGGACCCGTTGCGCCCCTGGCGCGAGGGCCGGGTCCGCCAGCTTGTTGATTTCCATAATACGGGATAAAAATTCCGCATCAAGGCCGATATTGGCGCGCTGACCGATCCGCATGGGCTTCCCGCGAGGGTGTCGAGGGTTGACGAGGCGAGCCGGAAGCCTCAATGTTCCGCGATACAGCATTTCGATACCGACTATCGGAACGAAGCGAAGAATGGCTGGGAGGCCAGGATGACGGCAATCGCCCATGCCGGCTCGGCGCCGGCGGACATGTTCGACGTTTCCGGCCGCTCGATCGTGATCACAGGCGCTACCGGCGCCTTGGGAGGGGCCGCGGCCCGGGGCCTGGCGGCGCGCGGCGCGCGGCTCACGCTGGCGGGCGGGGACACGGACGGCCTCGAACGCCTCAAGGGTGAGCTTGGCGCCGGCGCGGTCACCGTCGTGCGCCGCCCGGAAGCTCCAGACGATGCGGAAGCCATCGTCGCGGCGGCCGTCCAGGCTTTCGGCCGGCTCGACGGTCTCGTGGTCGCCTCGGGCATGAATCACGTCGCCCCGATCGTCGACATGAAGATGGAAGACTTCGAACGGGTGATGGACGCCAATGTGCGCGGCTCCTGGCTGATGTGCCAGGCGGCGGGCCGTCTGTTCGAGGCCCAGGGTGGCGGCGGCGAGGTGGTGTTGATCTCCTCCACCCGCGGCAAGCTCGGCCATCCGGCCGGGTATTCAGCCTATTGCCCGTCCAAGGCGGCGGTGGACCTGCTGGCCAAGGCGCTGGCGGCGGAATGGGGCGCGCGCCAGACGCGGGTCAACGTCCTGGCGCCCACCGTATTCCGCTCCGAACTGACCGGCTGGATGTACGCCGACGACGAGAAGGGCCGGCGCACCCGCGAAGCCATGCTATCGCGCATCCCGTTGGGACGCCTGGCGGAGCCGGACGATTTCGTCGGCCCCCTGGTGTTCCTGCTCAGCAAGGCCTCGGCGTTCATGACCGGCCAGGTGCTGTATCTGGACGGCGGCTACACCTCATGCTGAGGGTGGCGATCATCGGCGCGGGGCTGATGGGCCGCAAGCTGGCCGCGGTGGCCTTGCGCTCCGGCGCCTCGGTGGCGCTTTGCGACGCCAATGCGGAGGTCCTGCGCGCGGCCGGCGCGGCGCTGGCCGAGGAAGGGCTCTCGCCGGCGCTGCACGCCAATCTCGGCGCGGCGGTGGCGGACGCTGATTTCGTCACCGAGGCCATCGTCGAGAACCTGGCGGCCAAGCAGACTCTGTTCCAGACCCTGGACGAGCTGTCCCCGGACGCGATCCTGGCCACCAACACTTCGGTCCTGCCGGTCGGCGAAATCGGCGCCCGCACTGGAAAACCGCAGCGCGTGGTGGGAACCCACTGGTGGAACCCGCCGGACCTGATCCCCGTCGTCGAGGTCGTCCGCGCGGCGGCCACCAGCGACGCGGTGATGGACCGGACCGTCGAGATCCTGCGCGGCTTCGGCAAAATCCCGGTCCGGGTGGAAAAGGATGTTCCAGGCTTCGTCGGCAACCGGCTGCAGCATGCGCTCTGGCGTGAGGCGATCGCCCTGATCGCCGACGGCGTCTGCGACGCCGCCACCGTGGACCTCATGGTGCGCAACACCCTGGGTCTGCGCCTGGGGATGATGGGGCCGATCGAGAACGCCGACTATGTCGGTCTGGACCTCACCCTCGCCATCCATGAGGCGGTGCTGCCGTCGCTCAATCGCGATGCGGCGCCCTCGCCGCTGCTGCGTCGCCTGGCGGCGGAGGGCGCGCTGGGGGCCAAGACCGGCTCCGGCTTCCTGGACTGGCCCGCCGGCGAGCGCGAGCGCGCCGCGGAGCGCCTCGCGGCCCACGTCTCGCGACAACTCAACGACCCCAATCGGCGCGACAGCGCGCTCAACGCCTGAAGGAAACCCCCATGCCCGAATTCCGCATCACCGACCCGAACTACAAGTGGGCCGAGGGGCCCAAGGAGCGGGGCCTGGAGTTCTTCGATCTTTCCCACCCCTGGGGTCTTGGCCAGCCGTGCTGGCCCTACTTCGAGGACGTCAAGATCGAGCGGCTGCACAGCATGTCCAAGAGCCGGGTGCTGACCCAGCGGATCACCACCGTAATGCACTCCGGCACCCACATCGACGCGCCCGCCCACGTGGTCGAGGGCACGCCGTTCCTGGAAGAAATCCCGCTGCGCAACTTCTTCGGCACCGGCGTGGTGGTGTCGATTCCGAAGGACAAGTGGGGTGTGATCACCGCCGATGACCTCGAAAAAGCCTCGCCGCAGATCCGCGAGGGCGACATCGTCATCGTCAACACCGGCTGGCACCATCACTATTCGGACAGCGCCAAATACTACGCCTACGGGCCGGGCTTCTATAAGGAGGCCGGCGAGTGGTTCGTGCAGAAGAAGGTCAAGGCGGTCGGCATCGACGTCCAGGCCCTCGACCATCCCCTGGGCACCGCCATCGCGCCCCACGGCCCCAGCGCCGAGACCGGCGGCCTGCTGCCCTGGGCCTGCGCCGAGTACAAGCAGGAGACCGGCCGCGACGTCCTGGAGGACTTCCCCTACTGGGAGCCTTGCCACAACGCGATCCTCTCGGCGGGCATCTACGGTTTCGAGAATGTCGGCGGCGATCTCGACGCCGTGACCGGCAAGCGTGTGACGTTCGCGGCGTTCCCGTGGCGCTGGGTGGGCGGCGACGGCTGCATCGTGCGCCTGGTGGCGATGCTGGATCCCTCCGGCTCCTACCGGATCGAGACCGGCGAGGCGGGCTGAGCCATGCGCGTCGTCCGTTTCGCCCAGGCGCCGGCCTATTCGCCGCCGCTCCACAGCGATGTGGATTGCCGGCGGCTGCAGGGCCATGAGGCGGGGCCGACCGAACGCTTCTGGATCGGGCTGTCGCTCTACCATCCCGGCGGCGCGGCCCAGGAGTCCGCCACCGGGGAAGAGACCATCTACACCGTGCTCGAGGGCGAACTGACGGTGCTTTCGGGGGGCCGAGAGGAGACGCTCGGCCGCTTCGATTCCGTCCATCTGCCCAAGGGGACGGTGCGCAGCGTCGAGAACCGTAGCGGCAGGCCCGCCACCCTGCTCGTCGCCATCGCCACGCCACCGGCCACCCCGCGAGATTGAATCGAGGCCCCTGATATGAGCGTTGTCATCACCGTCGCCCCCACGGGGCCGATCGCCACGACCGCGGACAACCCCCACCTGCCCACCCAGCCGCACGAGATCGCCGACGCGGTCGACGAGGCCTGGCGGGCCGGCGCGTCGGTCGCCCACCTGCATTTCCGCGACGAGCAGCAGCGCCCGACCGCCGACCTGGACATCGCCAAGCGGACGGTGGACCTGATCCAGCAGCGCTGCCCGATCCTGATCCAGATCTCCACCGGCGTGGGGCTCAGCGTGCCCTTCGAGGAGCGGGAGAAGCTGGTCGAGCTCAAACCTCGGATGGCGACGCTCAATCCCTGTTCGATGAGCTTCGGCGACGGCGAATTCCGCAATCCGCCCAAGGGCGTGCGCCGGCTCGCCGGGCGCATGCGCGAGCTGGGCGTCAAGCCCGAGCTGGAGGTTTACGACACCGGCCACCTGGACGCCTGCCTGCAGCTTTGGAAGGAGGGCCTGTTGGCCGAGCCGCTGCAGTTCTCCATCGTGCTGGGTGTGCGGGGCGGGATGGCGGCCACGCCTCAGAACCTGATGATGATGGTCGAGCGCCTGCCGAAGGGCGCGGTCTGGCAGGTGATCGCCATCGGCAAGGCCAATCTGCAGCTCACCGCCATCGGCCTGGCGCTGGGCGGAAACGCCCGCGCCGGGCTGGAGGACACCCTGCACCTGGGCAAGGGCGTGCTCTCGCAGGGCAACCTGCCGCTGGTCGAGCGGGCCGCCAAGCTCGCGCGTGATCTCGACACAACCGTCGCGAACGTGGAAGAAGCGGAACAGGCTCTAAATCTTCCATCGACCCGCTAGGCTGACCTGCTTCATGAAACGACCCTCTCCGGCGTCCAGCTCGACCCGCGACGCAAAAGGGCCGCGCCCCCTCCCCTCCCCGGAAACCGAGTCCGGCGGCAAGGGTGAACGCGACCAGGGCGTCCAGGTTCTGGCGCGCGCCGCGGAGATGTTGCGCCTGCTCAAGGTCAATCCGGCCGGACTGACCCAGGCCGAGATCGCCGGGCACCTGGGCCTGGCGCGCACCACGGTGCACAGGATCCTCAACGCCTTGGCCGACGAAGGCCTGGTGGAGCCCAGCGGTTCGGGCAGCCGCCACCGCCTTGGTCACGAGATCATCTATATGGCCGAAGCGGTGCGCAGCGGCCTGGTCACCGAGATTCACCCGCTGCTGCAGAACCTGTCGGACGAAATCCACGAGACCGTCGACCTGTCCGTACTCGAACGGGCTCAGCTCACCTTCATCGACCAGGTTGTCGCCCCGCAGCGCCTGCGCCTGGTCGGCGTGATCGGCGCCAACTTCCCGCTCTACTGCACCGCCAACGGCAAGGCGATCCTGGCGTCCTTGCCGCCCAGGACCCTGGATCGCATGCTGCCCTCCCGGCTTGAGGCCCTGACCCCGAACACCATCACCTCCCCCGACGCCCTGCGCCGCGAGTTGGACCAGGTCCGCAAGCGGGGCGTGGCCATCGACCGCGAGGAGCATTCGGAGGGTATCTGCGCGGTCGGGGTGGCGCTGCTCGGCTCACCCCTTGGCCAGGCCGCCCTCAGCGTGCCGATCCCCGCCCAGCGGTTCGAGGAGAAGCGTGAAATCGCCATCGAGGCGCTGCTGCGCACGGCCAAGCTCGCCGACGCGATCTGGCGTGGTGACGCCTGAGACCCGGCGGCCTTTCAACCGGTCGCCACGACGGCGGCCAGGCCATGAAGGGTTCGATCTCCCTTGCGTCCGACCGACGGGTCAACCCAGCGAACCAGCATCTCCATCAAGCGCCGATCGCGCCATATTGGCCGTTTGCATAGATCAACGAGGCACAGTTCGGACCAAGTCTTACGTCGAAGACTCTCCCCACAAAGATACCATGGGTGCCGTAGTGGAATACGGCGTCCGGGTCGCAAAATATCGATGCCGGTGCATCCGGAAGGTACGGCAATCCGCTTGCGTGCTCCCGCCAGCCTCCAACCTCGAATCGGGCCTCGCCCTTCACCCGCCCGCCGCATCGCTGCGCGACCTCGACCTGCTCGGCCGACAGCACATTGACGCAGAAACGCGCCTTGGCTGCGAGCGCGGAGAAGATCGAGGCGGACCGGTTCACGCATACGAACAGTGACGCAGGCTCCAGGCTCAAGCTGTGCGCCTCGGTCGCTGTCATGGCGATTTTCCGGTCCTGATCACGGGTCGTTATGACCAGAACTGACTTCGCCGCGCGGCGCATGGCCGCTTTCAGGCCGTCAACTGGCAACATCTTTTCCACGTCCGATTTGTCGCCTGCTTCGCCAACACTGCATTCGGCAAGATCACTGCACCCGCAATCCAGCCTGAATCATCCGGGGCAACAGCTGGTCCCGGTATTGCGCGAGCCCCTGGTCGTAGTCGACCCAGGAGATGGCCAGGCCGTCGATGCCGGCCCGTGACACCCGCTGCATCTGATCGACGATCTGGTCGGGCGTTCCGATGAACGGGAGCCCGAAGAATCCACTCATCAGCCGCTCCAGCAATCCGTCGCGGGCCAGTCCACGGATCGAATGCGAATTGGGGATCATCTCGCCGAGCTGGCCTTCAGCCGTAATCCGGTCGCCGCGCTCTCGAATGACGTAGTCCACGTACTCGCGGGCCTCCTTTTCGCTGTCGCGGCACACGATCCAACCGCCGCAACACATCATGATGTCGCGATCATGATCCTCCCGCGCCGCCTTCCGCGCGGCGGCCACCGCGAGCGCGGCCTGTTCGACGTCCTGGACCGATACGAAGTTCAGGTCCGCCCATCGCTGCGCGAATTTCTGTCCGGCCGGACTGAACCCGGCGCTCATGATCACCGGCCGCGGGGACTGTATCGGCTTTGGTTCGGAAACGACGCCGCGCGACTTGTAGTAGTCACCCTCGAAATCGAAGGGCTTGTGGTCGGTCCAGATGCGCTCGATGAACCGCATCCACTCGCCGGCGGCGCGGTAGCGGTCGTCGTGTTCGTGCTGGTCGTAGCCGAACATCGCAAAGTCGTGTGAATTCCAGCCCGCGACGACATTGAGGCCAAATCGCCCGCCGGAGACATGATCGACCGTGGCTACCGCCTTGGCCGCCATCACCGGGTGGTAGAGCGGGATGTGGCAGGTAGCGAGGATTTGCACCCGCTCGGTGATCGCCGCGATCGCCGACGCCCAAGTGAAGGTCTCAAGCACACGCTCCGTCTCCGGCGCCGTATGGACGACGAGTTTCCACTGGGCGAGGGGAATGATGGCCTCGATGCCGGACGCATCGACAGCACGGGCGATGCGGGAAACATCGTCCCAGGTCACCCGCAAGGTTTCGTCGACCGTGCTTCCGGTGGTGCCGCGTTGAACGTTGGCGCAGAAGACCGCCAGCTTGAGCTTGTTGGGGCTGCCCAGCAGCGGACCCTTCGCAACATCCCTGCTGGCGTCGAGGTAGGGCGAATTCACGCCACGAACGTCGCGCTGAGTCATCGTTCAACTCCCCTTTGAGTTTGTCTGCACCACGGCCGGACTCCGCGTGGGAGGTGAGCCGACGAGTTCTTGCGGCCAATGTCCGTGGCTCAAACGCTTTTGTAAAATTGAATGATTTGAACGATAGTGTTGATCGCATCAAACGATTGGGACGGTCATGCGATACAAGGGCTTGGACCTGAACCTGCTTTCCGCGCTGGACGTCCTGTTGGCGGAGCAGAGCGTTACGGCCGCCTCGATCAAGTTGCGCCTGAGCCCGTCGGCGGTCAGTTGCGCCCTGGCGAGGTTGCGCGAGGCGCTGGGGGACGAGTTGTTGGTGCTGTCGGGAAAGACCATGACGCCCACCCCATACGCCCGGGCGCTAGGCCCCGACGTTCGCGAAATTCTAAGCCGGATCGACGCCACCTTGCGTTCCGAACCGAACTTCAATCCGGCGACATCGAGCCGCCGGTTTCGCATCGCCGCCTCCGACTTCGTCACGGACGTCGTGCTTGCCGCGGCAATCGGCGCGATCTGCCGTCTTGCCCCGGCGATCGAGGTTGACCTGCTGCCCCTGATGACGGGGACGGCGTTCAGCGAGTTGCAGAAGGGAGACGTCGATTTGATCATCGCGCCGGGCCACTACTGCGACCCGGCCAACTCGCAGCAGCTACTGCTCGAGGATCGATTCACCTGTCTGGCGGCGGCTGACAATGCCTCCATTGGAGAAACCATCTCGCTGGAGCAGTTCGTCCGATCCGACCATGTGGCGCTGTCGGCGCATGGCGCGGAGCGCACCATCGACGAGCTGTTCTTCATGGAACGTGGCGTCGAACGGCGGGTCAAGGTCACCGCCCCGACCTTCGCGCTTCTGCCCCGTCTTGTCGTCGACAGCCAGAGGATCGCGACCGTGCCGACGCGTCTGGCGGAGAACTACATGCGTTTTCTTCCCCTGAAGACCGCACGGGCCGAATTCGAAATGCCGGTCTTGACCGAAACCTTTCAGTGGCACCGCTCACGGGAGAGGGACCAGGCGTTGACCTGGTTGCGGGAGACAATCATGGCCGGCGCCATTGGCGCTATCTGAGCCGAAGTTCCGAAGGGTCGATTCCGCCGCTGGCAGACCACGATGAGTTTTGTGGGAACCGGCAAAACTCCGAATCGTGCTCGCAAACTAAAGAACCGAGCCTGTTCTTGCGGTTCCTCAGTTTTCGTCGGGAACGAACCGCTCGCGCGCGGCGCGGATCTCCGCGTCGTGGCGACGCACCCAGTCCATCAGGGAATCCATCTGCTCCACAAGGCCAAGGCCGAGATCGGTGATGGCGTATTCCACCTGCGGCGGGATCGTGGGCGTGACCGTGCGGCGGACCAGGCCGTCGCGCTCCAGCGACCTCAGGCGCAGGGTAAGCATGCGCTGGGAGATCTCGGGGTCGGCGCCGATGACGCTGGCCAGACGGCGTAGCGTCGCGTGCCGGAACGGGCCGGCGCGCAGCACCAGGATGAGCAAAGGGCTCCACTTGTCCCCGAGCCGGGCCAGAATCTCGCGAATGGGATCGTCGCGCTCGCGGCCGTCCTCGCCCATCTGCCGCACCATGGCCGCCAGCCGGGCCGTACGGGGATCGTTGGCCTCCTGCCCGGGCGCCGAGTGCAGGATCGCCAGCACCGCGGACAGGACCGCGTCCGAGGGTGGGCGATCGACCTGCGTCTCGTTGTCCATCGCGTCCCTCCCCCAGTCTGCGAACCCGAGGCCGCGAACGCAGACCCCAGGGGCGTTGGCCGCCGCTGTCGGGCACAAAAATGTGCCGCCTTCAGGCTAGAAATACAAGGCGTTACCCTGCGCGGCGCATCGCCATCGAGGCCGGTTCAGACGCCAGCTCGCATGGTACTAATTCCGCAATACGGTACATACAGTCCATAACACGGATTTATTATTGACACTGGCGAAGAACCGGTGTCCTCTATCCGGAATAAAACGTCCGCGTACCAAGAACGCGGCAGCCGTAACGGCGCATTGGGAACGGAAACAACATGCCCGCATCTGGGCGAAGCCTCCCCCAAACTGCGACCGAAACGCTGCCGTGAATCCAAGAATCCGGCCGCCCAAAATCACAAATCAGGGGGAAGCAATGCGTTCGATCCGGAATATCTGGCTCACCACCTCGGCGCTCTCGGGCTGCGTCTGCCTCGCGGCGCCCAGCCTGGCCTGGGCGGCGGAGGCGCAGCCCGCCGACGCCACGACCAGCCAGGTGCAGGAAGTGGTCATCACGGCCCAGAAGCGGACGGAGAGGCTCTCCGACGCGCCCGTCGCCGCTTCGGTCCTTCCCCCGTCCAGGCTGGCCTCGACCAACTCCAGCGATATCTCGGACCTGAACAAGCTGGTGCCGTCGGTCCAGCTCAACGGCACCTTCAACGGCCGCGTGCCGATGGGCGTGCGCGGCATATCCAGTGTCTCCAACGAGTCCACGGTGGGCATCGCCTCGGGCGTTGAGGTGCTGGTGGACGGTGTGCCGGTGCCGTCGGACTCCATGGCCGGCAACGCCCTGGAGGACGTCGCCCGCATCGAGGTGCTCAAGGGCCCGCAATCGACCCTTGGCGGCCGCACCGCCTCGGCCGGCGAAATCAGCGTCATCACCTACGGGCCCACGGCCAGCTTCGCCGGTGGGCTGAGCGCCACCTTCACGGACGACAACGAGCAACATGTGATCGGCCACGTGTCGGGGCCGCTCGGCGACAAGGTGGAGTTCAGCCTGGCGGGCTGGGGACATCACCTCGACTACCCGATCCACAACCTCTTCGACGGCAAGAAGTCCTACGCCAACAGCTGGGGGACCCGCGGCAAGCTGAGGCTGCACCCCACCGACAACCTGGACGTCACGGTGGCGGCCCACTACGGCCAGATGGACTCGCACGGATCCAATTTCGTCTACAGCTTCGTGACCCCTGGCGCGACGCTGCTGTTCCCCGGCTCGCCCTTGACCCAGGCCCTGCTGCTTCCCGGCGTCACGCCCAGCCTCGACAATCAGACCTTCAACAGCGTCGTGCCCAACTCCGGCGCCTCCACCCGCGACTACGACGTGGCGCTGACCCTCGACTACCGGCTCGGCGACTTCACCTTGAGCTCGACCACCTCCTACCAGCACGAGCACCAGCGAAACACGCAGGACCTGTTCGTGCTCGGCGTCTACTTCTTCGACGTCCTGACCGGCGGCCACGCCCACTTCAGCAACACCCAGACGCAAACCGAGGACATCGATCAGACCACGGAGGAGATCAAGCTGGTCTCACCGGCCGACAAGCCGCTCACCTATGTCGTGGGCGCCTTCTACTCGGACTCCAAGGTGCATGAGACCTACCTGCGCCTCCTGCCGCCGGCGGGGCTGAACCTCGACATCACCCCCGACACCAAGAGCTACGCTGTCTACGGGCGGGGCTCGTGGAAGGTGCTGGATCACACAACGATCACGGCCGGCCTGCGCTACAACCGCGACAACCTTAGCTACGTCAACTATCAGACCGTGTTCGTTCAGGCCTCGCCACCGTCCTGCGCGCTCTGCTTCAGCCAGGGCAGCAACAGTTCCGACTCGGTCGTCGGCGACATCAGCCTGCAGCAGAAGTTCGCCTCGTCCTCGATGGTCTACTTCACCTACGCCAGGGGCTACGCGCCGAAGGCTTACAACACCTCGCTGGCCCTCACCGCCATCAGTCCGCCGGCGATCGCCTCGCGCACCGGGCCCGGCGGCGCCACCTTCACCCCCGGCGACGTCCTGGCGCCGGTCGGACAGGAGCACATCAACCACTTCGAACTGGGCCTGAAGGGCAACTACTTCGATCGCCGGCTCAATGTGAACCTCGCCCTGTTCGACACCCGCTACAGCAACTACCAGATTCAGTCCTTCTCCTCGGAGCCGGGCGTCATCAACCCCGTGCTCATCCTCGACGCGACGGGGTCGGCCGAGACGCGGGGGATCGAGGTTGACGCCGTGGCGCGTCCGACCGAACACCTGACCGTTGGCTTCAACGCCGCCTACATCGACGCCAAGTTCACCAGCTACGCCAATGCGCCGGCCTATGTCGGCGAGACGATCAACGGCGTTGCGGTCACCACCCAGGACATCAGCGGCAAGGCCCTGCCCAATTCGCCGAAGTTCAAGTTCAACGTCAACGTCGCCCAGAACATCCCGCTAGCGAGCCTGCCGTTCGATCTCACCCTCAACCTCGACTACACCTACCGGACCAGCGCCCAGATGCTGGTGGACCAGAACCCGCATGGCGTCGAACCGGCCTTCGGCCTGTTGAACCTGGGCGCCACCCTGACCAGCAAGAACAAGAACTACTCGGCGACGCTGTTCGTCAACAATGTCACCGACCAGCACTACTTCGTCGATATGGAGGACTTCTTCAGCGGGCCATGGGCCGCCAACGCCGTGACCGGCCAGCCGGCGCGCGACGCCCATCGGTTCTTCGGCGTGCGGCTCGAGGCCAAGTACTGAGCCCCGGATTTCCGGAGTTCAGGGCCAGCGGCGCGTCTTGGGCGACGCCGCTGGCCCTGCCGCGAAAACCCCTAGCCGATGGACGAGACAATGACCCGATTGAACGCCTGGTCGCCCACGGTGCTCAGCGTGCTGAGGCTGATCACGGCGCTGCTGTTCATCGAGCACGGCGCGATGAAGCTGCTGCACTTCCCCGCGCCCATGCCCGAGCCGCCAGGGCCGATGCCGCCACTGATCCTGGTGGCCGCCTGGCTGGAACTGGTGGGCGGCGGCCTGCTCGCCGTCGGTCTGCTGACGCGCCCGGTCGCCTTCCTGCTGTCCGGCGAAATGGCGGTCGCCTATTTCATGGCCCACGCTCCGCACAGCTTCTACCCGGTGATCAACATGGGCGAAGCGGCGGTGCTCTACTGCTTCGTATTCCTCTACCTAGTCTTCGCCGGCCCCGGCCGCTGGAGCCTCGACACCCTGCTGATCCGCGACCGGAGCTGACCGTATGAGCAACCCGCACTTTGAAATCCGCCCGTTGCCCCACGGCGAGTACCTGAAGTTCCTGATCTGCGCGCGGCGCAAGCGCGAGGACACCCAGGAACGGTACTTCTACGAATGGGGCAATATCCACGTCTCGCTGATGCTGACGACGCCGGCGGTATTGCAGGTGTTCAAGCGCTACATCCAGCACTACGCCATCAGCGGCGTCACCGACGACATGCTGCTCTACCCGCTCTCGGCCATGGAGTGGGACAACATGGCCGACCACTGGCTGGTCAGCAACGAGGACCTGCTCATCTCTCTGACCGACATCGGCTATGTGCAGCGCATGCAGCCGCACAGCTTCGGCGACAAGAACTTCAACCTCGCCCTGTGCACCGGTGAGGTGGTGTTCCAGAAGGCCGGTTTCCGCTCCGGCGGCGGGGTCAAGCTGACCCACTGGTTCAAGAAGCGGCCCGAACTGTCGATCGAGGCGTTCAACCGTCATTGGCGCGATCGCTATGCCCCGGTTTTCCTCGAGACGGCGGGCGGCGCGGGCCTGGTGCGCAAGTACGTCCAGAACCGGCAGCTGGAACTGGACAGGGTGATGTTCAAGGGCACCCTGTTCGAGCACGGCGGCGTAGGCGAGTTCGCCGGCGTCGAGGAGATCTGGTTCGACAGCCTGGAGTCGCTGGCGCGGCTAAAGCGCGACGCCAGCCTCCGCGGCCCGCTGGAGACGGCCCTGGCGGAATTCGTCGATCCCGAGGGCTCCTTCTCGATGGTGACCACCGAGCGGGTGGTGTTCGACTACGCCACGCCCGGCGAGCTTAGCCCGCCGCCGGCGATCCGCGACCCGGGCAGCCTGGAGACCCAGGTGGTCGCCCAGGGCTACCGGGACTGGAATCTGCCCAAGCCGGTCATGGACACGCCGGTCGGCTGACGCACTGGCGTCGCCGGCCGGCCGTTCGTTAAACCAGCGCGACAGCGTCGCCGCGCCACTTGACGAAACCGCCGAGCAAGGCGGCGACGCCGGCGATGGCGCAGGCGAAGCCCAGCGCCTCGAACGCGCCCCAGAGCCCGCCCATCCGCGCCGAGATCAGGGTGATGGCGATCGGGCTGATGAACTGGCCGAGCGAGAAGGCGCCGGTCCAGATGCCCATGCCGCGCCCGCGGACCGGATAGGGCAGTTGCCGCATCGCCCAGGTCAGGACCGTCGGCAGGACGATCCCCGCGCCGAGCTGATTGACCGCCGCGCCGATCAGAAACTGATTGGCGTCGCTCGACCATTTCATGAGGATGAAACCGGTGGCCAGCAGGCTGAAGGCAATGGCCAGGAGGGTGGCCACCCGCCAGCGGGCGGCGAATTGGAACACGATCGTGCCCAGCGGCACGGCCAGGCTGGCGACCGAGGTGAGGAAACCGATCCGACGCGGATCGGTCACTCCGTGCAGGCTCAGGCCGACACTCGCCTGGATCTGGACCGTGTAGAACATCACCGAGGCGAACACCGTCACCGCCGTGACGCCGAGCATCGGCGCCCACGGAAACAGTTCCCAACCGCCCTTTTGCTCGTCGTCGTCATGCAGGGCGCCCTTGGCCCGCGCGTCCGGCGCCGGCTCCCAGGTGAACAGGGCCACGCCCAGCAGCATGATCACGCTGCTGGCGTAGACGAAGAAAGGCGCGCGCCATCCGTAGACGCCCAGGAAGCCGCCGACATTGAACAACACCAGCGCCGAGAGCGACGCCACGGCGGTCTGCGACCCCAGCCAGCGGTCGCGGGTGGGACCTTCGAACACGTCCCCGATCAGGGCGGTGCTCAGGGTCATCAGCATGGCCTCGGCCAGGCCAACCCCCACGCGGGTGACCAGGATGGCGCGCAGGTCGTTCAGGAAGGCCGGGGCGACGCCGACAATGGCGTAGAAGACCAGCGCGCCCATCAACAGGCGCCGGCGGCCGAAGGCGTCGCCCAGCGCGCCCGCCGCCCAGGAAAACAACGTCACGCACAGCGCCGGCGTCGTCAGGATCATCGGCACCAGGAATTCGGCGTGGGGCGTGCCTTTGAATGCCTGCTGCAGCTGCGGCAGGATCGGCGCCAGCACCACCACGCCCATCACCGCCAGGATGATCGGCGCCAGCAGGCAAAGCCCGGTCAGCATGCCCGCCTTGCGGGTCATGGGGGTCGTCATCGCCGCCACTACGGTCTCCTCCTGCCGCGCTTCGCTCCCATCGTCCGCCCATTCAGGGCGAGGCGTCATCGATGCGGATCGATGATCTTATGGCGATAGACCAACACGGGCCGGCGCCGGTGTCAATATTGTTCCGCAATGCGGTTCATAAATTGCATAAAGCGGTACATCGATGTTTCATACCGCGAAACGCCGGCGCTTTGCCCCGATCGCCGCGCGGTCGGCGATGTAGTCTTGGGGCGTTCGGATGGTCGCCTCGAGGCTATGGGCCCGCAAGGCGACCACCCAGGGGAGGATGCCATGAGTTCAAAACGCCTCGCGCCGAAGATCACGATCGCACGCACACTCTGCGGCGCAACACTCGCCTTGGCCGGAGTCGCCTGGACCTGCGTGGCTTCAGCGGCCGAGTCGGAGCCCGCCGGCCCCCTGCCCGCCCGGCTGGCCATCAGGGCCGCGGCCGCCGCCCTGGCCAAGTGCGACGCCGACGGCCTTCATGTCAGCGTCAGCATCGTCGACCGCGAGGGTGTGACACGCGTGTTGCTGGTCGACGACGGCGCCGGTCCGGTCAGCATCACCACCAGCCGGCGCAAGGCCTACACGTCGGCCGCGTTCGGGATCAGCACCGGAGATTTGGCCAGAATGCCCCCGCCCCCGTCGAACGGGCCGCCGCTGGTGATCGACCCGGAGATCCTGCCCTTGGCTGGCGGCTTGCCGATCCGCCGTGGTGACGCGGTGATCGCCGCCATCGGCGTGGGCGGCGCGGACCGCTCCGACAAGGACGAAGCCTGCGCCCAGGCCGGGCTCGACAGCATCAGGGATCAGCTGAAGTAATCCCGCCCAACCTTTCGCCGGACTCCTGGCCGGATTCTGGGGCCGCGCCCGCCGCGAAGGCCGCCTCGATGTCTTGGGCGGTGGACCGCAGCGTCGGCAGGAAGCGGTCGATGAAGGCGGCGTCCATCAGGTTGCCGAAGGTCGTCAGGCTGAGGACGGCCAGCACCTGGCCCGCGTGCATGATCGCCACCGCCAAGGTGGCGCTGTCCCCCTTTTTCCGGGGCAGGCGCAGGCCATAGCCTCGCGCGGCCCCAGCCTCAAGCGCGGCCAGTTCGGCCTCGACATCCACCGGTCCGCCCGCCGAGCGCCGCCGCAGCATCGCCACCAGGCCCTGGCGCTCCTCGGCGCTGCAGGCGCCCAGATAGGCCCGGCCCATGGCGCTTTCGAGCAACCCGTGCCGGTGGCCCAGGGTCGTGGTCTGCATCGCCAGCGGACTGCTGGGCATGGTGCTGTAGCGGACCATCATCGCGTCGCCGTCCAGGACGCCGATTCCCAGCGGCCACTTGATGCGCTTGGTGGTGGCCAGGGCGATGGGCGCCGCGACCTTGACGATCAGCGAGGTCTCCACATAGCCGGCGCTGAGTTCGCAAACCTTGGGGGTCAGGTGATACACCCCCGGCATGCCGTCCGGGTCGAGGTAACCCTCCTGCTGCAAGGTGAGCAGTATCCGGAACACGGTGGGCTTGGGCAGTCCGCTCAGCAGGTGCAGGTCGTGCAGGCCGACACCCTGTCGCTCGTTGATCAGGCGCAGCAGCCGCAGCGCCCGGGCCACGGAGCGGATCGAGCCGGCCGCATGGTCACCCGAAGCCGCCACCTGCCGCCCCCTTTCGTTCGCCCGCCCCAACCGAAGATGCCCTAGTCAAAGAATGGCGGGCCCTCGCCGACATCCATGTCGAACGCATTCAGCGTCATGGCGACCAGGCCATAGTATCCAACCACCCCCACCACCTCCACCAGGATCGCCTCGCCGAACCGGCCGGCCGCGGCCTCGAAGGTGGCGTCGTCGACCCGGTTCGTGCGCAGCAGCGCGCCGGCGAACGCATGCAGGGCGCCCAGCGCCGGATCGCCGAACTCCGGATCGCGGCCCGCCCGGATCGCCTCGACGGCCTCGGCCGGGACGCCGGCCTCCAGCGCGATCGGCGCATGGATCCGCCATTCGCCGTTGCAACGGTAGTGCGCCGCCGTGACCAGGATCAGAAATTCGACTTCGCGGCGGCCAAGGCCGGTTCCATAGCGGCAGAAGGCGCCCAGCTTCTCGGCGTGGCCGGCCATCTCCGGGCTGTGCAGCCAGGCCAGGAAGGGCCCCTCGACGTTGCCGCGGGTGGCGAAGATCGAATCGTAGACCGCTCGTTGCGCCGCCGACAGCTGGTCCGGTCGCGGCAGGGCCGTGCGCGCCCGCATCAGCAAGGCTCCAGCGGATCGGCATGGGCGACCCCGACGCCGATGCGGTACTCCACCGTCGCCACATAGAGATCGATCTGGCTCTTGGCCACGCCGGCCACCCGCGCCGCCGCCCCGGCCGCGATCCACTGCTGCACCTCCATGGCCGCCACCCCCGCCTGGGCGATCACGCTCTGGGGCCGCCAGTCGTCGAAGGCCAGGGCGCCGCCGGCGGCGAACAGGTTCAGGAAAGCCTGGTCCCACTCGGCATTGATCCGGAAATCGGCCGCCGTCATCTCGCCGCGCTCGACCCGCTCCGAGCCCTGCCGGGTGGCTTCGCCCAGCAGGGCGATCCAGTCGCCCTGGTTCATCCCGCCCCGCGCCCCGCCATGGGTCAGGTATTCGCGCAGCTCCGGCCGCGTGCCCGCCAGGTCCTGGGGAAAGATGTTGGCGGGGTGGTGAGAAAGCCCGCCGCTGGCCAGGAAGGCCACGCGCGCCAGACCCAGGTCGCGGGCGAACCGCCCGACCGCCTCGCCCAGCATGCGGATTCGCCGGAACGACGCACTCGGCGCGCAGGTGGTGTTGATGAAGATCGGCAGCACGCGATAGCGGTCCAGCGCCCCGGCCAGGGTGTGCAGGGGCTGCGAGAAACCGTGGTCGACGATCAGCTCGTGCGATACGGCGATATCGATGTCCGCGCCGCGCACCGCCTCGATACAGGCCCAGGCAATGTCGGCGGGCACGTCGAAGCGACCGGGATGGCCGCCAAAGTCGTCGACCGCCTCGCAGGCCACCCCGACACAGAACGGCGCCACCATGTTCAGGTGGACGTTGGTGTAGTGGTCCGGCGCGAACATGACGATCAGCTCCGGATCAAAGCGCCGCAGCGCCTCGGCCCGGTCGCGGTAGGCCCGCATCACGCTCTGGTGCTGCGCGGGCACGGGGCGCGGATGGGCCAGGGCCGGGCCGTGGGAGACGCAGGTCAGTTGAAACGCCATGATGGTCGCGCCGCTCCCTTCGACTCGCGGCTCAGCCGCCCGCCGCTCCGCCCGTCGACTTCGGCGTGACCCCAAGCGCCAGCGGCGAGACCTTGCCGCTGGCGTGGGTGAACACCCAGGTGACCGTCCGCGACTCGTAGCGCCACCGGCCGTCGTCGCCCAGGACGTAGACATCGTCGTAGTCGGCCACCAGGAACGGCTCGGCCAGGTGAGGCGGCGGCCCATCGGCCGCGAACAGGGTCAGGATCAGCCGCCCCTCGATGCGGGTCTCGTCGATGTGGACGAGCCGCAGGTTGGTGAAGATGTGCCGGGCGGTCCGCGGCCCAAGGTCGCTTCGGACCTGGTAGGCGGCGCGGATGGCGGCGCGCCCGACGCTGCGCTCGCCGGTGGCGCGGCCATAGCTGCCGGTCTCGGTGAAGAGGTCGGCCACGGCCGCCGACTGGCCCGAGTCGATCAGATGGGCGAATTCGGCGTTGAGCTCCTCGATCTCCAGCCGCGCCAGCAATTGTCGGGTGCGATCCATGCGGTCCTCAGTCGTGCAGGTGGGCGACGGTGTTGGTCAGTTCGCCGATCTGGTCGATGGTCACCGAAATCCTGCCGCCGAGCCGGTTGAGGTCGATATTCTGCACCGCGCCGCCGCGCGCCGACGGCTTCAGCGCCGTGCCCATCGAGACGATATCGCCGGGCTCCAGCGTCATATAGCGCGAGATGAATTGCAGCAGTTCGGGCAGCTTGAAGAAGAAGTTCTCGGTGTTGTCCTCGGTCACCAGCGCTCCGTTGTGGCGGCAGGTGACGGTCAGGGCGTGCGGATCGGCGATCTCGTCCTTGGTGACGATCCAGGGCCCCAGGCAGGCGAAAGTGTCGGCGCCCTTGTACCGCCCAGGATACGACACCCAGCTGTCGACGTACTCGATCTCCAGCGTGTCGCCGCTCTTGGCCCCGCTCTTGGCCCCGCTCTTGGGATGGATGGCGCGGTAGTGGAAGGTGTCCTCCTCGCGCATGGTCGGCGAGGTGATGTCGTTGTGGATGGTGTAGCCGAACACGTGGTCATAAGCGTCCTCGGCGCGGATGTTGCGCGCGGCCTTGCCGATCACCACCGCCAGCTCCGGTTCGGGATGGACGCGGCCGTACTCGGCCCGGCACTCGATCGCGCCCAGGTGACCCACCAGGGCGCTGGCGGGCTTGAGGAACAGGGCCGGGTGCTTGGGCCCACGCATGATCCGGTCGCTGTTGGCGCTGTTGTTGAACGCGACGCAGCAGATCTTCGAGGGTCTGGCCACGGGGGGCCGCCAGCTCACCGCATCCAGGGCGTAGACGCTGGCCCCAGCAGGATCGGCGGTGATGCGCCGGGCGGCCTCGCGGGCCAGGTCCCACGCCTGCGGCCCCGCCGCGATCAGGGCGTCGACCGAGTCCGGCCAGAGCGCCGGATCGGCGCCCACGACCTGGGCGGACAGCTCGACCACCCCCACCCCGTCGATCGCCAAGCCGACCCGTGCCGCCTCATCGGCGTGAAAACTCGCCAGCTTCATTCGATTTCCGCCCCTTCGCCGCCGGGACCTGGACAGCCCGGAACAGGGCCCAATCTACGACTGCGGCGCCGGGGCGGAGCCGGTCCTCGGCCTGCGTTTCTCCTGACGAAACGCAGGCCGTGAGAAACACGGACCAGGCGGTTGACGCCGCGACGGTTCGCAGGCCAAATAGCTGATCTACAAAGAGAAACTCGATTCACGGATTGGGCGCCCAAGGGTGGAAGTTCAGGCTCTGGAAAGACCGTCCCGCTCCGCCGAGCGGTTGCGCGGCAACATTGGCCGCGTCATCGATGCGGTGGGGACCAGCGGTTTCGAACAGGCTCTGTTCGACGCCTCGCTGGCGGCGACGGGCTGCAGCCACCTGACGGCTTTCGTCTCCGAACCCAAGACCGCGCCGCGCGCCCTGGTCGCCGTCAACGCCGGGCCTCGCCGCCTGGCCCGGAGCTTGGCCGAGCAGTACCTGAGCCGATACTGGGGCCTTGACCCGGCCAACCGCCTGGTAGGGGCCGGCGGCCTGCCGCAGGGCGGCGCCAGCCTGCGCATCCGGTCCGAAGACATCGGCTCGGCCCGCTATCGCCGCGAATGCTATACCGACGTCGATCTTGGCGACCGCTTCTCGCTGATCCAGCGATCCGGGGACCGTCTTTACCGCCTCAATTTCTACGCCCGCCGCCGCGACGGCGCCTTTGACGCGGACGCCGTCGGCAACATCCTGGAGTCCGCCGACCTGCTCCTGGCGCTGCTGACCCGCCACGACAACGCCAGTCCATCGCCTGCGCTGAACCAGGGCGACAGTTTCATCGAGCGGCTGCGGCTGCTGGCGCCGGCCATGCCGATGCGCGAGGCGCAGGTCTGCGCCGGCATCGCGCGGGGCCTGACGTCCGAAGGCATCGCCCTGGAGAACGGCATCGCCGTGAACACCGTCCTGACCTACCGCAAGCGCGCCTACGCGCGCCTTGGCCTATCCTCGCAGAACGAGCTGCTGCGCCGGCTCCTGGCCGAACCCCGTCCTTAGGACGCCTGTCACATGGGGCTGTGACAGACAGCGGCGGCCCCTCTCCATAGAAAATCAGCGGACATCCGGCTTACCCGAGAGGCTCGGCCATGCTCTGCAAGAAACTCCACCATGCCGCCTTCCGGTGCAGGGACGCACGGGCGACCGTCGAGTTCTACACCGACGTCCTGAAGCTGAAATTCTCCCACGCCATGGGCGAGGACAACGTGCCGTCCACCGGGCTCTACAGCCCGCACATCCACATCTTCCTGGAAATGGAGGACGGCAGCTCGATTGCCTTCTTCGAGGTCCCGGGCGACCCGGGCGAGATGAAGGATCTCACATCGCCCGACTGGATCCAGCACTTCGCCTTCGAGGTCGAGAGCGTCGAGGTGCTACTGAAGGCCAAGGCCGAGATGGAGGCCAAGGGGGTCTCCGTGATCGGCCCCACCGACCACGACGGGTTCATCCGCTCGATCTACTTCTTCGACCCGTCCGGCCACCGCCTCGAACTGACCACCCGCACCGCGCCGCCGGAGCGCCTGCTGGAATTCGAAGCCGAGGCGCCCGCCGTCCTGGCGCTGTGGGACCAGACGCACGACTGGTCGCGGCGCGCGGAGTTGTGGGGCGGCGACAAGGGCTATCTGCGCCCCGCGCCCGCCGGCGATGGTCCGGTTGGAGCCGCGTCATGATCCTCGCCTCGCTTCGAACCGAGGGCCGCGACGGCGCCCTGATCGTCGTCAGTCCGGCGCGGACCCACGCGGTCATGGCCGGCGTCGCTGAAACCCTCCAGCAGGCGCTGGACCGATGGGACGAGGTTTCGCCCAAGCTCGCCACCATTGCCGCGGACCTGAGCGCCGGTGCGCGAGCCGACGCCTTCGCGATCACACCGGACGATCTGGCGGCGCCCCTGCCGCGGGCCTACGCCTTCCTCGACGGCAGCGCCTACTACCACCACATGTCGGTCATCCGGCAGGTGCGCGGCGCCAAGGTTCCGGAGGACTTCTTCGATCTGCCGCTGCTCTACCAGGGCCTGTCCGACAAGATCATCGGCCCGACCGAGCCGATCCGGCTGCGCGAAGACGAGGCTTTCGGCATCGATATCGAGGCGGAAGTGGTGGTCATCACCGGCGACGTGCCGCAGGGGGTCACCGCGGCTGAGGCCGCCCGGTACATCCGCCTGATCGGAATCCTGAACGACGTGTCGCTGCGGGGGCTGATCCCGCACGAGATCGGCCGCGGTTTCGGCTTCATCCAGGGCAAGTCGGCCAGTTCCATGGGCCCGTTCGTGGTCACCCCCGACGAGCTGGGCGACCTTTGGGACGGCAAGCTCCTGAGCGGCCGCTACCTGTGCCACATCCGCGGCGAGTTGCTGGGCGATCTCGATCCGGGCCAGGACGCCGCCTTCACCTATCCCGACCTGATCGCCCACGCCGCCAAGACCCGCCAGCTTGGCGCGGGAACGGTGATCGGCGCCGGCGCCCTGGCCAACGCCGAGCGGCATCACGGCTCCGGCTGCATCGCCGAGGCGCGCGCGCGCGAGCACCTGGCCCTGGGCGCCCCGGCCATGGCCTATCTGCGGTACGGCGATCGATGCCGTCTGGAGTTCTTCGACCGCCAGGGGGTGTCCGTCTTCGGCGCCATCGACCAGGCGGTCGCGCCCTGGCGGTAGGCCGCTGGATTAGAGCGAGGCGTTCGCGGGCTCGCCCCGCCAGCGGGTTTCCCGGGTCAGGGCGGCCAGGACGAAGCCCACCGCCATCGCCGCCGTCGGCAGCCACAGGATCTTATCGATGCCGAAGTGGTCGGCGATCTGACCGCCGACGATGGGGGCGACGCCGCCGCCAAACAGTTCGCCGGCCGCGATCACCACCCCCGACGCTGTCGCCATCAGCGGCGCGGGCACGCTTTCGGAGCAAAGCGGACCGACCGTCAGGGTGATGAGCGCGTTGTTGAAGAAATGCACCGCGAACAGCCAGGTGAACAGCCAGACCGGCTGGGCGCCTGTCCGCGCGAGCATGATCAGGGCCAAGGCCGTCCCGCAGGTCCCCACCAGCATCACCGGCTTGCGCCCGATCCGGTCGGATATCCACGGCAGCAGCAGGGTGCCGGTCATGGCCCCAAGCCCGATGGCGGACATCACCCGTCCCATCTGGTCGAAGCCGAGATGCAGGTGGTCGATCAGGTAGTTGGGCAGCAGGGCGCTGGTGGTGATCAGGCAGGTCAGCCAGCACAGCATCATCGCCATGCCCAGGCGGATGTTGCCGAAGGCCAAGACCCGCTTCCAGTCCGCCAGGCTTGAGCGCGAGGCCGGTTCCGCCGGCGTCGAGGCGGAGGCGGGGTTGGGAGCGGGGGCGTCCGGCAGCGTGCGCCAGATCAGCCAGGCCAGCAGAAAGCCCGGCGCCGCGAACACCGAGAAGATCAGCCTCCAACTGATCACGTGCAGCAGGGTCGAGACCACCAGCGGCGCGATGCCCAGGCCGAACAGCGGCAGCATGGTCTGCTGGATGCCGATGTTGAGGCCGTGGCGCTGGGGCGCCGACGCCTCGATCGTGGCGGTGATACTGGCCGGGGTATAGGCGCCGTCGGCCAGGCCCATGACCACCCGCACCAGGATCAGACTGCCCAGGCCCGCGGCCAGCCCGCTGGCGCCGATCAGCAGGGAGAACAGGATCAGCGCGCCGGTCAGCACCCGCCGCCGGCCGATCCGGTCCGATATATTGCCCATGAACAGGGCCGCGACGCCCCAGGCCAGCGCCAGGGCGCCGGTGATCTTGCCGATGTCGCCGTAGCCCAGATGCAGGTCGCGCGCGATCACCGGGAACAGGGTCGAGATCATGAACCGGTCGACACCGACCAGCCCGAACCCAAGCGCCATCAGCGCGACGATCCGGGCCTCTTGGCGTGGGGACGCGGTCACGGCCCTAGGGCTTCGCGGTCGATGCGCGGCGGAAGGGCAGCGTCAGCAGGAAGAGGATGGTCCCGAAGTCCAGCAGCTTCAGCGCCGCCCTCGCCTCCTCGGGCCTCAGCTTGGCGGTCATCGGCATGGTCCCGAAGATCTTGCCCTTGATCACCAAGGTGTCGCCGTCGCGCGCAATCTTGCTGACCTGCATCAGCTCTTTGTTGGCGTTGTCGTAGATTTTCATCTCAGCCCCCGACGACCTTTTCGAAATCCATGCCCAGGTCGTCGAACATGCGGATCGCCGTGGCCCGGCCGGCGCCGAACACGCCGCCGCCTGGGTGCATGAAGGGACCCACCAGATAGAGCCGATCGACCCCCGGCACGGTGAACTGGCCAAGGTCCGGGGTCGGGCGATGGCCCACGGTCTGGTACATGAAGGGCGCCGCGCCGTGCATGTCGCCGTTGACGAAGCTGTTGGGCGAGCTGCGCTCCATATCCAGCGGCGACCAGGTCGAGCGGGTGATGATGTTGTCGTCGGTCAGGCTGGGCGTGAAGCGGCGGTAGAATTCCAGGTTGCGATCCGCCTCGGCCTCCTTGATCTCGTCCCAGCGCGAGGGACCGCCGTCGGCCAGGTTGTAGGGGGCCATGGTGATGGCGTGGAAGATGCCGGCGCCCGGCGGCGCGCGGCTGGGGTCGGCATGGGTCTCGTCGCCGCCGCCGGTGAGGGGCCTCTGGGGCAGGCGTCCGCGCCGCAACTGGTCGAAGTCGTCCAGCATGTCGCCCAGGGTGTCGAAGGTGAAGTACTCCAGCATGGTGGCCGTGGCCACCTCCGGCCCGGCGTAGAACGTGGTCTGCTTCTTCAGGTCGTAGTGGCTGACGAACAGGCTGAAGGTCGAGGTGTTGACCCGCTCGGCGCGCTTCAGGACCGGCTCTTCGACACCGGCCACGAACTGGCGCAGGCGATGGGGATGGATGGCGCCGATCACCCCGTCGCGGGCCAGGAATTCCTCGCCGTCGGTGAGCCGCAGGCCCGTGGCCCGGCCGCCCGAGACGATCACCTGCGCCACCTCGGCGTTGCAGCGGACCTCGCCGCCGTAGTGACCGATGCAGCGGACCAGGGCGTCGGTCAGGCCGCCGCTGCCGCCCACGGGCTGGGAGACGCCATAGGTATGGATGATCCCGGGCATCAGATAGATGCCCATGCCGGTGCCCAGTTCGTCGGGCATCTGCAGGTTCTCGGTGACCAGCTTCAGCAGGTGCATCTTGACCCGGTCGCTCTCGAACAGGCGGTCGATGATGTCCAGCGAGCTGCGGCTCATGGCGTCCAGCAGTTCGCGCCCCTCGTCGCTCTGGTCGAGCATGGCGATGAAGGCGCCCATCGGGAACGGCGGCGAATAGAGCCCGGCCATGAACATGGGCAGCATCTGCATGCTGCGCTGGGCAAAGGCGCGATAGGTCTCGGCGTCCTTGGCCGAATAGCGGGCGATGGCCTCGCAGGAGCGGTCCAGGTCCTTGTAGGTGATCAGGCAGGTCTGGTCGGCGAAGATGCTGCAATAGGGAACGTCCGAGTAATTGTACTTCAGCCCGAAGCGGCGGATCAGGCCCAGCTCGTCCTCGGTGATCAGGGGGTTGCCCTGGATCATGATGTGGACGCTGGAGTGCAGGTCGTGGCGGTAGCCGGGCGAGTTCAGCTCCAGCGTCACCACCCCGCCGCCGGGATAGGGCTGGCGTTCGAGCACCAGCACCTTCTTGCCGGCCTTGGCCAGGTAGGCGGCGGCGGTCAGGCCGTTGTGGCCCGCCCCCATCACCACCACGTCGTAGGTCTGTGTCATCTGCGTTGTCCTTGGGTTTGATCAGCCGCCGGCCAGGGCGCTGAGGCGTTCGAAACCGGGCACGTGGGTGGCGGTGCCGCCGTCGACCACAAGGTTGTGGCCGGTGATGTAGCGGGCCTCGTCACAGGCCAGGAAGGCGATGGCGTGGGCGATGTCTTCCGGTTCGCCCAGGTAGGGGGTCAGGGTTTCAGCCTCCACGGCCTGGCGGTGCGGCTGGGGGATGTTGGCCCGCAGGGACGGGGTCAGGGTGATACCCGGCGAGACGGCGTTGCAGCGGATTCCGCGCCGGCCGTGGGAGGCGGCGATGGAGCGGGTGAGTTGTAGGATGGCGGCCTTGGAGGCGCCGTAGGCCACCTGCACCACATTGCCCTGCAGGCCGAGGTTGGACGCCACATTGACGATGGCGCCGCCGCCCTGGGCGGTCATCAGCGGCAGGACGTGTTTGCAGCACAGCGCCGTGCCACGCACGTTGACCAGCAGGGCCCGTTCCCACACCTCGGGAGAAGTGGTCTCCACGTCGCGGTCGAAGGCGGGACTCATCTCGGCGGAAAGATCGGCGGCATTGTTGACCAGCACGTCGATGCGGCCGAAGGCGCCCATCGCCGCCGCCACCAGCGCCACCGTATCGGCCTCGGCCCCCAGATCGGCCCGCGCGGCCACGGCCCGACCCCCAACGGCCCGCACATCCCTGGCGGCCCGCTCGGCCGCTTCCAGGTCGATGTCGGACACGGCCACTATCGCGCCGCGCTGCGCCAATATCCGCGCCGTGGCTCGCCCGATGCCGCCGCCGGCCCCGGTGACGATCGCCACCCTCCCCTGAAAAGCCGTCATTGGCCGTCCTCCCGTCTGCCCCGTCTTGAGGTCGTGGAAGCGTTCCGCCGACGACCCCGAGGGCTTGATGATCAGGCATAGCCGCCGCCGCAAATCCCCGGAAGACGGCACTTTTTTGTGCCCGCCGACCAAGCAGGAAGCGCCGAAACTAGGCCGCCTGAAGCCGCGCGCAGACCGTGTAGGCGGCCTCGGTCCTGGCCGCGATTTCGTCCAATCCAACGCCGCCGGCCAGTTCCAGCAGCTCCAGCCCGGCCCCGTCGACCTTGACGTCGAACACCGCCAGATCGGTGATGACCCGCGAAACCGCCCGCGTCCCTGTCAGCGGCAGGGTGCATTGTTTCAGCAACTTGGACTGGCCCTGCTTGTTGGCGTGGTCCATCACCACGACGACGCGCTTGACCCCGGCGACCAGGTCCATCGCCCCGCCCATGCCCTTCACGACTTTGCCCGGGATGATCCAGTTGGCGATGTCGCCGTTCTGGGCCACCTCCATGGCGCCGAGGATCGACAGGTCGATATGGCCGCCGCGGACCATGGCGAAACTGTCGGCCGAGTTGAAATAGCTGGTCTTGGGCAAGGCGGTGATGGTCTGCTTGCCAGCGTTGATCAGGTCCGGATCTTCCTCTCCCTCGAAGGGCGGCGGCCCCATCCCGAGCATGCCGTTCTCCGACTGCAGGGTGACGTCCATCCCGCCGGGAATGTAGTTGGCCACCAGGGTGGGGATGCCGATGCCGAGGTTGACGTAGAAGCCGTCCTGAAGCTCAAGCGCCGCCCGCGCCGCCATCTGATCGCGCGTCCAGGCCATCACACGACCTCCCGCTGGCGCACCGTGCGCTGCTCGATCCGCTTCTCGAAAGAACCCTGGACGATCCGGTCGATGTAGATCCCCGGCGTATGGATGCCGTCCGGGTCCAGCGCCCCGACCGGGACGATCTCCTCCACCTCGACGACGGTCTTTCGTCCCGCGGTCGCCATCACCGGATTGAAGTTCCGCGCCGTCGCGCGAAAGACGAGGTTGCCTTCCTCGTCGGCTTTCCACGCCTTGATGATGGCCAGGTCGGCTGTCAGGGCCTGCTCCATCACATATTGGCGGCCCCCGAACTGACGCTGTTCCTTGCCGTCCGCCGCCAGCGTGCCCACGCCGGTCGGCGTGAAGAAGGCCGGTATGCCCGCGCCCCCCGCCCGGATGCGCTCGGCCAGCGTGCCCTGCGGATTGAATTCCAGCTCAAGTTCCCCCGCCAGGTACTGGCGCTCGAACTCCTTGTTCTCGCCGACATAGGACGAGATCATCTTGCGGATCTGCCGGCTTTGCAGCAGCAGCCCCAGGCCGAAATCATCGACGCCGGCATTGTTGGAAATCACCGTCAGGTCCCGCGCCCCGGAGTCCCGCAAAGCCAGGATCAGGTTCTCCGGAATGCCGCAGAGGCCGAAGCCGCCGGACATCACCGTCATGCCGTCGAACAGCAGACCATCCAAAGCCTGCGCGGCGTTCGCCCGCCGTTTGCTAGCCACAGCGCATCCCCCATTGTCCGTTTTATGGAATTATTATTCTGTATCATGGAATCAATTGCAAGGCCGTTTACCAAACCAGGGCGCGCGACCCAGGCCGTTGCATTGGGCCAGGGATTGCCTTAGCCGTGGGACATCGGGATCAAGCGGTGTCCCGGTCAGGCTTCGGCCCAACCACCGCGCCTCTCCGCATGGAGACCGCGCATGACGTCGAAGACCACCCCGGCTGTCCTGACCCATCTCTCACGGCGATCCTTCGCCCTGGCGGTGCTGTTGGCGCCTGCCGCCGTCCGCGCCCAGGCGGCGCCCTGCCCGCCGCCCAAGGTGCTGTTCGTCTGTCCGGCCGGCACGGTGAAGAGCGCCATCGCCCGGGAAACCCTGAAGGCGCGCGCGGCGCAGGCGGGCGTGCCCGTCGATGTCCAGTCGCGCGGCCTGCATGTGGAGGACCACGTCTCGCCCGGCCTGGCCGCCAACCTGCGCGCTGACCGTATCGACCCCGCCGCCGAACCCGCCCGTCAGTTCCAGGATGCGGACGTCGGCCAGGCCGACATCGTGATCGCCTTCGATGAGGCCGCCCAGGTTCCCGCGCTGCGGCTGGCGCGGGTCTGGGACATACCCTCGTGGAACAGCGACTACGCCGGGGCCAAGGCGGCGTTGGCGGCCCGGGTGGACGCGCTGGTGGCGGAGCTGCGCGCGCGGCAGGGCCATCCGTGCCTGGACGCCGGGCAATGAGGGGGACGCAACGCCAGGGCGACGCCGTACCGTTCGGTGAAGCGATGAGAACCTGGGCGCGGATCGCGGCCCTGAGCTTCGGCGGGCCGGCCGGGCAGATCGCGGTGATGCACCGCATCCTGGTCGAGGAGAAACGCTGGCTGGGCGAGCGGCGGTTCCTGCATGCCCTCAACTTCTGCATGCTGCTTCCCGGACCGGAGGCGCAGCAGCTCGCCATCTACATCGGCTGGCTGATGAACCGCACGGCCGGCGGGCTCATGGCCGGCGCGCTCTTCGTGCTTCCCGGCTTCATGGCCATCATGGGTCTGAGCATCCTCTACGCCCTGTTCGGGGGCGTTGGCCCGGTGAGCGCCCTCTTCTTCGGCCTCAAAGCCGCCGTGCTGGTGGTGGTCCTCCAGGCGGTGATCCGGGTCGGGCGACGGTCGCTGAGGAACCCGGTCATGGTCGGCCTCGCGGCGGCGGCGTTCGTCGGCATCTGCTTCTTCAACGCGCCCTTTCCAGCCATCATCCTGGCCGCCGCGGTTGTCGGCTTTGTCGGAGGCCGCGCCGGACTGGCGGCGTTCCTGGTCGGCGGCGGCCACGGCGGCGGGCCCGGCGCGGTGGTCCC
>DASVMY010000125.1:0-63121 GCA_036384135.1 Caulobacteraceae bacterium | reverse complement strand
GTCGGCCACCGCGTCCAACGCCTCCGCGTCACGCGCCACCAGCATCACCCGGGCGCCGCTGCGACCCGCCGCCAGCGCGCTGGCGCGCCCGATCCCGCTCGACGCCCCCGTGACGACGACGACGCGGCCGGCCAGGTCGGCGTTCACCTCGCCAGCCCGAGCAACTTGGCGGCGTTGTCCTTCATGACCAGGGGCAGCACCTCGTCCCGGAAGCCCGCTTCCTTGGCGGCCGCGATCCAGTGATCGGGCCGGATCAGCGGGAAGTCCGAGCCGAACAGCACCTTCGTGCGCAGCTGGGTGTTTGCGTACTGGACAACGGGCTTGGGGAAGTACTTCGGCGACCAGCCGGACAGGTCGATGTAGACGTTCTCCTTGTGCAGCGCCATCGACAGGCTCTCGTCGGTCCACGGCCAGCTGGGGTGGGCGAGGATGATCTTCATGTCGGGGAAGTCCACCGCGACATCGTCGACCAGCATCGGCTGGCCGTATTTCAGGCGAACGCCGCCGCCGCCCTTCATGCCGGCGCCCATGCCCGAGTGGCCGGTGTGGAAGATGGCGGGCAGGCTGTACTCGGCGATCACCTCGTAGATGGGCCAAGCCATCCGGTCAGCGGGGTGGAAGTCCTGCATCGGCGGGTGGAACTTGAAGCCCTTGACGCCGAAGTCCTCGATCAGCCTGCGCGCCTCCCGGGCGCCAAGCTTGCCCTTGTGCGGATCGATGGAGGCGAAAGGGATCATGATGTCGGCGTTGGCGCGCGCGATCTCGGCGATCTCTTCATTGGCGATGCGCTTGGCGCCGACACCCGCCTCCATGTCCACGGTGAACATCACGAAGGCGATGTTCTGTTCGCGGTAGTAGGCGACGGTCTCGGGAATGGTCGGTCGCTTTCGGTCGGCCTTGAAGTACCGGCTGGCGGCGTCGAAGAACTGGCCCATGACCGGATCTTCCGGGTCGTGGCACGAGACCTCGGCGTGCACGTGCACATCGATGGCGCGGATTTTCGACAGGTCGATCATGTCATGCCCACCTTGCGCTGGCGGTCCCGGGTCGCTCCGGAGCCGCCGCCGCCAACGACAGCAAAATCAGAGCGCGATGATCACGGTCTTCAGTTCGGTATAGGCCTCGACGCCTTGGCGCGACTGTTCGCGGCCAAAGCCCGACTGCTTGAAGCCGCCGAAGGGCAGGGCGGGGTCGATCACCGAATGGCAATTGCCCCAGACCGTGCCGGCTTTGATCTTGGCCGCCAGCCTGTGCATGTTGGACAGGTCCTTGGTCCATACGCTGGCGCCAAGGCCGTAGGCGGTGTCGTTCGCCGCCTTGGCCACCTCGTCCAGGTCGTCATAGCGCTGGGCGACCAGAACCGGGCCAAAGATCTCCTCGCGAACCACCTTCATGTCCGGCTTCACGTCCACCATCACGGTGGGATTCACATAGTAGCCGCTCTCGGCGGGCGCATCGCCGCCGGTCAGGATCGAGGCGCCGGCCTTGCGGCCCGCTTCGATGTAGCCCATCACGCGGTCGCGCTGTTCGGTGGAGACCAGCGGGCCCATGTGGGCGTTCGGCGACAGGGACGGGGCAGGGGCCCAATGCGCGGCGTTGGCCGCCACGCCTTCCAGCAGCTTGTCGAAGATCGAGCGGTGGGCGAATAGGCGTGATCCGGCCACGCAGATCTGCCCGGAGTTGAAGAAGATCGCCCCCGCGGCGCCGGCCGCCGTCGCCGCGATGTCCACATCGGGCAGGACCACCACCGGGGATTTCCCGCCCAGTTCCAGGGTTACGCGCTTCATGGTGTCGGTGGCGTTGCGGTTGATGATCTTGCCGACTTCGGTGGAGCCGGTGAACGCGACCTTGTCGACGTCGGGGTGGCGAACCAGCCGGTCCCCCGCCGTCTCGCCCAGGCCCGTGATGATGTTGATCACCCCCGGCGGGAAACCCGCGTCGATCACCAGATCCGCCAGCTTCAGCGCCGTCAGCGACGTCTGCTCCGCGGGCTTGAGGATCAGGGTGCAACCGGCGGCCAGGGCCGGCGCGATCTTCAGGACGGCCATCAGCAACGGGAAGTTCCAGGGCACGATCTGAGCCGCCACGCCTACCGGCTCGCGGCGGACATAGGCGTGGAAAGCGCCCTGGGGAGCGGTCATCGGATCGATCATCTCGCCGCTGAGCTTGGTCGCCCATCCGGCCATGTAGCGCAGCATGCCGATGGCGCCGGGGATATCCACGGCCGCGGCCATGCCCACGGGCTTGCCGTTGTCGATGGCCTCCAGTTCGGCGAACTGCTGCGCGTGCTGTTCGAGCAGGTCGGCGAGCTTGAGCATCGTGGACTCGCGAACGACGGGCGGCAGCCCGGTCCAGCGGCCATCGTCGAACGCCGTGCGCGCGGCGGCGACGGCCAGATCGACCTCCGCGTCGGTGGCGTCGGCGAGCTGGCTGATCACCCGTCCGTTGGAGGGATCGAAGACGTCGATGGTCTTGTCGGATCTGGAGATGACCCATTGTCCGTTGATGAAATGCGAGGGCGCGCGGGCGATGGCCTGCTTGGCGAAGGCGGAATATTCCGGCTGGGCGAGGGAAATCTTCGGTATGGCGTTCATTGTGGTCATCTCCCTGATCGGCCCCGCGATGCGTCGGAGCGCGCGCTGTTGGTCTTTGGCGAAGATAGCACCGGCCGTCAAAAATACGAAGTGTTACATACAAATTTTGCTCACCGCCGAGCGACGGCGGCAGAGGAGGCGTCGACCTGGAAGGCAGGCAACGCCGTCGGCCTCCAAGTCTTTGGCTGCCCGCTCAGACCAGAATGCTGCGTCCGCCGGACAGCGTCTTTTCATCCTGGGCGCCAAGGTCGGTGGGGGCTGGAATGGCCTTGCCCCGGATCACAGCCGGCCGCTCGCCGATGGCGTCCATCCAGCGCTGCAGATGGTCCAGGCCGTCGATCTCGATGCCCGACCATGCGTAGGTGTGCGCCCAGCACCAGTTGGCGATGTCGGCGATGGAGTAGTCCCCGGCCAGGTATTCATTGTCCTTCAGGCGCGTATCCAGGACCTCCAGCAGGCGGTGGCCTTCGCGCTGGTAGCGGTCGATGGCGGCGGGGATCTTTTCGGGGAAATAGCGGAAGAAGACGTTGGCCTGACCCATCATGGGCCCGACTCCGGCCATCTGGAACATCAGCCACTGGATGACGCGGCTGCGTCCCTGCGCGTCGGTGGGCAGCAGCTTGCCCGCCTTTTCCGCCAGGTAGATCATGATCGCGCCGGACTCGAAGACGGCGAAGTCGCCCTGTTCGCGGTCCACGATCGCCGGAATCCGCCCATTCGGGTTGATCTTCAGGTAGTCCGGCGCCTTCTGCTCCTGTTTGGACAGGGCGATGGGATGCACCCCGTAGGGCAGGCCCAGCTCTTCGAGGGTGATCGACACCTTCCAGCCGTTGGGCGTCTCGGCGGTATAGAGATCGATCATGGCTTGGCGTCCTTGCTGGCTTCGAGCGCCTTGTCTTCGTTGGCGCGGTGGATGACGTAGTGGCGGATGGTTTCGGCGTCGGCCGCGCTCATGACCGCCCCGAAGCTGATCATGCCCTCCGACTTTAGAGCGCCCCCGTAGACGATGGCGCGCCAGGCGTCGGCGCTGTTCAGAGCCCCCGAGCGCCGCAGGTCCGGCACCAGGGAGCCGCCCACGGCCGCGTCGCCGTGGCAGACGCCGCAGTAGCGTCCGAACAGGGCGCCGCCGGCCTTGATGGTCTCGGCCGATGCTGTGCTGGGCGGCGGATCGAGCGGCAGGGTGGCGATCGGCCGGGGGGCGGGTAGCGCGGCGCGACCGCCCACTTTGAAGACCAGCAGCCGGCTGACGTTACGCACGGGTCCGGACTTTTCCGCCAGCAGGCCAGGCGCCATCGCCCAGACCCCGCCCCACCCGGCCAGCACGGCGACATATTGCTCGCCGTCGATCTCGTAGGTCATGGGCGCCGCCATGACGCCCGTCTGGACGGGGGCGGACCACAGCCTGGCGCCGGTGTCGGCGGCGTAGGCGTCGAAATCGCCGGTGGCCGTGCCCTGGAAGACGAGACCGCCGGCCGTCGCCAGCAGGCCGCCGTTCCACGGTCCCTTGTAGGAGACCCGCCAGCGTTCCTTTCTGGCGACCGGATCCCAGGCGATCAGGGCGCCGGTGGTTGCCTTCAGCGCGCCCTCGCGCACCTTGGCGTCCGCCGGCATGGCCGCGGCGCCGAAATCCACCCCGACGTTAAAGCCCAGGGCGGACGGTTTCCAGTTCGCCGCCGGGACATAGGGGAAGCCGGCCAGGTTGGCCGGGATGAACACCAGGCCGGACTTGGGATCGAACGCCATTGGCTGCCAGCTGTGGCCACCGGTCGGGCCTGGCATCATCACGATCGGCCGCTTTGTGTCACCGTAGCGGGCCTCGGGGTTCTCGATCGGACGGCCCGTGGCCGGATCGACGCCCTTGGCCCAGTTCATCGGTACGAAGGCGTTGGCCGAGATCAGCTTTCCCGTGGCGCGGTCGATAACATAGAAAAAGCCGTTCTTGGGCGCCTGCATCAGCACCTTGCGCACCTTCCCGTCGATGCTGAGGTCGGCCAGGATGATGTGCTGGGTGGCGGTGAAATCCCAGGATTCGCCGGGCGTCGTCTGGTAGTGCCAGACATATTCCCCGGTCTTGGGGCGGATGGCGACGACGGACGAGAGGTACAGGTTGTCGCCGCCGCCGGGGGAGCGGATGGCCTGGTTCCAGGGGGAACCGTTGCCGACGCCGATGTAGAGCAGGTCGAGCTCTGGGTCGTAGGCCATGGAATCCCAGACCGTGCCGCCCCCGCCGAGCTTCCACCATTCTCCATGCCAGGTCGCCGCGGCCTTCTTCAGGTGCTCGCCTTCGAACGGTTTGGCGGGATCGCCCGGGACGGTGAAGAACCGCCAGGCCTGCTTGCCGGTGTCGGCGTCATAGGCGGTCACATAGCCGCGCACGCCATATTCAGCGCCGCCATTGCCGATGATGACCTTGCCGTCGATGACCCGCGGCGCCCCGGTGATGGTGTAGGGCTTGGTCTGGTCGACGGTGACGACGCTCCAGGCCGGTTTGCCGGTGGCTCGGTCGAGCGCGATCAAGCGGCCATCCAGCGTGCCCACGAACACCTTGTCGCCCCAGGCGGCGACGCCGCGGTTGACCGCGTCGCAGCAGGCCTTGGCGACCGTCTCCCTCGGCACCTTCGGGTCGAAGGACCAAAGCAGTTGACCGGTTTTGCCGTCGAAGGCCTTGACCATGCTCCACGCCGTCGAGACGTACAGCTTGCCGTCGATCATCAACGGCGTGGCTTCCTGGCCGCGCGCCGTGTCGAGGTCGGCGTACCAGGCAAGGCCAAGCTGGCTGACGTTGGACCTGTTGATCCCGTCCAGTGGGCTGAAGCGTTGTTCGTCGTAGGTCCGGCCGACGCTCAGCCACTCGCCCTTGGCCGCCGCGACGATCCTGTGGGCGTCGACGCCGTGCGAGCTTGGACCACATCCGGCCAACCCGACCGTCAGCAATCCGGCCGTCACCAGGAGCGCCGCGAGCGTCACCAGCCTTCTCATCCCGCTTCCTCCCCTGGCGCCAGGCGCCTATGCGGCCCGGCGTTGTCGTTGTTGTCGGCGTCGTCGTTGTCGATCCGGCCCGGCGGGCCCGGCTCAGCTCACCATGCGGTCGCCCGACCAGTACGGTTGGCGCAGCGCCTTCTTGTCCGTCTTGCCCGCCGGCGTTCGGGGAATCGTCTCGACGAAGGACACCGATTTGGGGGCCTTCACCCCGCCCAGCCGGTCCTTGGCATGTGCGATCACGGCGGCCTCGTCGATGTCGCCACGGCGCACGACAAAGGCCATCACCGCCTCACCCCACTTGGCGTGGGGGACGCCGATGACGGCGCACTCGACGACGGCGCCAAGCTCCATGATCGCGGCCTCCACCTCGGCGCTGAAGACGTTGAAGCCACCGGTGATGACCATGTCCTTCTTGCGGTCGACGATGTAGAGAAAGCCGTCCTGGTCGCGGTATCCGACGTCTCCGGTATGGTGCCATCCGCCGGTGCGGACTTCCGCCGTCGCCTCGGGCTTCTCGAAATAGTCCCGGCTGACCAAGGCTCCTCGCACGACGATCTCGCCGCGCGCCCCCGCCGGCAGCAGCGTTCCATCGTCGCCCATGACACCGACCCGGATCGGGTAGGTGGGGCGGCCGCAGCTGGCCAGCCGCTCGGGGTGATCGCCGCCGGCCGCCCGGGCCACGTCTTCCGGCGACAGCCAGCTGACCAGCATCGGGGCCTCCACCTGACCGTAGCCCTGGCACATGCAGGGGCCGAACGCGCCGACGGCCTGCCGCAGCTTCTCCGGCGCCACCGGCGAGCCCACCAGCAGGAACAGTTTCAGCGACGAGGTGTCGAACTTGCCCAGACTCGGCGAGTCCAGCAGCCCGTAGAGCGCCGTCGGTGGCAGATACATGTGCGTGATACGCTGCGACTGGATCGCGTTCAGCACTTTTTCGGCGTCGAAGCCGGGCAGAATGACCTGGGTTGAGCCAAGGGCCAGGGTCGCCAGGGAAACCGGCCCGGCGGCATGAGTGATTGGAGCGACCACCAGGGTCCTGGGGTCATCCGCGCGGCCGCCCATCATGTTGCCGGCGATCTGGAGCATGGTCGACCAGCCGAGGTTGGTGACGTTGACCCCCTTGGACGGGCCGGTGGTGCCGCCGGTGGGGAATATCCCGACCACGTCTTCCAGGTTGCCGAAGGCGTCGCCGCGGTCGACGAAACGCTCGGCCTCGTGACCGGCGATGAAGTCGTCGAGGCAGGGGTCTCCTTCGAACGGCCGGTCCAGGCAGACGAAATGCTTGAGGGCGCCGACCCTGGCCTTGAGTTCCGCGACCTCGCCGGCGAGGCTGGAGTGATAGAACATCCACTCGCAGCCTACGTAGTCCAGATAGGCCGCGTTGGCGTCGATGGCGTTGCGGGTGTTGACCGGGATCCACTTGCCGTTGGCGCGCCAGATCGACAGCAACGCCAGCATCAGCGTCGCCGAGTTGGGGGCGTAGAGCGCCACCGGCTGCTGTGAGACGAAACCGTTGGCCGCCATCGCCACCGCGACCCGCTTGGTCAGGGTGGCGGCTTCGGCGAAGGTGAAGCGCGTCTCCGCGTCGATCAGCGCGAGGCGGTCAGGCCCGAGGTCGCATCCGCGGTCAAAGTAGTCGATCGAGCGCATCGATCAGCCCCAGCGACTGTGTTCTGGACCGGGCGTGAACGCCTTCTCCGGCGCGCCGGTGCGGCTGTGCGCCAGCGCCTTGGCGACCGACGGGCGCGCTTCGATGCGCGCCAGCCATGCTTGGACCCGCGGGAAGTCGCCTGGCTCGAAGACGTCCAGCAGCGGGATCGAGCGCGCCAGGGCGAAGAGTTCGATGTCGGCCAGCGAGAAGGCGTCGCCCAGCAAGTAGGGCTGGTTCGCCAGTCGTTCCTCGAGTTTCTGGATCACCAAACGGATCTTGCGCCGGGAGTCGGCGCACTCGGCCTCGCCATAGCCGTCGTCGAGCGCGGCCAGCCAGCCGTTCCTGCGTTCGAAATTCGCCATGGCCTCGATGGCGCGCCGCGTGGCGTCTCGTTTGCCGGAGGTGGCCAGGGCAGGGGACAGGAACGCCTTGCAGCCCAGGCTCGCCACCGACGGCGCCAGGATTTCTCCGGCCAGCCGCCCCCAGGTCAGCAGGTCCCACAGGGCCTCGGCGCAGCCCGGCATCAGCGAGGCGCCAGGATAGGCGTCGTCGAGGAACTGCATCATGAACAGGCTGTCGGTGATGGGGCGTCCCTCGTGGATGAGCACTGGGCCTTCCCGTTCGAGATTGTAGGCGACCTCCAGTTCGTCCGCGAACTGGGGGGCACGCTCAAGCGCGGTCCAGTCCTCGTAACGGCTCTCGAAGGCGATTTCCTTCTCGTAGAGGACGATCAGCGGCTTGAGCGAAAAGCCGTTGGGCTCCCAATGGCGCAACGTCACGGTCATGCGGCGACTCCGCGCTCGAGGAACTTGACGCGAGCGGCCATCTCCGTGCGGCCCTTGGCCCAGGTTTCGCGCGTCGCCGGGCGTTCGTAGATCTTGCGCAGCCATTCCATGATGTGCGGCGTCTTCTCGTCCGAGGCCAGCGACGGCTGCGACAGCGGCAGGGCGTAGGCCAGGTTGAAGCAGTTGATGTCGGCCAGGCCATAGGTGTCGCCGGCGATCCAGGGCCGTTCCGACAGGATCTTCTCCAGCGCCGCCGTGCCGATGGCCACGCGGCGCTGCGATTCCGCCAGTTCCTCCGGCGAGAAGGTTCCGTAAATCGCCTTGGACCAGGCGACGCGACGCTCCGGCATCGGAATGCGTTCGATGGCGGCCTTCAGCTCGTTGGGATCGCGGGAACGCACCGATGGTCCGATGAACACGCTCCATCCGATCATGCTGAACGACGGCGCCAGGTACTGGTCGAAATATTTCATCCACCAACGCATCCGCCAGCGGTCGTAGGGATCGGCGGGCGTCAGCGGCGGGCCGTCAAAGGCGGCGTCCACGTATTCCATCATGGCGGTGGATTCGGTGAAGACCCGGTCTCCGACACGCATCGCCGGGATGGTGCCGGCCGGGTTCAGGGCCAGGTACTCCGGCCTGTGCTGATCGAAGTTCAGCAGATCAATGTAGTGGCTTTCGTACGCCACGCCCTTCTCCGCCAGGGTCAGCATCGGCTTGCCGGAGTTGGCGTTAGGCTCCCAGTGATAGAGGGTGATGGACTGGGTCATGCCGCCGCCGCCTTTCCTGTGGCGGGCTTCTTCGCCGCCTCGATCATGCGCTTGATGATGGCTCGAGCCTTCATGCCGCCTTCGTCGATGTTGTAGGTGCGCAGGCGAAGGTCCGGGTTGGCCTCGATCGCGCTCTGCTGCGCTTCGAGAACCTCAACGTCTTCAAGGAAGACAGCGCCCTGCTGGTTTCTGAACCGGGCCGTGAAGCCGGTGTCTTCGACGTCGAAGTTACGCGCCATGCCCCAGAAGTAGTGGCTGGTGGTTTCAGTCTCGGGCGTCAGGGCGTCGATGACGAAGCCGCGCACGCCCTGGTCGTGATGGTCAATGGTCGCGCCCGCTCCGACAGGGGCCACGCCGACGTCGATAATGACGGAGGAGGGCGGGATGAACTGGCAGATCTGCCAGCGGTCCACTGGGCCGTCTTTCTTGATCGCGTCTTCCCAGAACGGCGGCGGCTGGATGCCGCTCATCCACCGGGTGACGAAAACTTCGTGGCCCTCAACGCGCGTGGTGATCGGCGTCTCGTTGATCTCCAGCTGACCGATCGTGCCTTGGTGGGTGTAGGTCTCGTGCGTCAGGTCCATCAGGTTGTCGATGGCCAGGCGGTAGTCGCACTTGATCGGGTAGTAGCCGCCGTCGAAGGTCCAGCCTTCCGAGCTGCACGGCCAGAAGTCGGGGATCAGATCCGGGTTGGCCTGGGCGGCGTCGCCGATCCAGATCCACACCGCGCGATGCCGTTCGACGACAGGATAGGTCTGGACGCAGGCTGCGGCGTTTACCTTGTCGGTCTTGATCGGCATCTCCACCGGCTGGCCGCGGCTATCCAGCAGCAGGCCATGGTAGCGACAGCGGATATTGTCGCCCTCCTTGATGCCCATGCTCAGCGGCAAGAGGCGGTGCGGACAGGCGTCGCGCATCGCCGCGATCGACCGGTCGAAGCGCCGGTACAGCATGATCGGCTCGCCGCAGATCTTCCGCGCCAGGGGCGTACGGTCGACCTCATAGTCCCACGCGCCGACATACCACTGATTGGGAACCCAGGTCATTTCCACCGTCCCGACGGCTTGGTGCGCGTCGTGTTCTCAGTATAGTTGTCAGTGTTACATACAGAATTCACGACCTCGTCAATCGAGATTCGAACGGTCTAGCCACGAACCGTCACGCCTCTGGGGACCCCGCCGCCGCCCGCCACCGTCGCCCCGCCGCGTGATCTCTCCCAGTCCGCCTCCGCTGCAGTGCGCTCGAGCACCACCCGCGCTCCGGCCAGTCCGTCGGCAAGGGCGCCCGGTTTCTCAATGAGAACGTCGGCTTCCTCCACGGCGGGGTGGCGCAGACAGGCCGTCGCCAGGCGGTGGGCGAAGGATTCAATCAGGCCGATCCGCTGGTTGGCCAGGGATTGCGCCGCCGAGACGACGTCCGTGTAGTCGATGGTTTCCGCCAGCTGATCCGACGCCGGTGGCCGCACCCGCAAGGTGACATTCACGATCAGGCTCTGCGGACGTCCAACCTCATGCGCGTGCACCCCGATGTCGGCCGTCACCGACAGATCGCGAACGATGACGGTGCTGAGCCTGGTCCAGGCTTGCGGCTCAACAAACGGCGCCGAGGGCTTGGCGCGATCACCGGCGCAGCCGGCGCGGGTCAGAGTCCGGGCCGCCTTCATGGTGTTGGCCAGCAGGCAGGCGATCGTCATCGGTCCCACGCCGCCCGGCACGGGGGTCACCGCCCGCGTGTGGCTCATCTCCGAGAGCACCGCGTCTCCGACCAGACGAGGCTGTCCTTTGTCGTCGACGACCCTGTTGATCCCGACATCGATCACCACGGCGCCCGGTTTCACCCAATCACCGCGCACCAGGCCGGGGCTGCCGGCGGCCACGACCACGATGTCGGCCGTGCGGACGATCTCGGGCAGGTTGCGGGTCAGGATGTGCGTCACCGTGACCGTGCACTCACGCTCGAGCAGCAGCAGCGCCACCGGTTTTCCGACGATGTTCGACTTGCCGACGACCACGGCCTTCAGCCCGCGAAAGTCGTCGATCACCCGGTCCAGAAGCACCATGCAGCCCAGCGGCGTGCAGGGGACCAGTCCGCCCGCGCCGCTCGACAGGCGGCCGACGTTGACCGGATGGAATCCGTCGACGTCCTTGAGTGGATCGATGGCGTCCAGAACCCGCGCGGCGTTGATCTGGGGCGGAAGCGGCAGCTGGACCAGGATACCGTGCACGCTCCCGTCGGCGTTGAGTTCGTCGATCAGGGTGAGCAGATCGTCCTGGCTTGTTTCGACCGGCAGGCGGTGTTCGATGGAGCGCATCCCTACCTTGCGGGTCTGAACGACCTTGCGCTTCACATAGACCTGACTGGCCGGGTCTTCCCCCACCAGGACAACGGCCAGGGTGGGCAGGACGCCGGTCTCCGCCACGAACCGTTTGACATCGGCCGCGACGCCAGCCGAAAGCGCCGCCGCGACCGCTTTGCCGTCGATGATTTCAGCCATGCCAGGTCAGTCCTTGAAGACGACGGTCTTGGCGCCGTTCAACAGCACCCGGTCCTCCAGGTGGTGGAGCACCGCGCGGGCCAGCACCCGACGTTCGATGTCGCGGCCCTTGCGCACCAGTGCGTCGGGCGTGTCGCTGTGGCTGATGTGTTCGACGTCCTGGACGATGATCGGTCCTTCGTCGAGGTCGGCGGTCACGTAGTGGGCCGTCGCGCCGATCATCTTGACCCCGCGGGCATGGGCCTGATGGTAGGGCTTGGCGCCCTTGAACCCGGGCAGGAAGCTGTGGTGAATATTGATGCAGCGTCCGGAAAGGTAACCGGCGAGGTCGTCTGACAGGATCTGCATGTAGCGGGCGAGAATGATGAGCTCGGCGCCGCTCGATTCGATCAGGCGTTTGATCTCAGCTTCCTGTTGCGGCTTGGTCTCCTTGGTGACCGGCAGGCGGTGGTAGGGAATGTCGCCGATCATCGACACCTTCAGAACTTCCCGCGGGTGGTTCGAGATGATCCCAACGACGTCCATGTTGAGTTCGCCGATCCGCGTCCGATAAAGCAGGTCGCCCAGGCAGTGGTCGAATTTTGAGACCAACAGCATGACCCGCTGTCTCTGACCCAAAGGGCGCAACCGCCAGGCCAAAGCCAGGTCATCGGCGAGGGCCTGGAACCGGCGCCGCAGCCGATCCCCCGCGGCAGCATCACCGATCAGGTCGAAGACGACACGCATGAAGAAGCGGCCCGTTTCCTGGTCGTCGAATTGCTGAGCCTCGAGAATGTTGCCGCCGTTCTCAAACAGGACGCCCGTGACGGTGGCGACAAGGCCCGGCCGGTCCTTGCAGGACAGGGTGAGGGTATAGGTGTCTCTCATGACTCTTCCGTCCCATGTGGGCGCCGGGCGCGAGCGCTCCGCGTTCCGACGGCGGCGGCGCGGCGGCAGATCGCCGGCCGTCGGGGTGACCGGAGGGGCAAGGCGCCGTTTGCCCGGACCGATGCTCCTGATGAAGCGCTCATACGGCGTCTCCCCCTTACCGCGACTCCCGGAGCCCCTGCGCGCCGTGAGCCGCGGGGGGCGCGCCATACCTGGGCCGCCACTTTTCTCACCCGGGGAAATAGATCCGGGCCCTGGCGATCCGCTGTCAGGCGCAGCGGAGTCATTGCCAGAAATTGTTTGCGTTGCATACCATTTCTTGCAACGATCAGGAGGCTTCGAAGCGGGAAGCCGCCCCCGGAAGAGGGCGGCGCCGTCTCTGGAGCGTCGAGGCAGGCTGGATCGGCCGGCGGCGCCCGCCGCCCAAAGGTTAGGAATAACCCGACGGTCCGGGGCCTTGTTGTTGCCGAATGGTAGAGAGGAAACAGAAGTCATGAAGCCAGTGAACCTGGAGGGAGCTATTCAGGCCGCCGGAAGTCCGGTCGATATGCTTCGAAACTCTCAGATTGGCGCTTACGTTTACCCCGTGGTCGCGCCGGAATTCTCCAATTGGCGCAGTGAACAAAGCGCCTGGCGCGAGACGGCGGTGCTTTTCGACCAGTCCCACCACATGGTCGATCTGTTCATCAGCGGTCCAGACGCGCTCAAACTGCTGTCCGACACAGCCATCAACACCTTCAAGAACTTCTCCCTGAACAAGGCCAAACAGTACGTGCCCTGCACGCCCTATGGCCATGTGATCGGCGACGGCATCCTGTTCTATCTGGCGGAGAACGAGTTCGTTTACGTCGGCCGAGCGCCGGCTGCCAACTGGCTCCAGTTCCACGCCGCGACGGGCGGTTACAATGTCCAGATCGTCAAGGACGACAGGTCACCGTCTCGGCCGATGGGCAAGCCGGTTCACCGCAAGTTCTATCGCTACCAGATCCAGGGCCCGAACGCCGAGCAGATCATCGAGAAGCTCAATGGCGGTCCGTTCGCGGATATCAAGTTCTTCAATATGGACGCCATCAATATCGCCGGACGCAAGGTCCGCGCCCTCCGGCACGGCATGGCCGGCGCGCCGGGGCTTGAGATCTGGGGCCCCTACGAGGAGGGAGACGAGATCAGGGCCGCGATCGTGGAAGCGGGCAAGGACTTCGGCCTGCATCAGGTCGGCGCCCGGGCTTATGCCACCAACACCCTGGAATCGGGATGGATTCCCTCGCCGCTGCCGGCGATCTACACCGGCGAGAAGTTGAAGGCATACCGCGAATGGCTGCCGGGGGACGGCTACGAAGCCACCGGCGCGATCGGCGGCAGCTTCGTGTCGGGGTCCATTGAGGACTACTACCTGACCCCCTACGAGCTCGGCTACGGACCCTTCGTGAAGTTTGACCACGACTTCGTTGGCCGTGACGCCCTCGAAAAGATGGACAAGAAATCGCAGCGCAAGAAGGTCACGCTGGCCTGGAACGGCGCAGACGTCTCCAAGATCTTCACCTCGATGTTCAATCCGGGTGGCCAGAACTACAAGTATTTCGACCTGCCCTTGGCCAACTACGCATCGTCGAACTACGACAAGGTGGTGGATGCGGATGGCCGGGTGGTCGGCCTGTCGATGTTCACGGGCTACAGCTACAACGAACGCTCGGCGCTTTCGCTGGCGGTGATCGATCCCCAGATCGAAGTCGGCGCCGAGTTGCGGGTGGTCTGGGGCGAACCGGACGGCGGCAGCCGCAAGACCACCGTCGAGCCACACCTGCAGACCGACGTGCGCGCCATCGTCAGCCCCGTGCCCTATTCGGCGGTTGCGCGGGAGCACTACGCTGAGGGCTGGCGAACCGGTAAGGCATAGGCCCCGGCCCGCCGCCAGCGTCACACCGAAAAGGAGGGGCAGGCGCCAACGCCTGCCCCTATTTTGCTTGAATGCGCGCTTGGAAGCGCCGGATCGAACGGCCCGGCCTGGGTGAAGATCAGATGCCGTGCGAGCGGCGGAATGCCGGCGCCCACTCGGCGGTCTTCAGGAAACCGCCAAAGGGATAGAGGTGCAGCAGCACCTGGCCATGAATGTCCGGATCGAGGCCCAGGGCCATGTCGTTGACGATCGGGTCAGGCCCCGCGGTGCTTAGCAGCCTCGTGATCGACATGCCGTACTTGGCCATCACCTTGGCGGAGGTCCCCACGCCGCACCGCGCGGCGAAGCGAAGCAGGGCCTTCACGCTGGTCGGACCGGCGACGCCGACGCGCACTGGAGCCTGTACGCCGTCTCGCCGGAGCTGGGCCAGCCAGTCCAGGATGGGGTCCGCGTCGAAGCCGAACTGGGTCATGATCGAGACGGCGTGGCCGAGATCTTTCAGGACTGCCTGCTTGTCATGCAGAGCTTGCCAGAGCTTCGGGCGGGGAATGTCGGGGTGACCCTCGGGGTAGCCGGCGACGCCCACGTGGGTGACGCCGTACTTGCCGAGCAGCCCGGTCCTGATGACCGCCAGGGCATCTTCATAGGGGCCTTCCGAGCGGGGCGGATCGCCGGCGACGACGAACACACGGTCAAGCTCCGCCTCGCTGGCCAGATCAGCCAGGAAAGACTCGAATTCCGAGGCTGACTTCATCCGCCGCGCGGAAATATGCGGCGTCGGCAGGAACCCCAGCCGGCGCACGGTCGCCGCCGCCCGCACACGGTCGGCGAAGTCTTCGTTCGGCAGGAAGGTGATCGAGATCTGGGTCCCGGGCAGTATCAGGTGCGCCGCCTCCTCCAGCTTGTCGATGTCCCTGGCGTTCATTTCCAGGGACGAGTCCCGCAGAAGATTGCCCAGGGTGGATCGTGGATCGATCCGCCCTGCCGCCGTGGTCGCCAAGGTCAAGGTCACTCAGTTTCCTCGGGTCAATATGTATGTATTACATACTATCCTGGTCTTGCCCATGAAAAAGTCAATGGGATTCGCCGGTCTTGCCGGAAAATTGTATGGAAGGCGTATTAATTCCAGCCGCCGTAGAGGGGCGCTCACCGATGTCCGCCAAGCCACCTTTCCGCGCCGATCACGTTGGCAGCTTCCTGCGTCCCATGGCCCTTCTCGACGCGGCCGCGCTGCAACTGGCCAGGGAAGGGGCGCAAAGGCGCTGGGGCGAGATAGAACGCTGGGGCGAAATCTAGGGCGAACCGATCGTGGAGCGGGCCTAGCGCATCACCCAGGTGAACAGGCTCAGGTCGCGTGGGCCTTCGAAGGCGCGGCGGTTCTTGACCGACGCCTGGTCGCCAGCCTGAAGGTGGACCCAGGGATTCCTGATCCCGGCGCCGGGCCGAAAGTCCGTGCGCATTTCGTGCGCCAGTCGCCAGCCCAGCGGCTCAAGCGCCGCCCGGAGGCAGACCCAGTCCGACCACATCGTCATGCCCACTAGGGTATGGCCGGCGGCGACGCCAAAGCCGGCTCGCGCCCCGCGCCAGAACACCGCGTCTTCGCCGGCGATGTCGATGGCGGGGGCAGGTCGGCCTCCGGTCTGTTTCGCGAAGGCCGCGCTCTCGGGGAGACGGCTGTCGAACAGCACCAGGTCCGGAACCACAGGGCTGGCCAAGGTCGTCCAGCGTCGGGCGCCCGTTGCCGCGATCAGGGCCCCACCGGCAGCCGCGCCAACCCAAACACCGCGTCTGGTGAGTTGAGAGGTCATTTCTTCGCCTTCGCCAGATAGGCTGCGATGGAGTCCAACTCAGCGTCGGTGACGTCGACCCGGGACTGGCGGGGCATGGCGCCCTTGCCGTTGCGCACCACCCACTGGACGTACTCCGGCCGAAGGTCGGTGCGGTTCGCCAGCAGGCCCATCGCCGGCGGCTGATGCGCCGCGACCATCTGCGCCGTCAGCACATTGGTCCCCATGCCGCCGGCCAGGTGGCAGTAGCCGCAGACGTGGGAGAACAGGGCCTGTCCGTCGCGGCCTGGCGCCAGCCGATCGCCCGGCGGCGCCTGCGCGCGCATCTGGTAGGGCGGCATCGGCGGCAAGCCGCCATGCATCTTCTTCGGGGCCTTATGGCAGGCCGAAATGCCACCAGCGACCCCGAGCACCGCCAGCGCCAGGATGGCTCCCCTCATGCCTTGAACTCCCGATAGGCGGACGGCCATACGCCTTGCTTACCCGGCGCGATGACGCCGTTGGGGTCGAGGGCGTCCTTGATCTTCTCGTTGAAGCGATGCAGCGCGTGGTTGTTGAAGTCGAACGTGTCCGCGACCTGGTCCATCCAGCCCAGATGGGTGCGGTATTCGCCATAGCCGGCGGCCTTGGCGTCCTCCACCAAGGCGCCGAACATCTTGCGCACCTTGGCGACCTGTTCGGCGTTGTCGCGATCGTAGAGCAGCATGTTGATGTTGTTGGCGAAACGGCCGCCCAGGGTGAACGAGGCATAGAAGTCGAAGTCGAACTCGGCCATGCGGGCGCGGGACCGCTTGAGCTGGCCCAGGACGTGTTCCGACGTCGGCGGCACCACCGGCGAGAAGCCCATATGTGCGCCGCGCCCGCCCACCCAGTTGGACATCTGTAGCGGGACCACGGAGGGAACGCCGAACGTCACGTCAATCGACGGCACCGGGTCTCCCTTCTTCCACAGGTCTTCCTCGAAGGCGTTGGAGGTGTGCTTGGCGAAGGCCCTCTTGATCAGATCGGCCTTGGCCTTGTTCACCGCCTGGTCGCCGTACAGGCGGACGCTGGCGGTCCAGTAGCCCAGCTGCTGCTGCTTCAGCAGTTCCTGGACCCGCCACTCGGGAATCGCGCCCTTGCCGTCCCAGAAGTCCTTGCGTTGGCCGCGCAGGACCATCTTGCCCAGCCATGAGGGGATGAAGATGCTCTGGTCGATGACGCCGCTGATCTTCAGCGGCGCCAGGGTGTCGATCACCCAGCCGATGTCCTCCTCCTTGGGAATGTCCATCGTCAGCGACAGCGAGGTTTCCGGGGCGGGCATCAGCCACATGCCCATCTTGGTGACGACGCCCATGTTCGACTGCACGAAAGCCTGATCCCAGCTGGGGCCAAAGCCATAGGGGAACAGGTTCCAGGCGTGGTTGCCGGCCATGGCGCCCATGCCGGTGCGGATCAGGTCGCCGTCCGGCAGCACCACCTCCATGCCGCAGATGTTGCGCGTGTGCAGGCCATAGGGCGTGTAGCCGATGCCCCGGTCCAGGGCATTGCCGATCACCGAGCCCCAGGCGTTGCCGGGCACGGACATCCACAGGTCGTGTTCGCCGCGCTGGATGTAGTCGTAAAGATCGAAGAAGCTCACGCCCGGCTCGACCACGCAGTAGGCCAGCTTGGGGTCCAGCTCCAGAATGCGATTCAGCCTGCCAAGGTCGAGTACGATGGTCCCGGGCATGCGCGGCGCGGCCGAACCATAGCCGAGGTTCTTGCCCCTTGAGACCGGCCAGAGCGGAACCTTGTGCTCATTGGCCAGTCGCACGACGGCCTGGACTTCCTCGGCGCTGCCAGGGGCGACGGCGGCCGACGAGGGCCATTCGGTTTCGGGGCCGGGGGCATAGATGTCGGAATAGGCGTCGCGATCGGAGTCGGTCGACAGGACCCATTTCGCCCCCACAACGCCCTCGAACGCCTTGAGGGCGGCGTCGAACTGCGCCTGGCTGGTGCGTGGCGGAAGCTGCAGCTTCACGGCTTTCTCCCTTGGGCGCGAACCCTGGATTATTCTAACTTTTGTTAGCAATACTGCCTATCGGCATCGTTGACGTCAAGGCGTGCGGCAGGCGCGGCGCAAAAAAAGGGGCGGCCGAAGCCGCCCCTCAAGTCGTTTTTCAAGAGAAAAAGTTCAGAACGTCTTCTTGACCGTGAAGGCGACTTCACGCGGACGGCCAGGCTGGGCCTTGACCAGGCCGGCGCCCGCGCCGGTCAGGTCGAACTTGGTCAGGTAGTAATACTTGTTGCTGAGGTTGGTGACCTCCAGTGTCGCCTGTACGCCGATGTCCGGATCGTTCCAGGTGATGTGGGCATTCGCCGTGGTGTAGGACGGGATATAGTTCAACGGACCGTTGGCCGCGTTGGTGTAGACCGAGTCCTGGAAGGAGACGTCGACGCGGGGCGTCAAGGTGCCGGCCTTGCCGAGATTGAAGACGTACTGGGTGCCGATGTTCCACTTCCATTTCGGGGCGAAGGGCAGTGTGTCGCCGAGGTTCAAGCCCGTCGCGGCGGCGACGCGCGTGAACTGGAAGTCGAGATAGCTGGCGGCCGCGTCCACGGTCCAGCCATCGGTAATGATGGCGTTGGCCTCGAATTCCACCCCCTTGACGTCCGCGTCGCCGGCGTTGGTCAGCACGGCGCAGGGGCCGGGTCCGCCATACTGCGGGCAGGACAGCAGGGTGAGTTGGATGTCCTTGTACTTATTATAGAAGCCGGAGGCGTTGAACCGGACGCGCTTGTCGAACAGGTCGGTCTTGGCGCCGATCTCGTAGGCCGTCAGGCTCTCGATCCCGAACGGAAGCACCTGGGCGACGTTGAAGGGGCGGGGGCTGATGCCGCCGCCCTTGAACCCGGTGGAGACCGTGAAATAGGTCATCAGGCTGGAGTTCCAGCGGTAGTCGACGCTGACCCGGTAGTCGGTGTGGCTGCCGCTGTAGTGCCCGGTCTGGCCGGTCAGAGAGCCAAGGAACGGGTTGAACGTACCGTCCGCGTTGGTGCGTACGAAGGTGTAGTCCTTGGCCTCCTGGGTGTAGCGCAGGCCGGCGGTGACGTTCAGAGCCTCAGTCGGGCTCCAGAACACGGTGCCGAACAGCGCCTTGCTGGTGGCCGGGACCGGATCGTTGCCGACGAACTGCAACGGGATCGGCGCGTAGCGGATGTCCTGATAGGTGAAGTAGGTGGTCTTCTGGTCGGAATAGAAGCCGCCGACCGTGAACTTAATCCGACCGCCCACCTTGCCATTGAGGCGAAGTTCTTCACTGGTGAAGGTGTGATTCAGCGCGTTCTGGCCGTAGCCGATATTGGCGGGCGACAGGTCGTCGTCGGTGTTGAACGTGCTGGTGTATTGGCGATGGGCGGTGATCGACTGCAGGTTCAGGCTGTCGCTGAGATCGACCTTGAGGCTGGCCGAGATCCCCTTGCCGTCAAAGACATCATGATCGCTGCCCTTGGTGGCGTTCAGGGGGTAGCCCGCCGCGACCGGCCCCGCCCAGGCGCCGTCTGGTTGCGCGTTTGCCGCGTAGTTGCAGTATTGTCCGCAAATGAAGCGACTATCGTAAGGAACGCCCGAAGTCGGGTTCGTATTGGCGTTGTTCAGGCTGGCGTAGGTCAGCACCTCGGCCGGCGGCGTGGTGTCGCTGTGGGTGTAGTCACCGGTGATGACCAGATCGATCCTGTCGTTGGGACGATAGCGGATCGATGCGCGCAGGCCGCTGTAGTTCACGCCGCCGTCCTTGGCGACGAGGCACCGACCTGAGGTCTGCACCGCCGGGATGCCGCTACTGGGGAAGGCGCAGCCGTAGTCGATGCGGTTGACGTAGCCGTCCTGCCGTTTTGCGGTGCCGGAGATGCGAACCGAGAGCTGATCCGAGATCGCGAAGTTGGCGGCGCCGCGGAGCTCCTCGCGGTGGTCGGTGCCATAGGTGGCTTCGATGAAGCCGCTGTTGCTTCGGTCCGGCAGCTTGGACACCAGCTTGATGGCGCCGCCGATGGAGTTCCGGCCGGTCAGGGTGCCCTGAGGCCCCCGCAGAATCTCCACCCGATCAAGATCGAGCAGATCGAGGTCCGAGCCGGTCAGGGTCGGATAGTAGACGTCATCGACATAGATGCCGACGCCAGGCTCCAGGGCCGGGTTGAAGTCGAACTGGCCGATGCCGCGGATCGAGGCGCCCAGAGAGGGGCCGAACGACGCGCCCAGGGGCTTCAGGGTGACGTTGGGCGCGCCGTTGGCGATGGCGGCCACGTTCGTCAACCCCCGCGCTTCGAGCGCGGTCGAGTTCATGGCGGTGATCGAAAGCGGCGTGCTTTGGAGGTTCTGCTCGTGGAATTGGGCCGTGACGACGACCTCTCCGATCGTCGCCGCCGGCTCGTTCGAAGCCGCCGTCTCGGCGAAGGCAGCCGAGCTCATCGCGGCGTACGAGCACCCAAGCACAAACGCAGAGCGCAATACTCTCGACATGTGTTCCTCCTCCCAATGTGCCGGTCTTTGGCCGGCGTCTCTATTTTTTCTCCGGGGCCGCGGACGGGCGGTGAGCCACGAGGCGATCCCGGGAATTTCGTGAGTAACACATACCATTTGACGGAAATCAAGCTGGACTGCGCTTGTCACGCCCTTCAACTCTGATTGTGGGGAGGTGTGACTTCCGGGCCGCACAAGGTATCAGGTGGTATGAATGTCTCCGCGCCGGCCGCGCTCCTAACTGGCGCGGCCGCCGAGGTGTCGCCCACTTGGCGGGCGAGCGGAGACTAGGCGGAGATGAGGACCTCTTGACTAATCGAAACGACGAGGCGAGCCCGCGCGCCGCCGGCCAGAACGTCGCGCTGCTGATCGAACTCCTGAAATTGGCCAGCATCATCGGGCGGCCGATGAAGGAAGCCGTGGCCGACCCGCATGAGCTGTCGACCAACGAGCTACGGGTGCTGATGTGTCTGGCGGGGGAGGGGCCGCTCGCCGGGCAGGACATATCGATGATCATGTCCATTCCGCCGATGAACGTCAGCCGGGCGCTGGCGGTGCTCAGCGAGCGCGGCTGGACCGAGCAGGCGTCGAATAAAGGCAATCGCCGGCGCCGCCCTGTTCAGCTCAGCCCGGCGGGCTGGCAGGCCTATCGCGCCCTGCTTCCCGATGTCCGGCTGGTGGCGCGCCGGCTGTTCGCAAGCCTTGAGCGTGAGGAGCGCCAGCACCTCGCTCATATTTTCAATCGCCTGATCGCCCAGGTCGAAGCCTGGGAATTCGTCGTCAAGCCGTCGACGAACCGTAACAATTCGTGGGATTGACGCACTCGCCAAAAGTGAACAATTGTTAGCGTTGAGCCGGACGCCTCCGAGGCGGCCATACCGGCCGAAGCTGCACGGGGAGTCGTCAGGATGGGATACCGCGCGCCGCCAGGCATTGAGATTCGACATCCGGACCGCCTCTTCATCGGTGGCGCCTGGGTGGCCCCGTCGCGGCCGGGCGCGATCGTCGTCGTGTGCCCCAATACCGAACTTCCCGTCGCCAGCGTCGCCGAAGCCCATGCGGAAGACATGGACCGTGCGGTCGCCGCGGCCCGCGCGGCCTTTGACTCCGGCCCCTGGCCTTCGACACCGCCCAAGGAGCGCATCCGTGCCGTGCGCGCCCTGGCGCAGGCGCTGAGGCGCCGCGAGCCCGAACTGGCCCGGGCGTGGACGGCCCAGGTGGGCGGGCTGGCGACCGCCGCGCCGTTCATGATCGCTGGCGGCACGGGCGTGGTCGAGTCTATCGCCGCCTTGGCGGAGCGCTTCGATTTCGAGAAGGTCGTACCCTCGGACGCGGCTCATACCGCGATCGTGGCGCGCGAACCGGTCGGGGTGGTGGCGGCCATCGCCCCATGGAACGGCCCCTATATGATCATGGTCAGCAAGGTGGCCTCGGCCCTGGTGGCGGGCTGCACGGTGATCATGAAACCCGCGCCGGAAACGCCGCTGGAAGCCTATATCATTGCCGAGGCGGCCGAGGAGATCGGCCTGCCGCCGGGGGTGCTCAACCTGGTCTGCGGCCAGCGCGAAGCGTCGGACCATCTGGTCTGCAACCCCGGTGTCGACAAGGTCAGTTTCACCGGTTCCACGATCGCCGGAAAACGGATCGCCAGCGTCTGCGGCGCCCGCATCGCGCGCTGCACCCTGGAGCTGGGCGGCAAGTCGGCGGCCATCGTGCGCGATGACTTCGCCACCGACGAGGCGGCGAAGCTGCTGACCTCGACGATCTCGATCATGAGCGGCCAGGTCTGCGCCATGCTCAGCCGCGCCATCGTTCCGCGCGGCCGTCACGACGAGCTCGCCGACGCCATCGCCCGGGAGATGAAGGCCGTGCGGATCGGCCACAGCGACGCGCCGGACACTATGCTGGGCCCGCTGGCCATGGAGCGGCAGCGCGAACGGGTGGAGCGCTATATCGCCCAGGGCAAGGCCGACGGCGCGGACCTGGTCACCGGTGGCGCGCGTCCCGCACAGTTCAACCAAGGCTACTTCGTTGAACCCACCCTGTTCGCCAACGTCGCCAGCGGCGCTGCCATCGCGCAGGAGGAAATCTTCGGCCCGGTGCTGAGCCTGATCCCGTGCGAGGATGAGGAGGACGCGATCCGCATCGCCAACGACTCCGGCTACGGCCTCAACGGTTCGGTGCTGACCCACGACGCCGACGCGGCCTATCGCATCGCCCGGCGGATACGCAGCGGCGGGGTGGGCCAGAATGGCATGCGCGCCGACTTCTCCCTGCCGTTCGGCGGCTTCAAACAGTCCGGGCTTGGCCGCGAGGGCGGGGTGGAGGGGCTGATGTCCTATCTGGAAACCAAGACCATCCTCCTGGACGGGACGCCCCGGCCGTGAGCGGCGGCGGCCTGGAAACGGCGAACCGGGCGCTGGTGATGGCCGCCTACGCCGAGGTGTTGCAACCTTTTGACGCTTCGCGGGTCGATGAGTTCTTCGCTCCGGACTACATCCAGCACAGTCCCCTGGCCGAGGACGGGGCGGCGGGGCTCAAGGCGTTCCTCAACTGGGCGCGCGAGACCTCGCCGAACGCCCGGCACCACATCAGGCGTGTGTTCGCCGACGGCGATTTCGTGATCATCCACCTGCAGGTCGTCCTCGAACCCGGCGATCCTGGCCTCGCGGTGGTCGACATCTTCCGCGTCCAGGACGGCCGCATCGCCGAGCACTGGGACGTCATGCAGCCGGCGCCCGAGGCGGCGCCGAATCCCAACGGCATGTTCTGACCCTCTGGAAGGCGAACGCGGCGCGATGACCACCATGTCACTTCAGGGCGAGGTCGCCCTGGTCACCGGGGCCGGCCGCGGCTTCGGCCGGGCCATAGCCCTGCGCCTGGCCGCGGAAGGGGCCGCTGTCGGCCTGGTCTCGCGAAGCGGCTCAGAACTTCAGGCGGTGGCCGCCGCCATCGCTGCGGCCGGCGGCCACGCCCTGGTCACGCCCGCGGACCTCACCCAGCCGGACGACATCGCCAGGGCAACCGCGCAGGTGCGCGCCGGGCTTGGACCGGTCAGCCTGGTCGTCAGCAATGCTGGCGTACCCGGACCCTTTGGCCCCCTGTGGGTGACGGACCCCGACGACTGGTGGCGGGCGCAGAGCATTCACATCCACGCGCCCTATCTGCTGCTGCGCCAGGTGATGCCGGACATGGTGGCGGCCGGGCGTGGCCGCTGCATCCTGGTCTCGGCGGTGGCCAGCCGCATGATCCTTCCGGGCATCGGAGCCTACAGCGTGGGCAAGGCGGCGCAGAGCAAGCTGGTCGCCGTCACGGCCGCCGAGGCCGCCGAGACTGGTGTCAAACTCTTCGCCATCGATCCGGGATTCGTGGTCACGGAGTTGGCGATGGAGACCTATCGCTCGCCGCAGGCGCGCCAATACATGCCGGTGTTCATCGACGTTCTCGAGCAGAGGATGGCGCGCGAAGACGGGGAGGCTGACCTGCGCCGCTGCGCCCAGCGGGTCCTTGACCTGGCGAGCGGCCGCTACGACCCCCTGTCCGGCCGCTACATGGAGCTGGACGACGACATCGACGCCTGGCTGGCCGAGGCCACGGCGGGTGTCTGAAACGAATTCTATTGTCACAATTGTTAGCGTAGTCCAGAGTTTGATGAACCCGGTCGAACGCGGGTGCGGTGAGGAAGCAGCCTTTGGATCCGATCGTAAACGCGGCGCCGGCCCGGCATAGCCGCGAAACCCTCTATGCCGCCCTCGACGCCTACCTGGCCGCCCTGGCGGCCCGTGACCCCGGCCGCGTGGCTTGGGCCGACATCGTCCGCAATACCGAGAATAATGTCGCTCTGATGATCGGCGACGGTTTGTGGGGCACGATCGCCGGGATGGGAGACTATCGCCTGCGCTTCGCTGATCCGGCCAGCGGGCAGGTCGGGTACTTCGGCCTGGTTGGGGAGGCGCTGGAAACCTCCGCCTTTACCCTTCGGCTGAAGGTGGAGCCGGACCAGCGTATCTCGGAGGTGGAAACCCTGGTGGTTCGCCAGTCGGACAGCGGCATCAAGTTCGAGAACCAGCGCTTCTGGGACAAGCCAGTGCTGAACGACGCCGTAGCCGACGCCGATCGGACCCCGCGCGAGCGCATGCTGAGCCTGGCGGACGGCTATTTCGATACCCTGCAGCTCAACGACGGACGCCTGTTCACCCACTTCCATCCGGACTGCAACCGCGTGGAGAACGGCGTCCAGACCACCAACAATCCAGAGTTCGCCAAGATCGTGCCGGTGTCGGCCCTGGGCTGCGAGGCCCAGTTCAAGATGGGCAACTACCGCTATGACGATCGCCTGAGGGCCAGGCGCTTCCCCCTTGTCGACGAGGACCGCGGACTGGTGCTCTCGGCCGCCTTCATCGACCACTCCGGCCGACTGGGGGAATACAAGCTCACCGACGGGCGCATGGTCACCGCCCCGGTCCGGCGACCGCACAGCTTCTACATGCTGGAGCTATTCAAGATCGAGGCCGGCATGATCCGCCAGATCGAAGCCAACTTCATCACCGTGCCCTACAATATGCCAAGCCCATGGGACGGCTGGAAGGAATGACGATGCGCTCGTTCGCTACGGCCTGCACGCTCATCGCTCTCGCCCTGGCCGGCTGCGGCTCGCGCAGCGCCGTCCCCGGGGCCGGCGACAACTGGTCCGCGCCCAGCGGCGATACCGCCCACAGCCGCTATTCCCGCCTCACCGACATCAACGCCGCCACGGTCGGGCGGCTGGGCCTGGCCTGGTCGAAGGACCTGGGCACCAACCGGGGCCTGGAGGCGACGCCGGTGGTGATCGACGGGGTAATGTACACCAGCGGCGTCCTGGGCCGCGCCTACGCCTTCGACGCCGCCACCGGCAAGGCCATCTGGGCTTTCGAGCCGACAGTGGACATGCAGGTCAATCGGGCCGCTTGCTGCGACCAGGTCAACCGCGGCGTCGCCGTAGCCAACGGCCGAGTGTTCGTCGCCGCCCTGGACGGCAAACTCTATGCCCTCGACGCCAAGACTGGGGCCGTCGCATGGTCGGCCGACACCGTGGTGGATCACCGCCGCGGCTACTCCTCCACCGGCGCGCCGGAGGTCGCCGGCGATGTGGTGATCATCGGCAACGGCGGCGCCGACGCCGACGCGCGTGGCTACGTCACCGCCTATGACGTGAACAGTGGCCGCCAGCGCTGGCGCTTCTTCATGGCGCCCAGCGACCCGAAGCTGGGACCGCAGGCCTCGCCGGAGCTTGAGGCGGCCGTGAAGACCTGGGACCGGAACAGCCGCTGGGACGTCGGCGGCGGCGGCGCGCCCTGGGATGCGATCACCTACGACCCGCGGTTCGGCACCGTCTATATCGGCGTCGGCAACGCCGAGCCGGAACACAAACGCGCCCGCTCGCCCGCCGGCGGCGACAACCTCTACACCTCATCCATCGTCGCCATCGACCCCAAGTCGGGGCGGATGAAGTGGTACTTCCAGGAGACCCCGGGCGACAGCTGGGACTATGACGAGACCCAGCCGATGGTGCTGACCGACCTGGTCATCAAGGGCCAGCGGACCCCCGTGCTGCTGCACGCGCCCAAGAACGGCTTCCTGTTCGTCATCGACAGGCGCACCGGCAAGCTCATCGACGCCCCGGCCCTGGTGCCGACCAACTGGGCCAGCGGCTTCGACCTGGCGACAGGCCGCGCGAAGCTGACGCCCGAGCGATCCGACTATTTCTCCGGTCCCAAGATCGTCTTTCCCAGCACGCCCGGCGCCCGCAATTGGCAACCACCGGCCTTCGATCCCCAGACCGGCCTGCTCTACGCCTCGATCCTTGACATGGGGAACCTGATCTTCATCCCGCCAGGGCCAAAGCCCTATCGCGCCAGGGCCCTCAACAACGGCACGGCGCTGATCTTCGGCCCGGACATCGTCGATACCCTGCCAAGCCTGCCGCCGCCCCTGCGTGCTGCGGTGGAGGCCCTGCCAGAAATGCAGCGGATCCGCGCCAAGCCATACACCTCCGAACTGCGCGCCATAGATCCGCACACCGGCAAGACCGTCTGGGCCGCGCCGATGAGCGGTTGGCAGGACCGGGGCGGCGCCATGGCCACCGCCGGCGGCCTGGTCTTCCAGGGGCGCCTGGACGGGCGACTCAACGCCTATGACGCGCGGACGGTCGCCCTGCTGAAATCCATCGACACAGGGGTGGCGATCATGGCTGCGCCGATGACCTACCGGGTGGGCGGGGTGCAGTATGTGGCGGTGATGGCTGGCTGGGGCGGCGGCGGCTGGCCCTACGTGCCGCCCTATAGCGCAACGGCGAAGTACGGCCCGCTGAACCGGATTCTGGTGTTCCGCCTCGACGGCGGGCCGGTGAAGCTGCCCGATCCCCTGCCGCCGCTGGAGGTCGCGCCGCCCCCACCGCCGCAACTGGCCGGTACGGACGCGGCGATGATCGCCCACGGGCGCGAGCTCTTCTACGGCAATTGCGGAATCTGCCACTCCAACCAGCCCCGCAGCCATTCGCCCGATCTGCGCCGCCTGGACGCCGGGACGCACGCGCAGTTCCAGCAGATCGTGCGCGGCGGCCTGCTGCTGCCCGCCGGCATGCCGCGCTGGGACGACCTGCTCACCGCCTCCGACGTCGACGCCATCCATGCCTGGCTGATCGACCAGCAGACCAAGACCCGAGCGCGGGAGCTGGCGTTGAAGCGCGCTGGACTGCCGCTGGATTCCAAGAGCGCCGCGATCCTGTCGAGCTTCTAGAGGCCCTATCCGCGGCCGCTGACAGGGTTTTGGTAGTGGTAGGGCGGGAGGTAGAAGTCCGGAAAGACCTTGTAGTCTTCGCTCGGCGGCCGGTCCGGCGGGAAGTCCGGGTACACGGGCACCAGGGGCAGGGCGCCTTTGTCCCAGCCGGCATAGTAGTCGATGTAGTAGGTCTGGTAGAAGTGAAGGCGCTTGATTTTCCAGACGCCGTCCTCTTTGGCGTAGGCGTTCTCGTAGGTTCCCTCGCCCCATCGCGCCGTCTTGCCAAGCTCGCCCACCTGGATCGACGCCCGCCAGCGCGCCTGGGCCGTCAGGCCGTCGGGAGCGATATGGATCACCGGCTGGAGCTGCATGTGGTTGAACAGGGCTCCGTGCCGGGCGGGGCCGAACTTCATCATGTATTGGCGCACGCGATCCTGGCCGACATAGACCCCCCGCCCATTGATCTCGAGGGTGCAGTCCTTGGCGAACAGGTCCGCGGCGTCGTCCCAGCGCGCCTTGTCGACATAGTAGCCATAGGCGCGCTGTAGGTTGCTGATGGCGATATAGTCTTCGGCGGCCTGGGCTTTGCGGCTGAGTTCGGCGACCTGGGCGGCGAGCCGCCTGACCTCTGATTCCAGATCCATATGTGCGTTCTCCTGGGGTGATGGTCCCGTCGACGTCTCGCTGGCGCGCGCGGCGAAGCCTCGCCACAGGGCCGCCAGGGCCACGCCCGTTCCGATCAAGGCTCGCCGCTGCAAAGCCATGTCCTGATCTCTGTGTTTCGGCTTGAACGCCACGCCGGCGCGCGAGTCATGAGCGTCAGCCCAGGGCGCGTCCGGTTACGGGGTGGGCATAGTGGTAGTGGATGGCCTTGCGGTTCGGCCACGTCGGCCGGGCCTCAGCCAGCAGTTCGTCCGGCCCCAACGGATCGTCCGGAAAGATGCGGGTTGCCGGCTGCAGATGCGAGATGGTGTGGGTCCAGCCCTTCTCGTATTCGGCCTGCCACTCGACCACATAATCCAGGCGCTTGATCTTCCAGACGCCGTCTTCGCGCACGTAGCTGTTCTCGTAGACGCCGGCTTCATAGAACTGGTCCGGTAGCCCCTCGGGCTTGTAGGCGCGGCTCTCGTGGTTGCCGCCGGCCAGCAGGGTGCGGAACCGCCCCTGGGCGCTCTGGCCATCGTCTGCGACGGTGACGATGTCCTGCATCTGGAAGTGATCCAGCAGGAAACCGTCGGCGGGCCCTTCCTTGCCCTGCAGGAAGAACGTCTTGAACCAGGTGTTGTAGAGTCGTGAGATGCTGTTATGGCCGCGGTAGACGCCTGACAGGAACAGGACCTCACCATCCTGGCTGAACAGCTTCACGACCTCATCGTAACGGCAATAGTCGATGAAGTAGCCGTAGGCGAAGTGGAGCCTGCGGATCGCATTGATGTCTTCCAGCGTATCGACACGGCGCGAGAGCCGGCTGATCTCGCGTCTTAGCTCCTCCGTTTCAGTCATTTGGCGTTCCCCATTCGTAGTATTTTATGACGATCACAAATGGTAGCATTGTTCCGGTGGGATGGGAGGGCCGAAGTGGATTTCAAAGGCAAAACAGCCTTCATTACCGGCGGCGTGTCGGGCATCGGCTTCGGTATCGCGCGGGCGCTTTCCAATGCGGGCATGCGTCTGGCGTTGAGCTATCGCAACGACCGGTTCCGCGCCGAGGCGGAGCGCTGGTTTGCCGAAAACGGGCGGGAACAGCCCCTGTTCGTCCAGCTGGACGTCATGGACCGGGCCGGATTTGCCGCGGCCGCCGAGGCGGTCGAGCAGGCTTTCGGAAAGGTCCATGTCCTGGTCAACAACGCCGGCGTCAGCGTCTTCGGCCCGGCGGACGAGGCGACCTACGACGACTACGATTGGATCATGGGGGTCAATTTCGGCGGCGTGGTCAACGGGCTGGTGTCGTTCCTGCCGGCGTTGAAACGGCACGGCGAGGGCGGGCACGTGGTCAATGTCGCCTCGATGGCGGCCTACCTGTCGGGACCCCAGGCGGGCATCTATACCGCTTCGAAATACGCGGTTCGTGGCCTGACTGAATCCCTGCGCTACAATCTGGCGCCGCATGGGATCGGCGTTTCGCTGCTCTGTCCGGGGCTGACCCAATCCAACGCCTGGGGTTCGGCGCTGGGCCGCCCGGCCGCCTTCGCCGCGAGCGGCCTGGGCGAGGTCAGGCGCGACGAACTGGAACAGTTCAGCGCGGCCTTCGAGGTCGGCATGGATCCACTCGAAGTCGGCGAAAAGACCCTGGCGGGCATGCGCGAGAACCGCGGACTGATCTTTTCACATCCCGAATTCGCCCGGGACTTTCAGGAGATCTATGAGGCCAGCCTCGCGGCTCTGCCGGACGAGCCGATCCCAGAGGGCCGCCAGGCGATCGAACAGCTACGCCGCGCCGCGAACCGCGCCGCCTTGGAAGGGACGCGGATCGGGCTCTCGGACCTGACCTGATCAGGCGCGCTCAAGGGCCGCGGAACTGACCCACCAGCCATGGACCTGTGGGCGCAAGCGCACCGGAATCTGCACCTTGGCGACCGGTCCGTCGGCGGGTTTCCCGGCATCCAGGATCCAGGCGGCGTGCTCGTAGGCGTTGTCGCCGATCATCCTGTCCACGATGGCGATCAGCCAGCCTTCGTGACCCGCGGCCACGGTGGGGACGTGCACGGCCTCGCTGATCGCATGATCGGGCGGCAAGCCCAGGGCGTCGATCCGTCCCGAATCCGGTTCGATCCGCAACAGCATGTTGAAGCATGAGCCGACCGGCCCTCCCATCAGCGGCGGCCCGCCCTGCGGATTGATGCTGAGGTACCAGCCTCGCCCGTAGGGCCGCCCCTGATCGGCGTCGGCGATCCGCGGCATGTCGCCGGGCGGGCCGAGCGTGGTCTGGGCAATGTCGTCGCCGCCGGCCATGTCCATGGTCCAGCGGACCAAGCCACCGCCAATCTCCCATGGCTGGCGCTCGATCCCCGAGGCGGCGCGGATGAAGGGGAAGGCGTTGGTGTCCGATAGGTGCATGTCCAGATGGATTTTGCCGTCGGCCTCGAAGGCGTTCATGATGTGATAGACGGACACCCCTTTGGGGCCCTTGAACCACTTCATTTCAGCGACCTTGCCATAGCGGGGCATGACACCCACCCAGCTTTCCAGGTCTGGTTCATGGATCCAGTGGGCGCCGCCGGCCTTGACCCGATCCAGGTTCGACGTGGTCGGAAACACCGGGAAGATGGTATGGTGCTCGGTGATGGCGAAGTCGTGCATCATCGAGCAATAGGGCGTCTTGAACCACTGCTCCGAGGTCAGGGTGCCGCTGGCGTCGGCGATGCAGTAGGCCACGTCGGTGGAGCACAGGCCGGCCGCCTCGTAGCCGAAGAAGAACATCTCCTGCGTCCGCGGATCGATCCGCACGTGCGCGGTCATGGTCTCAGACCTGAGCGCTCCGTGGAAGTCCCACGACCCCCTGGTCTCCAGGGTGTGAGGGTCGACCTCATAGGCGTGGCCGTCCTCCTTGGTCATGTAGAGCCGGCCGGCGTGGAAGACGGGGGTGGTGTTGGCCACCGTCCGGTCGACCCCTGCGGCCTGCGGCAGATCGGTGTAGGGGTTGCGATAGCGGCCGAACAGGGCGCGGCTCGCCTTGACCTCCGCTTCATGGCGCGCCGTGCGGACGTAGCGCAGGTCGAAGTCCGCCTGGCCATCATGGAACAGCAGGCGGCTGATCATGCCGTCCCCGGACAGGGCGGTGTCGTCCTCGAACAGGGGAGGGAACGCGGGGTCGGGCACGGCGCGGAAGAACGCGCCGTCGATCTCGGGCGGAATCTCGCCCTCGATCTTCAGGCCGATCAATTCAACCTCTTTGCCGACGGGCTGGTTCAGACCCGAGAAATCCGGTGTGTGGGGGAAGCCGCCCATGTCCTGGTCCTCACATTGATTTTGTGGGCCAACGATAACATATGTTATTATCTTTCTAGCAAGGGCCATGTGCGAGAAAAATGGGAGGCGGCATGAAGATCGCGATCACCGGCGCGTCGGGACAACTGGGCCGCGCAGCCGTCGAGGGTCTGGCCGAACGGGTCGGGATGGCGAACCTGATCCTGATCTCGCGCGACCCGTCCAGGCTCGCCGAATTCGCCGAGCGCGGCGCCTCTTGCCGGCGAGGGGACTTCGATGACCCGGCCAGCCTGACCGACGCCTTCGCCGGGGCGGACCGGATGCTGCTGATCTCCGGCACGCGGGTCGGTAAGCGGGTGGCTCAGCACCGGGCGGCGATCGAGGCGGCGGTGGCCTCCGGCGTCGGCCACATCGCCTACACCAGCTTCATCGGCATTTCGGCCGACAATCCGGCCATCATCGTGCGCGACCATGGCCCCACCGAGGACATCCTCAAGTCCAGCGGCGCGGCCTGGACCATCCTGCGCGACGCCCAATATGCCGACGCTGTCACCGACGTCATCGCCCCCAACGCCCTGGCCACGGGCAAGTGGGTTTCCAGTTCGGGTGACGGCCGGATGGCGTTCGTGGCGCGGGACGACTGCGTGGCCTGCGCCGTCGCCGTTCTGGCCGGGCAGGGGCATGAAGGGCGCACCTACAACGTTACCGGACCAGAGCTGCTGACCTATCGCCAAGCCGCTCAAATCGTCGCTGAGGCGGGCGGGCGGCCGGTGGACTATGTGGCGACCGACGACAACGGCCTCTACGCCATGTTCGACGCCATGGGTGTGCCGCGCGAGCCGGTGGACGATCTGGTGGTCGGCGGAAATCCCTGGTGCAGCGACGACATGGTGACCTTTGAGGCCGGGATCCGCGGCGGCCATTTCGACGTGCTCACCGACGACGTGGAGCGGTTGACGGGCCGCGGGCCCCGGTCTCTGCGGGACCTGGCGCGGGCCAGGCTTGGCCTTCAGGCGGCGAAGTAGGCGGTTCACCGGGCCGCCGGGGCGCAGGTAGTTGAGCGCCGCCCGGGCCATCAGCCGTACCAGTAGGCGATCGCGCGCAGCTCGATGCTGGACCGCGGATGGGTGTCGGTCGGACAAAGCGGGTTATCGAAGGCGCTATGCGGCACGCAGTGTGGCGCGCTCGGATCGCTGTCGTTGGTTTTGAACACCAGCGCCTCGCCGGGATTCATGTCGGAGAACCAGCGCCAGCGGTGGCGCCGATTGGGACGCACCAGGAGGCCGGTGAAGGCCCATTCCGGTTTCCCCAACTCGTCGATCACCGCATCGGCCGCCACCAGGTCGGACGGCTCGACGCTGCTCGCGTCGCACAGGGCCAGCGGAACGTCCTGTGGCGGCGGCGTCAACACCCGCCAGACGTTGAAATGGGCGAAGCGGCGGATCGCGCGGCCCTGTGGCGCCGCACGGTCCGCGAAGGCCGCCGCCGTGCCGTCATCAACGTCCACATGGACGAACCGCGCCGGCATCGAATTGTTCAGCCGCCCGCTGTCGCTGGACTTCTCTCCGAAGCGCAGCACGCCAGGGCTCGTTACCCGCACCTCGTCCGCGCCGCAAAGTCCGCGCACCAGCGCCTCGATCTCGGGCGCATAGACGGCGCGGACGGCTTCGGCGTCGTGGAAATCGGCCAGGGCGCTGCGGTGTGTGGCCAGGGTGAAACCCTCCACGCCAAGGTTCGGCTGTTCGGCGCGGGCGTCGGTGATCTCCACTTCGCGCGGGTCCAGGTCGACCACGTCGCGGGACTTGTCGTTGGCGTAGTAGCGCGGGCGTAGGGCCATTGGCGCCACATAGTTGACCGGCGCGCGCAGAACCCGGTTCATGCGCTCTGCCTTACAGCGGCGACGTCCTCCTGGGCGATCATCCTGTCGACCAGTCGCTGGAAGGCGATGACGCCCTGGTCGCCGCTGGTCGGCATCACCTGAGGGTTTGGGGTGGCCTTGATCACCCTTTGCTGGGCCTCGATCATGGCCTTGTCCTCCGCGAAGGCCTGGCCGGCGATACCCATGAGCACGTCCCTCAGCGCCTCGTCCCCTTGGTCCTTGCGAGGTCCCCAGGAGAAGAAGTAACGCGCGGTCCGGTCGCCCATGGGCGTCACGGCCTGGCTGGTGAAGGTCACGCCTTCAGCTGGCAGAGCAGGATCCGGCGGGCCGAAGCCACACCGTGCGGCGGTTCCCTCCGGGTAAACGCCGCTGGTCATCAGTAGGACGCCGGGGACGAGGAAGTCGTATGAGGACCAGGCGTCGCAGAGGCCGTCGCCCGGCCGCGACCGCATGCGCGGCGACGAGGTCATCCACCGCTCGGTGCGAATGCCCCGGTCCAGCACCGTCACCCGCGGCCGTGACCTTGCCCAGACGTCGGTGGCCTGGAAACTGTTGGCGTGCACATAGGTCAGGTGCGAGAAATCCAGGAGGTTGTCGTTGATCAGACGGGCCTCGGCTTCATAGTCCAGGGTCCCGTGGCCGAGCACCCAGTCCGGGTCGGACAGGCCCACCGCCGGCGGAATGAGGGCCTCGCCGGCGAGGGCGGGATCTCCCATCCATATCCAGACCCAGTCGTGCCGGTCCGCGACCGGGTAAGACTTCACGCGCGCCTTTTCCGGGATCAGATCCTGACCGGGGATCTCGATCACCCGACCTTGCGGGTCGAACAACAGGCCATGGTACATGCAACGCAGGTTCGGACCTTCGCATCGGCCGCGCGACAAGGGCGCCAGGCGATGCACGCACCGATCCTCCAGGGCGACGACCCGCCCCTCGGATCGGAAGATCACGATGGGTTCTCCAAGGATGGCCATGGCGAGGGGCGCCGCCTCCGCCAAGCCGGCGGTCCAGCAAGCCACGTACCAGCAGTTGCGCGCATATCCCGCCACGTCGCCACTCCCTGATGTCATTCGTATTGCTTGTGTTGCATACTATTTCGTGGCATCCCATGAAGCCAACAAAAAATAGAAATGGGCGGGGAGATGGTCGAAGCCTTTTCGACTCTGGACGATCCCAGGCTGGAATTCGCGTTCGAGTGCACGCTGCGGTTCACGCGGGCCCAGGCGATCCGCGACCTGCCCAGCGGCGGCTGGCGCAGCGCCGTCTATGTTGACGGCGGCGAGTTCGAAGGGCCGCGGCTGAAGGGCCGGGCCGTACCCAACTCCGGTGGTGACTATGCCTTCTTCAGGCCCGACGACACGGCCGTCTTCGACGCGCGCTATGTGCTGGAGACGGACGACGGTGCGCTGATCTACATGCAGAATCGCGGATTCCTCTGGGGACGCCAGCCCGGGGTGATGGACCGGCTGCGCAAGTGGGCCTTCGAGGGCGGCGAGCCGGTCGCTCACGCTGAATACTACCTGCGCGCCCAGCCGACCTTTGAGACGTCCGTGGGGCGGCACGACTGGTTGACCCGGCACGTGTTCATCGGCGTCGGGGAGCGGCGGCCGGACGGCAATTCCATTCGCTACTACGCGCTGATCTGAGGGGTCGGGTGGTGACGGGTTTGGCGCGGCCAATCGGGGATCACGGGGGCTGAGATATGCTACGGACCTTCTCCACCGCGACGGAGCCGGGCGGCCGGCGCCTTGACTACTGGAACGAACTGATCGGCGGCATTTTTCCCGGCATGACGGTCAGCGCCGACCCGGCGCTCGAAGCCAGCTGGTCGGCCTGCCGCCTCGGAGACGTGAGCGTCGCGGTGGCGAGATCACCCAAGGCGGTCGTGCGGCGTTGGCAGGACGCCCAGCCCATGGTCGCCAGCAACCGCGCCCTGATCCATCTGCAGCACGGAGGGTTCAGCACGACGGCCCAACTCGGCGCGGCGGCGACCCTGGTGGCCGGTGACATGACCCTCTGCGCCGCCGACGAGCCGTACGAGATCCATATCTCGGAGCGCAACGAGATGTTCGTCGTCGACTGTCCGCTCGCCGCGCTTGAAAGCGTCGACGGCCGGTTCGCGCGGGTGATCGACGGACGGGCGCCGGCCGTGGGCCTGCTCCACGACTTCCTGGCGTCGGTGTTTCGCCAGCATTGGCCGGACCCGGTCGATCCGCATGAGACGGACGCCCTGGGCGGCATGATCGCAGGGCTTGTCCGGCGCTGCCTGACCGGCCCCGTGGAAACGCGGCCGGAGGCGACAGATGATCGCCGGCGCGTCACCGACTTTGTCGAGGCCCATCTCGACGAGGGGGCGCTGCGCACGGGTCTGATCGCCCAGCGACTGTCGCTCGCCCCCCGCACAGTGCAGACGATCTTCGCCGAGATGGCGACGACGCCCACCGCTTACATCCTCAATCGCCGGCTCGCTATAGCCGCGACGCGGCTGCGGGACGGAACGCGGACGGGCGGGCTCGCCGACCTTGCCTACGAGTTGGGATTCAGCGACTCGGCCCACTTCGCGCGCCGTTTCAAACTGCGTTTCGGCGTCTCTCCAAGCACCTTCGCGCGGCGCTGTCGCAACGCATGATCCCACGCGCGAGCGTTCAAGTTCCGCGTGGGCGTCCATTCAAGACCAGATTCGGCGGGGAGCCTAAACTTCCCGAAAGAACAGCCGGGATCGACCCGGCGAACTTCCCCGGGGGGTTACCATGCGCCATTTGGCGAGCACCGCGAGTTTCCTTGTCCTGTCCGCCGTTCTGAGCGCCGGTTGCGCCCAGGCCGAGACTCAGCCCGCGTCGTCCGGCGAGCCGCAGAGCAGCCTTCAGGAAGTCGTCGTCACCGCGCAGAAGCGCGCCGAAAACGTGCAGCAGGTGCCGATCGCCGTCACGGCGTTCACGGCCACCTCGTTGCAGGAGCGGGCGGTCGGTAGCGTCGCGCAGCTCTCCGGCCTGGTCCCCAACGTCAATCTGGACGCCGGCACCCCGTTCTCCGGCTCCCCGTCCGTGCTGTCGGCCTACATCCGCGGCATCGGATCGGACGACTTCGCCTTCAACATCGATCCGGGCGTCGGCATCTACGTCGATGGCGTCTATCTCGCGCGGACGGTGGGTGCGAACCAGGACCTGCTCGATGTGGACCGGATCGAGGTCCTGAAGGGGCCCCAGGGAACCCTGTTCGGCCGCAACACCATCGGCGGCGCCATTTCGATCGTCACCCGCGATCCAGGCAATGTGTTCCGCTTCACCGGCGACGTGACCACCGGCAGCTATAACCTCCTGCAGGTCCGCGGCTCGGCCGACCTGCCGCTGACGGAGAACCTCGCCGCCTCGGTCACCTTCGGCGTGAAAAGCCGCGCCGGCTATCTGAAGCGTATCGCCTATCCGGACCCGCTCGCGGGGAACAGCACTGCCTACACCGCCTTCCCTTCATCCGGCTTCGATACGGCGGAGCGGGAAGGGGGCGACAACAACTGGAACCTGCGCGGCAAGCTCAAGTGGCGGTCCGACCGGATCACCATCACCCTGGCCGGCGACTATACGCATGAGGACAGCACCGGCCTGGCGAACAAGCTGCTCGCCACCGCGCCCTCCGTGCCCGGCAACTTCGCCGGCGCGTCCAACCTGCCAGGCACCGCCTTCGATCCGACCGGGACCACCGGGTTCCTGTTCGCGGGACTCTACAACTTCTGCATCGGCGCCACCTCGGCGCAGATCGCGGCGCGCAACGCCCAGGCTCTGTGCGGCGTGCGGGGGACCCAGTACGACACCTCCCTGCACGCTCCGGCGCTGGCCAGCGTCAATGTCGACGGCAATCCGAACAATGACCTGCTGCCCTACGACAACCGCTTCGTGACCGGGAACATCGACACCAGCTACGCCACCGGCAACAGCTTCTCCAAGCTGACCAACTGGGGCCTGTCGAGCACCATCGCCGTGGACATCACCCCGACGGTCAGCGTCAAGTCCATCACCGCCTATCGGGACCTCGACTGGCGCAGCGGCATGGACGCCGACGGCTCGCCCCTCAACATCGCCCAGCTCAGCTTCGCCATGAAGCAGTGGCAGTTCAGCCAGGAGGTGCAGATCCTCGGCTCGGCGTTCGACAAGCGCCTGAACTTTGTCCTGGGCGGCTACTACTTCAAAGAAAAAGGCAGCCTGCATGACTATGTGACCTTCGCCGAGGGCCTGCTGCAGGTCGATGGCCCCAACGCCCTGGAAACCGAGAACTACGCCTTCTTCGGTCAACTGGACTACCGGCCGGTGCAATGGCTCGGCTTCACGGCGGGCGGTCGCTACACCAACGAGCGCAAGGCTTTCGAGGGTGGGCAGCAGGATCTGAACGGCTTCGACTACAAGCTGTTCGGCTGTTCCGACGCGAACGGCAACATCACGCCGGCCGGCCCTTTCCCGCTGGCCCCGGTGACCTGCCAGCAGGCGATCGGCTATCCCGATCCGAGCAATCCGCTGCGGGTCTATGTGCCGGGGGTCAATCGCCAGACCTTCAACAACTTCTCCCCCAAGCTCGGCGCGCAATTGCATCCCAGTGATGACGCGATGCTCTACGTCAGCTGGTCGAAAGGCTACAAGACCGGCGGCTGGACGACCCGGCTCACCAATCCCCAGCCGGACGCACAGGCCTTCGGTCCGGAAAAGGCGACGACGTGGGAGATCGGCGTCAAGTCGCAGTGGCTGGACCGGCGGCTGCAGCTCAACGCCGCGGCCTTCACCACGAACTACGAAGGCATCCAGCTGAACTTCCAGCAGGGCACCTCGCCGACCCTGCGCAACGCCGGCAACGCGCGGATCAAGGGCTTCGAGGTCGAGGCGGTGGCGATCCCCGCCAGGGGCCTGACCGTCACCGCGTCGGTTGGCTATACGGACGCCTACTACACCTCGATCCTGGCCGGCGTGCTGGCGGTGAGCGGCCCCAACCCGTTCCAGGCCGGCACCCTGGTGGGTGCGCCGCTGCCCAAGACCCCCAAGTGGAAGACCAACATCAGTCCACGCTATGAGTTCGCGTTGGGCAATGGCGGCAAGGTCACGTTGCTGGCCGACTGGACGCATGCTTCCAGCATCTGGAACGACGCTCAGCGGACCTATCTGCTGCGGCGCGCGCCGATCAATCTGGTCAACGCCAGCGTCGCCTATCGCGCGCCGGACGACCACTGGTCGATCACCGTCGGCGCCACCAACCTGACCGACGACCGCTACCTGACCACCGGCAACGAGAATATCGCCGACGGTGTGTTCTTCGGCACCTACAGCCGCCCGCGCGAGTGGTACGCGCGGTTCGGCGTCCGCTTCTGAGGCAGGGCGCCCATGGGACGCCCTGCAAGGGCCGCCGTGCTTCGCGCCGCCGATCGCCCGATGGCGATCGAGGCGGTGGAGGTCGACGAGCCTCGGGACGGCGAAGTGCTGGTGGCGATCGCCGCCACCGGCGTGTGTCATACCGACATGGTCATGCGCGACGCGCTCCTGCCCGTGCCCCGGCCGGTGGTGCTGGGGCACGAGGGCGCGGGGCATGTGCTGGCGGTGGGCTCGGGCGTCACCCACGTCGCGCCGGGAGACGCCGTCGTCCTCAGCTTCGCCAGCTGCGGTCACTGTTCGTCGTGCGATGCGCGCCAGCCGGCCTATTGCCATGAGTTCTTTCCCCGCAACTTCCTGGCCACGCGAGCCGATGGGTCCACCGCCCTCAGGGACGCCGGCGGCCCTATCCACAGCCACGTGTTCGGCCAATCCTCGTTCGCGACGCATGCGATCGCGCCGGCGCGGAATGTCGTGAAGGTCGACGCTGATCTTCCGATCGAGATTCTCGGCCCCCTGGGCTGCGGCATCCAGACCGGAGCGGGCGCGGTGCTCAACGCCTTGGACGTCCGGCCCGGCGCATCGATCGCGGTCATCGGAACCGGCGCGGTGGGTCTCTCCGCTGTGATGGCCGCGAAGATCGCGGGCGCGCGGACGATCCTGGCGATCGACCGATCCGTTTCCCGCACGCAGCTCGCCCTGGAGCTGGGCGCCACACACGCCGTTGTCGCGGACGCACGCACCGTGCCCGAGATCGTCAGCGCGGTAGGACTGGGCGGCGTCGACTACGCGCTCGACACCACCGGCCACACCGGGCTCGTCGAACAGGCGATCGCCGCCCTCAACCCGCGCGGCGAAATCGGCCTGATCGCCGCCTTCGCGCCTGGCGCATCGATTGGCGTCGACGCCACGCACCTGATGAGCGCCGGCAGGGTGGTGCGCGGCATCGTCGAGGGAAGCGCTGACCCCCAGAGCTTCATACCGGAACTCATCGGGCATTTCCGCGCTGGCCGCCTGCCCTTCGATCGCCTGATCGAGATGTTCGACTTCGCCGACATCCTGGCCGCGATCGAGGCCGGCGAGAGCGGCCGAGTGGTCAAGCCGGTGGTCCGGATGAGGTGAGCCGCCGGTCCAGGCGGCCTTCAGCGGTGTCGGCGCCGTAAATCACCGTATTTTACGGTGGAGGGGGCGCGGGATCGGCGGTCGGCGGTGTTCGTTTGTGGCGCGACGCGGGCGGCTCCAAGACCTTAGGGGACCGCTGATGGCGCACTCAATTCGCAGGGCGACGCAACCCCAAACCCTTCATCCTCAGGCATCGGGCGCGCCGCCGCGCGACCCGCTCGCGGCAGGCCGCGTCCCGAGGAGCTATGCGCTGCCGGGCCGAGCTGACCTTGCCCAAGGTGGCGTTGCAGGTGTTCAAGCGCCAACCGCACCTTGGGCGAAAGCTGACGGCGATCAGGATAAACGCCCCAGACGCCCTCATCGGCGGGCTGATAGGCTTCAAGCAAGCGAACCAGATGACCGCTGGCGAGCGCCTCGGTGAGGTAGAAATCGGGCAATTGGCAGATACCAAGACCGCGCAGGGCCGCGTCAAGGACCGCCGCGCCGCTGTTGGCGCGCCAGCGTCCGTTTGGCTTGAAGACGGCTTCGCGGCCATTGCGCGAAAACGTCCAGGAGTCCGATGTTCCACGCAGGCACGCGTGATCTCGCAGATCCGCCAACTCTCGCGGGGCGCCGGCCATGCGAAGATAGCCGGGCGCGGCGCAGAGTATTCGAGTGCGTGAAGCCAGTCGCCTGGCGATGAGCCGAGAATCCTTGAGCTGGCCGGCGCGTATGGCGAAGTCGAATCCGCCGCCGACAAGGTCGAGAACATTGTCGGTCAATTCGATTTCGAGTGTGAGTTTGGGGTGCTCGGCCAGGAAGGCGTTGAGCAGTGGCACCACGAACCGCTCTCCATAGGCCACCGAGCAGGTCACCCGCAGGTGACCGTGAAGTTGGCCAGCCTCGGCGGCGATCGCGATCATGGCCTCATTGCGATCTTCGATCAGGCGGCGGCACCGGCCCAGAAAGCGGTCGCCCAGGTCGGTCAGGCTGACATGGCGGGTCGTGCGGTGAAAGAGGCGCACCCCCAGCCTTTCTTCCAGCCGTGAGATCTCCCGGCTGACCTGCGAGGTCGAGCGGCCCAAGCGCTTGGATGCCTGGGAAAAATTCAGCGTCCGCGCCACCGCGACGAAGGCGTCGATTCCGTCCCACTCGCTCATTTCGGCGCTCCGAGCATTATCCCTGCAAGGCAATAATGTTTTGCAGGAATCCATGATCGAATCCGAATTTGCAACGGGTATAGGAGGGCAAAGGGAGACTGAAGCATGAAAACCCGGGCCGCCGTCGCCTTCGCCGCCAAGCAGCCGCTGGAGATCGTCGAGGTCGATCTGGAAGGCCCGCGCGCCGGCGAGGTGCTGATCGAGATCAAGGCCACCGGCGTCTGCCACACCGACGCCTACACCCTGGACGGCCTGGACAGCGAGGGCCTGTTCCCCTCGATCCTCGGCCACGAGGGCGCGGGGGTTGTGGTCGAGGTCGGGACGGGCGTCACCAGCCTGGCGGTCGGCGACCACGTGATCCCGCTCTACACACCTGAATGCCGCCAGTGCAAAAGCTGCCTCAGCGGCAAGACCAACCTCTGCACCGCGATCCGCGCCACGCAGGGAAAGGGCCTGATGCCGGACGGCACCAGCCGCTTCTCCTACAAGGGCCAGACCATCCACCACTACATGGGCTGCTCGACCTTCTCGAACTACACCGTGCTGCCCGAGATCGCCGTGGCCAAGATCCGCAAGGACGCGCCGTTCAAGTCGGCCTGCTATTGCGGTTGCGGCGTGACGACCGGCGTGGGCGCGGTGGTCAACACCGCCAAGGTCGAGCCGGGCGCCAACGCGGTGGTGTTCGGCCTGGGCGGCATCGGCCTCAACGTCCTGCAGGGCCTGAAGATGGTCGGCGCCGACAAGATCATCGGCGTTGATCTCAATCCCGATCGCGAGGCATGGGGCCGCCGGTTCGGCATGACCCACTTCGTCAATCCAATCGCCGTCGAGGGCGATCTGGTCGCTCACCTGGTGGCCCTGACCGACGGCGGCGCCGACTACACCTTCGACTGCACCGGCAACACCACCGTGATGCGTCAGGCGCTCGAGGCCTGCCATCGCGGCTGGGGCCAGAGCATCATCATCGGCGTCGCCGAGGCCGGCAAGGAAATCGCCACCCGCCCGTTCCAGCTGGTCACCGGCCGGGTCTGGAAGGGCACGGCGTTCGGCGGCGCCCGCGGCCGCACCGACACGCCCCGGATCGTCGACTGGTACATGGACGGCAAGATCCAGATCGACCCGATGATCACCCACGTCCTGCCCCTGGAACGCATCAACGAAGCCTTCGACCTGATGCACAGGGGCGAAAGCATCCGCGGCGTGATCATGTTCTGAGGGCGGGAGCCGTGAGCGCCAATCTGGAGCTTGAGCTGATCGAGCAACACGCCGCCTTTGGCGGAACCCAGTCAGTGTTCCGCCACCAATCCCAAACGGTGGGCGGGCCCATGACCTTCGCCGTGTTCACACCGCCGCAAGCCGGGCCGGCGCCGGCGGTGACCTACCTGTCGGGCCTGACCTGCACCCACGCCAATGTCATGGAAAAAGGCGAGTATCGCCGCGTCGCCGCGGAACTGGGCCTGATTGTCGTCTGTCCCGACACCAGTCCTAGGGGGCAGACCGTACCCGACGACGACGTCTACGATCTGGGTCAAGGCGCCGGTTTTTACGTCGACGCCCACGAGCCGCCGTTCAAGCAACACTATCGGATGTGGAGCTACGTCACCCGCGAGCTGCCCGCCCTGCTGCAGCGTCACTTCGACATCGACCGCGCGCGTCAGGGGATTTTCGGCCATTCGATGGGTGGCCACGGCGCCTTGACCATCGGCCTGACCTTTCCCGAGGCATACCGATCCATCTCGGCCTTCTCGCCGATCGTCGCCCCCAGCCAGGTCCCATGGGGCCAAAAGGCGTTCGGCGCCTATCTAGGCCCCAATCGGGTTCGCTGGCGCGATCATGATGCGGTGGCGCTGATCGAGGACGGCAAACGGGTCGATGAGCTGCTCGTCGACGTTGGGCTGGCGGACCCATTCTACCAGCGAGAGCTCAAGCCCGAACTGCTCGAGACTGCCTGCGCGCGAGCCGGCATTCGGCTGAACCTGCGTCGCCACCCCGGCTACGACCACTCCTATTTCTTCATCTCGACGCTGATGGAAGACCACCTGCGCTGGCACGCCGAGCGTCTCAACCCGGCCCGGAGGTGAGCTCAAGCACGTCTGCTTGAATCGGTCGTGCGCCAGCCCCGCGCCCTCCGTCACTCAGCGCTGACGCGCTGAGCGCCCTCGACGGCTCCGCCGTCTCTACCCCCGCGTCGCCCTGAAGGGCCCGCATGGGAGGAGGAAGGTCTGCGCGTTCTTCTCCTCACCCGTGAAACGGGGGAGGGGGACCACCGAGCCGTGAGGCTCGGGGGTGGAGGGGGCGCAAGGCTACCGCACCAACCCGAGCTGACTTCGCTCTAGACTCTCACAGGGGACGGGACGCGGCGCCGGGCGACCAGGCGCCGACATGGGCGACGAGGCCGTTGAAGACGCTGTCGAGCATGGCGTCCATTAGGACGGTGGTGTCTTCCCAGGCCAGACCGATCTGGCAGATGCGTAGGGCGACCAGGCCATGGCACGCGCTCCAGAGAATGTGGGCCGCCAGGTCCGCCTTGCCGACAGGCAGCAGACCGTCCGCTTCCATGTTCGCCACTTCGCTGCGAAAGCACTCGTAGCAAAGGGCCGCAATGCTCCGCAGTTGCGGAGACGTCGCCCCGAGCCCCTCCACCGGACGCGACATGTAGACGAGGCGGTAAGCGTTGGGGTTCTCCAAGCCAAAGCGCATATAGGCTTCGAGCATCAGGCGGACCTTGGACGCCGAATCGAGGGGGCGGATGGCGATTTCGTTGTTGCTGGCCAACTGGACGCTGAGCGCGTTCTCACAGATAGCAAGCAGGATCGCGGCCCGGTCGGTGAAGTGGATGTAGAGCGCGGCCGACGAAACCCCGACCTCCTCGGCGATCTTCCGGATTGTGGTTCCCTGATAGCCCTCGCGAAGAAAGATACTCTCCGCGGCGATGAGAATCTCTCCCCGGCGCAGGTGACCGGCGCCCCGCGGCTTGCGCTGGGTCTTGAAGGGCTTTGCCTTGGCGAGCGTCACGGTTGGGTCCTTTTGGTCCTGACATACCTCGCTTGGCGAGACTTGGCCAACACCGGCGTCTGCAAAGCGGCTCGCCAGGGGCGGATGACCGCTTCGTTGGCCGCGATGGGGCCGGATGGAACCATCTGATCGCTGAATCGGGCTCACATCCAGGCTTGCGCTCGCCCTTATGGCGCCGCCTGGCCAGCGTGCGGCCCCAGGGCGTCGCGCTTTATCTTCTTGGCGAGGCTCCACTTGTGGACCTCGGTGGGGCCATCATAGATTCTGAAGGCCCGCGTTTCGCGGAAAACCTGTTCGACGATCGTGTCGCCGCTGACGCCGGTTCCGCCCATCACCTGGACGCAGCGGTCGGCGACGCGGAACAGCGCCTCGGACACCGCGACCTTGGTCATCGAGCTTTCGACGGTTCCCAACTGCCCCGTATCCAGGACGTCGGCGCACCAGTCGATCATCAGCGACGCCTGGCGAAGGTCGATCAGGTTGTCGGCCAACTGGAAGCCCACGCCCTCATGATCGATCAAGAGTTTGCCGAACGCCTGGCGGTGGCAGGCATAGTCCGTGGCGATCTCCTGGGCGCGGGTCGCCGCGCCATGCCAGCGCATACAGTGCGACAGGCGGGCCGGCGCGAGGCGGATCTGCGCGTACTTGAACCCATCGCCAGCTTGGCCGAGCATCTGGTCGGCCGGAAGCCGCAAATCCTCAATGGCGACGATGGCATGGCCGCCGGGCATGGAATTGTCGATGGTGTCCAAGATCCGCTCGATCCGGATGGCAGGGTGCGGCAGGTCACACAGGAAGAGGCAGGCGCCTTGGCTAGATTGGGCCATGACGATGCCGACCTTGGCGCCGGCCGCGCCGGTGATGAAGGCCTTTCTGCCGTTGATCACCCAGTGGTTGCCGTCCAGGTGGGCGGTGGTGCGCATCATGGAGGGATCGGATCCGGCGCCCCCTTCCAGGGCCGGCTCGGTCATGAAGAAGGCCGACCGCGCTTCGCCGGAAACGAGCGGCTCAAGAAAACGTCGCTTCAGGTCCTCCGACCCGACCTTGCCGATCAGGTACATGTTGCCCTCATCGGGGGCGGCCGTATTGACCGCGACCGGACCCAGCGGCGAGAGGCCCGAAGCCTTCAGCACCGTGGCCGTGTCGCGTTGGCTGAGATGGGAGCCATCCGGCAGGATGTGCGGCGTGATGACCCCGGCCGCCCGGGCCTTGGATCTCATTTCCGCGACGAGATCGTCTGAGGGGCCGTGCGCGCCGCACCGCGGGTCTGCTTCGTAGGGAACCACAACCTCGCGGACAAAGGCTTCGACCTTCGCAGCGATCTGAACGGCTGTCGGTGATTGGGCTGTCATGCTCTGCTCAAGATCCTGCTTTGGAATGCGCCTCGACGGGCGCTCTCTCCGGCCCACGCGGCGGCCCAAGGTGTGGGGCCGGCAGGCGTTAGCACCCCGCCCCAGGGTGAGGGCAAGCGGCGCGGATCGATTCCCAGCAACCGGGGTGAGCTCGACGATCTGGGCGCGGGGGTGGGCAGGGGACGCGGGGCCGGCGGCAGAGCCCGAGAGGTTCAGACTGACGCCCCGTCCTACTCCAAGGTCAACACCACCTTCACGCAGTCGCCATGGTGCTGGGCGGAGATCGCGGCGTTGATCTCGGTAAGGGGGTAGGTCCGGATCAGCTTCTCCAGCGGCAGGCGGCCCGCGCGCCAGTGGGCGATCAGCGGGGGGAGGAATTGGTCGGGGTCGCTGTCGCCCTCGATGATGCCGCGCACCGTCTGGCCGAAGGTCAGCACGGTCGTCAGGTCCCCGGGCATGGGGGTTCCAGCGGGGGGAATGCCAACGATGCCGAAGACGCCCTTGGGCGCCAGGCAGGCCATGGTGGCGGTCAGGATCTCCGGCCGCCCGGTGGTGTCGAACGCGTAGTCCACGCCCTGCGGGGCGATGGCGCGGACCGCCGCGGCCAGATCGCCGCTGGCCGTGGGGTCGATGACGTGGGTGGCGCCCAGTTCGATCGCCAGGTCGCGCCGCGCCGCGTGCGGCTCGAGCACGATGATGGTCCCGCAGCCCTGGATCGCCGCGCCCATCACCGCGGACAGGCCCACCGCCCCGCCGCCCAGGACCAGCAGCGACGAGCCGGCCCTGGCCTTCAGCGCCAGCATCACCCCGCCGGCGCCGGTCTGCACGCCGCAGCCCAGGGGCGCGGCGACGGCAAAGGGGATGTCATCCGGCAGCTTGAGCACGTTGCGCTCATAGGCCAGGGCGTAGGTCGCGAAGGAGGACTGGCCAAAGAAGTTGGAGGAGACGGCGTCGTCACCCGCTGTGATCGCCTTCGATCCGTCGGGCCGCATGCCGATGTAGTTCAGCGCCGGCATGGAATAGCAGTAGGCCGGATCGCCGCTCCTGCAGCGATCGCACTGGCCGCAGGAGCGAAAGGTGATGGCTACCCGGTCGCCAGGCGCGACCTTGCGGACCGCGGCGCCGACCTTCTCCACCACGCCGCTGCCTTCGTGGCCGAGCACCGCGGGCAGGCTGAACGGCATGCCGCCGTCGCGGGCCACCAGATCGGTGTGGCAGACCCCGACGGCGGCGATCCGCACCAGGATTTCGTCGGCGCGCGGGTCGTCCAGTTCCACCGTCTCAAGGGTGAAGTCTCCGCCCGGCGTCCGGGCGACCGCGGCGGTCGCTTGCATGGCTGTCTCGTGCCCTTTCTGGCTATTTCAGGTCGGTCTAGGCGTTGACGCCCTCGGCCTCAATGCATCTTGAAGCGGATGGGCACGGACTTGGGGCCGCACACGAAGCTGGCCTGCATCCGGGTCGGTTCGCCGTCGAGTTCGACGCGCTCCAGCCGCGGCAGCAGCTCCTCCCACAGGATGCGCATCTCCATGCGGGCGAGGTGCTGGCCCAGGCAGACATGGGCGCCATAGCCGAAAGCCACGTGCTTGTTGGGCGTGCGCTCGATGTCATAGCGGAAGGGATCGTTGAACACCGCCTCATCCCGGTTGCCCGACGGATAGCAGAGCATCAGCCAGTCGCCCTTGGGGATCGCCTGCCCGCCCAGCTCCGCGTCGGCGGTGGTCGAGCGCATGAAGTGCTTCACCGGCGTCACCCAGCGGATCGATTCCTCGACGTGGCCCGGGATCAGTGACGGATTGTCCTTGAGCTTGCGGAATTGGTCCTGGTTCTCCGCCAGCGCCCACAGCCCGCCGGCCGTGGTCGAGGAGGTGGTGTCGTGCCCCGCCGTGGCGGCGATGATGTAGTAGCTCATCGCCTCGAAGTGGCCGAGCGGTTTGCCGTCGATCTGGCCGTTGGCGATGGTGCTGGCCAGGTCCTGGCGCGGATTGCGCCGGCGATCCTCGGTCATGGCGTTGAAATAGGTCATGAAATCCACAACCGTCGCCTGGGTGTCCAGCACACCCTGTTCGGCGCTGACCTCGGCTTCGCCGGAGCGGTTCAGCTCCGGATCGGCGGCGCCGAACAGCTCCTGGGTCAGCTTCAGCATGCGCGGCTCATCGATCTCCGGCACGCCGAGCACCTCCATGATCACATGCAGCGGATAGAGGAAGGCGACGTCCCGGGCGAAATCGCAGTGCTCGCCATGGGCGGCCATGCGGTCGACGAAACCCTTGGCGATCTGGCGGATGCGCGCCTCCAGGCCGCGCAGGTTCTGGGGCAGGAACCAAGCCTGGGTCAGGCGGCGGTAGGCGAAGTGGTCGGGGTTGTCCATCTGGACCAGGGAGCGGACCAGGTGAGGCGATCCGCCGGTCATCTGCCGCACCTTGCGATCGGCTTCGACGGTAGTGACTACCGTGGGCCGGTCGCCGTTGTGGAAGAGTTGGTTCTGCCGTTCGATGTCCTGGATATCGGCGTGCCGCGTCACCACCCAGAACGGATCGAAGCCCTTCGGCTCGGCGATGGCCAAGGGCGATTCACGCCGCAGCTGGGTGAAGGTCTCGTCGATGCGTCGGCCGTCGGCATAGGCCTTGGGGTCGACAATCGTATCGGCCAGCTCTTGGGCAATGGTCATGTTCGGCGCTTCCCTGCGATGTTCCGGCCTTCGACCGGCGACATCCGGATGAGGCGTGATTTTGAGCGACGCTACCAGTCACTTGTTAGATGGCCAACAAGTAAGTTTTGGGAAGTGATGCAGATCACTGATGGACCTCGGAAACAGCGGCCAAGCTTACGCGGGCCTCAGGGAATGAGCACCGCGGCGCCGGTGAAAGCGCCGCGCCGCAGGTCGTCCAGGGCTTCATTGGCCTGGGTCAGCGGATAGGTCTTGACCTGTGGCCGCACGCCGGCCGCGGCGGCGCGAGGCAGATAGTCCAGGGCGTCCTGCCGGGTCAGGTTCGCCACCGACACCAGCCGCCGTTCTTCCCAGAGCAGGGCGTAGGGCAGGGCCGGAATGTCGCTCATGTGAATACCGCCGCAGACCACGATCCCACCCTTGCGGACCGCGCGCAGGGCTGTGGGGACAAGCGCCCCTACCGGCGCGAAGATGATCGCGGCGTCCAGTTCGTCCGGCGTGGGCTGGGAGGAGCCGCCGGCCCAGACGCAGCCCATCGACCGCGCCAGGGCCTGGGCCGCCTCGTCGCCGTCACGGGTGAAGGCGTAGACCGACTGGCCCTCGAACCGGGCTAATTGGGCCAGCAGGTGGGCGGCGGCGCCGAAGCCGTAGAGGCCCAGCCGCTTCACGGGGCGGCCCTCGCAGGCCTTGCGCCAGGACCTGAAGCCGATCAGGCCGGCGCAGAGCAGGGGCGCCGCCTCCGCGTCGGCGTAGCCCGCCGGGATCGGGAAGGCGTAGCGGGCGTCGACCACCGCCGTGTCGGCATAGCCGCCGTCCCGGGTCCAGCCTGTGAACTGCGGCTGGTCGCAGAGGTTCTCCTCGCCGGACAGGCAATAGCGGCACCGCCCGCAGGTCCGCCCCAGCCAGGGCGCGCCCAGGCGGTCGCCCAGGGAGACGCCCTCCACGCCGTCGCCAAGGGCTGTGACGACGCCAACGATCTCGTGGCCAGGGATGATTGGGCTTCGCCGCGGCGCCAGCTCGCCATCGACCACGTGCAGGTCGGTCCGGCAAACCCCGCAAGCGCAGACCCGCAGCCGAACCTCGCCGAGGCCGGGCGAGGGGTCGCTCCGGCGGTCCGGGCGCAGGGGCTCGCCCGGCCGGGTGAGGCTCATGGCAAACATCGAAGTCTCCGGGCCGAAGCCTACGCTATCAGAGCGCCGGGCGCCTGCGTCAGATCAAGCGTGACGCGGCCCTGCGATCCCCGCAAACGGCGGACGCGGCCGACGTCGATGAAGTCAGAGGGCGGATAGTAGCCGAATCTTCCACAGCGGCCACGACGACAACGGCTTCGCGGTCAGGACCCACGACGGCCCGGGCGAGGCGTCGCCCGCAGCCTCTGTAGAGTCCCTTAGGGGGAAGATCCGAATGGCAGCCGGGCCCCCGGGCGCCCATATTAGGCTCAAGCCATTTTGAGCATCAGTCCGGGCGTCAATCAGATCGACAATCCGTTCCATTTGGACATCAAGCCCATGAACCCTCGAGGAGATGACCTGCCGCCCACGGGCGATGAGGCCCACGCCCAAAGCCAGGAAACGATCATGCCCTTGATCTGGGCTGGCCTGGGTCTCCTGACGATCGTGGGATTCTCCATCTGGTCGGCGTTCCACTAGCCGACAGCCAGTCTCCAGCCGCGGAGCAGCGCCATGAAACACACTATCATTCTGGCTCATCCCAATCCCCAGAGCTTCAACGCCGCCGTGGCGCGTGTCTATGCCGAGACGGTGCGGTCCTTTGGCGCCGAGGCGGAGGTGCGCGATCTCTACCAGATGGGCTTCGACCCGCGGCTGCGGGCCGACGAGCTGCCCTGGGCTGAGGACGCCCACCCCCGCGCCGACGTCATAGCCGAGCGCGAGCGGCTGGCCGACACGCGCGCCTTCGTCTTCGTCTATCCGCTCTGGTTCAATGCCCCACCAGCCATCCTGAAGGGCTATGTCGACCGGGTGTTCGGCATGGGCTTCGGCTACGGCCCCGCGGCCGGCGGATCGGAGCCGTTGCTGCGCGGCCGGCTCCTGCTCAGTTTGACCTCGTCCGGCGCGCCGGACAGATGGGTCGAGGAGACCGGCGCCGTAAAGGCGTTGCGCCACGCCTTCGACGATCATGTCGCCGAGGTTTGTGGACTGAGCGTGTTGGATCACGTCCACTTCGGCGGCCTTACCCCGGGTATCCGGCCGGACGTGATCGAGGGCATGCTGAACCAGGTCGGGGAGGTCGCACGGCGCCACTTCGCGCCGGCGAACGCCCATTGAGGACCACCGGCCATGGCTGGCGCGGCGGTGAAGGCCGCGGAGCGAATGCGCGGGTCAGCCCGGCGCGATGGCCAACCGCGCCGTCGGGGCTGGACCGTTTGCCGACGCCGCCGCCGGAGCCGGCAGCCGGCGCGCGCGCCGAGGACACGCCTAAGGCCCCCACCGGCCAGGACGAGGCGGCGTCCGTGCGCCGCCGAGGCCCTGATCTACGACCTAGTTCGCATTGAAGCCTTATTTCACCAGGCGAAGGACCGGTTTGGGCGCCCGACGCGCCTCGGCGGCCAGCAAGAGGCTCAGACCGACGCCCGCCAGGCCGAGCGCGGCGTAGCAGGACTGGCAGTGCGGCCCCAGCAGGGTCTCGTGGCCGCAGACGGGGCCAGAGGCGGTCGCCGACACGAACTTGCGCATGAGCAGGACGTACCACGCCGCGCCGGAGCCGGCGGCGGCGAGGCCGGCGACCGCGACGTGTTCCGCGGTCGGGGCGGGCAGGGGGGCGATACGCATGGCCGTCGTTTTTCCTCAGGCCGGCAAGATAACGCCGGCGACCTGAGAAGCAGTCTGCGTCAGCCCGCCTCGCCTCTCATTGATCTCGATCAAGGCGTCCGATCCCGCCGCGCGGCACCAAGGCTCAAAGTCGGACTGGGCGAGATTCATGGTCACTGCAATTCCAAAACGCGCCGAAACGGCGCCCGAGGCGGCCTATTACCTGATCGCGATAGGCCTGCTGGACCTTGTGGCGATCCTGGCGACCGCGGCGTCGCACGACCCCCTGTTCCAGTTCCAGGGCTACATCTTCATCGCCGCCTTCACGGCGGCCGCGTTCGTGCTGACGGCGGGGATTTCGGGCGGGAGCTTCAGCACGCCCTCGGACAAGTATTCCGACGGCGTCATCAGGGCCGGCGTTGTCGCCACCATGTTCTGGGGCGCCGTGGGCATGCTGGTGGGCTGTGTCATCGCCGCCCAGCTGTCGTTCCCGCGGCTGTTCTACTTTCCGCAGTTCGGGTTCCTGAACTTCGGGCGGCTGAGGCCCCTGCACACCTCGGCGGTGATCTTCGCCTTCGGGGGCAACGCCCTGATCTCGACCTCGTTCTGGGTCGTGCAGCGCACCTGCAAGGCGCGGCTGTTTGGCGGTATCGCCCCCTGGTTCGTGTTCTGGGGATACCAGCTGTTCATCGTCCTGGCGGCGTTGGGCTACCTGGTCGGCATCACCCAGAGCCTGGAGTACGCCGAGCCGGAGTGGGTGGCGGACCTGTGGCTGACCATCGTCTGGGTGGCCTATCTGCTGGTCTTCCTGGGCACGCTGTGGAAGCGGACCGAGCCGCACATCTATGTGGCCAACTGGTTCTACCTGGCCTTCATCGTCACCATCGCCATCCTGCACCTGACCAACAACGCCGCCCTGCCGGTGAGTTTCCTCAACCATCGCAGCTACTCGGTCTGGTCCGGCGTTCAGAGCGCCCTGGTGCAGTGGTGGTACGGCCACAACGCGGTCGGCTTCTTCCTCACCGCCGGTTTCCTGGCGATGATGTACTACTTCATTCCCAAGCGCGCCGAGCGGCCGATCTACAGCTACCGGCTGAGCATCGTGCACTTCTGGGCCCTGATCTTCATCTACATCTGGGCCGGCCCGCACCACCTGCACTACACGGCCCTGCCGCAGTGGACCCAGACCCTGGGCATGACCTTCTCGGTCATGCTGTGGATGCCGTCCTGGGGCGGGATGATCAACGGCTTGATGACCCTCTCGGGGGCCTGGGACAAACTGCGCACCGATCCGGTGATCCGGATGCTGGTGGTCTCCCTGGCCTTCTACGGCATGTCGACCTTCGAGGGGCCGGTGATGTCGATCCGGGCGGTCAATGCGCTGAGCCACTACACCGACTGGACCATCGGCCACGTCCATAGCGGCGCCCTGGGCTGGGTCGGCTTCGTCACCTTCGGCGCCATGTACTGCATGGTCCCGTGGCTGTGGAAGAAGGACCGGCTGTACTCCAACACCCTGGTGGAGTGGCACTTCTGGATCGCGACCACGGGGATCCTTCTCTACATCACCGCGATGTGGGTCTCCGGGATCATGGAGGGCCTGATGTGGCGCGAATACACGCCCCAGGGCTTCCTCGCCTACAGCTTCGTCGAGACCGTCGCCGCCAAGCACGTGGAGAACGTGGTCCGGCTGGTGGGCGGGCTGATGTACCTCAGCGGAACCCTCATCATGATCTACAACCTGTGGCGCACGGTCCGCCTGCCGAGCTCCGACGTCGTTCCGGCCAACGCGACCCCCGCGCCGGCCCTGGCCCTGGCCTTGACGGCGGCGGAGTAGACCCGATGGCCGCGACCTCATCGCCCTTCTTCGCCCGCCACGGCAAGCTCGAACGCAACTCGATGCTGCTGCTGATCGGCATCATCATCGTCGTCGCCATCGGCGGCCTGGTGGAGATTACGCCGCTGTTCTACCTGGAAAGCACCATCGAGAAGGTGGACGGGATGCGTCCCTACACCCCGCTCGAGCTGGAAGGGCGCGACATCTACATCCGCGAGGGCTGCTACCTGTGCCACTCGCAGATGATCCGTCCCCTGCGCGACGAGGTGGAGCGCTACGGCCACTACAGCCTGGCCGCCGAGAGCATGTACGACCACCCCTTCCAGTGGGGCTCAAAGCGCACCGGGCCGGACCTGGCGCGGGTCGGCGGCAAGTATTCCGACGCCTGGCACCGTGACCACCTGACCGATCCGCGCTCGGTGGTTCCGGAGTCGGTGATGCCGCCCTACGCCTTCCTGGCCAAGGCGGATCTCGACTACCGCGACATCGCCGACAAGATGCGGGCGATGCGGCGGGTGGGCGTGCCCTACACCGACGTGGAGATCGCCGCGGCCGAGGACGACCTCCGCGCCCAGGCCGATCCGACCGTCAGCGGCCGCGCGCTTCGGAGCCACTACGGCGACAAGGTCAATGTCCGAAACTTTGGCGGCGACCCGGATCATCTCACCGAGATGGACGCCCTGATCGCCTATCTGCAGATGACCGGCACGCTGGTGGATTTCTCCACCTTCAAGGCCGACGCCCCCGCGAACAAACGGTGAGGCCATGACCTACGAGACCGTCTCCACAATCGCCCAGCAGGGCGGGGCCCTCTACTTCTTCGTGCTGTTCGTGGGCGGCGTGGCCTACGCGATGTGGCCCAAGAAAAAAGACGAATTCCAGCGCGCAGCCCGCCAAGCGCTCGACGAGGAGTCCTGACCATGGCGGACCACGACAAGGAAACCGACGCCCATTCCGGGATGGAGACCACCGGCCACGAGTGGGACGGCATCAAGGAGCTGGATACGCCGCTGCCGCGCTGGTGGCTGTGGATGTTCTACGCCTCCATTGTCTTCGCCTTCGGCTACTGGGTGCTGATGCCGTCCTGGCCTGGCCTCACCGGCTATGCGCCAGGGCTGCTGCACAAGTCCGACCGGGCCCAGGTGGCCGCGGACCTGGCGGCGCTGAAGGCGCGGCGCGGCGCCGAAGGCGGCCGTCTGGCCAACGCCAGCCTAGAGACGATCGAGAAGGACCCCAATCTTCAGGCGTATGCCCTGGCGGTGGGTCAATCGATCTTCGGGGACAACTGCGCCACCTGCCATGGCGGCGGCGGGACGGGCGCCAAGGGCTATCCCAACCTGCGCGACGATGTCTGGCTCTGGGGCGGCTCCCTAGAGGATATCCAGCGGACCATCACCCACGGCGTGCGCTCAACCGATCCGGAGGCCCGCACCTCGCAGATGCCGTCGTTCGGGCGCGACCAGATCCTCCAACCGGCCCAGATCGGCGACCTGACCGAGTATGTGGTGGCCCTGTCGCACCGCAGGGCGGAGGCGGGGGCCGTCGCCCGGGCGGCGCCGGTCTTCCAGGCCAACTGCGCCGCCTGCCATGGTCCGCAGGGACTTGGCAACCCGCAGCTGGGCGCGCCTAACCTGACCGACGCCGACTGGCTCTATGGCTCTGACCGCGCCTCGATCCGCGATCAGATCTGGAACGGCCATGGCGGCGTCATGCCGGCCTGGGGTCATCGCTTCGACGCCAACACCATCAAGGCGCTGACCGTCTACATCCACGCCAACGCCGGCGGCAAATAGGACCTGGAGTTCGAGTAGACCGCCATGGTCACCGTTATTGAACGCAAGGCGCCGCTCTCCGTGGCCAAGGCCACCCAAGCCAAGGCTGCACGGGGCGCCGGCGGGCTCTACAAGCCGCGCACGCCGATCTATCCCAAGCTGGTCCACGGCCGCTGGCGGATGATCAAGTGGGCGCTGCTGGTCGCCACCCTGACCATCTACTACGTCACCCCCTGGCTCCGCTGGCGTCGACCGGCCGGTCTGCCCCAGCAGGCCGTTCTGGTGGATTTCACCAACGAGCGGTTCTACTTCTTCTTCATCCAGCTGTGGCCGCAGGAGGTCTATTTCATCACCGGCCTGCTGGTGATGGCGGCGCTGGCCCTGTTCCTGACCTCGGCCCTGTTCGGTCGGCTGTGGTGCGGCTACGCCTGTCCGCAGACGGTCTGGACCGACCTCTACATCGCCGTGGAGCGCCTGTTCGAAGGTGACCGCAACGCCCGTATGCGCCTGGACGCAGCGCCCCTGTCCCTCGACAAGGTCTGGCGCAAGGGCGGCAAACACCTGGCCTGGCTGGCCATCGCCGCGGCCACCGGCGGCGCCTGGATCTTCTACTTCCACGACGCGCCAAGCCTCTGGAAGTCATTCTGGGGCGGGCAGGGGCCTATGACGGCCTACATCTCCGCGGCGGTTCTGACCTTCACCACCTACGCCCTGGCCGGCACGATGCGTGAACAGGTCTGCACCTACCTCTGCCCCTGGCCGCGCATCCAGGGGGCCATGTTCGACGAGCACACCCTGCAGGTGATCTACCTTAAGGACCGTGGCGAGCCGCGCGGGCCGCACAAGAAGGGCGAAGCCTGGGAGGGACGCGGCGACTGCATCGACTGCAACCAGTGCGTCATCGTTTGCCCCATGGGCATCGACATCCGCGACGGCGCGCAGTTGGAGTGCATCAACTGCGGCCTGTGCGTCGACGCCTGTGACGAAGTCATGGACAAGATCGGCCGTCCCAGCGGCCTGATCGGCTACGACACCGACTCAGCGGTGGAGGCCCGGGCCTGTGGGCGCGAGCCATCCTATCACCTGGTGCGACCCAGGACGCTCTACTACGCCGGGACGCTGAGCCTGGTTTCGGGTCTGATGGTCTGGGGCCTGCTGACCCGCCAGCCGGTGGCCTTCGACGTCCTGCGCGACCGCAACCCCACCTTCGTGCGCCTGCACGACGGTTCGATCCGCGACGGCTACACCCTCAAGGTCGCCAACCGGACCTTCCAGCGCCAGACTTTCCATGTCGCCCTGACCGGGCTGCCCGGCCACACGATGAAGACCCCGGGCGCGGACGCCACCCGGGGCGACCTGACGCTGGCGGTGGACCCCGATCAGGTGGGCTCGCTCAGGGTCCTGGTTGCCGCCCCGCCGCCGGCGACGTCCAGCGTGCCCGTGGCCTTCCATATCCGCGCCGGCGCGATCGGCGCTGACACTTCATCGGTCTTCCTGTCCGGAGCCGCGAACCCGCCATGACCGTCGTTGAAAACACTGTCGCCGGAACCCGCCCCCATTTCGTGCTCAAGGGATGGCACGTGCTGATCGGCTTCCTGCTGTTCTTCGGCGTCGATATCGCCGTGAACACCGTCTTCATGGTCTCCGCCTACCGCACCTTTCCGGGCGAGACTTCGATGACCCCCTATGAGGACGGCGTCGCCTACAACAAGGCCCTCCAGCAGCGGCGCGACCAGGAGGCCCTCGGTTGGGGGATCACCGCCGACGGGTCCGCATCCGGCCGGCTGCAGGTCCAGGCCAGCGACCGAACCGGCCTCCCGCTGCGCCACCTGCACATCAGCGGCCTGTTGCGGCGCCCCGCCACCGAGAACGGCGCCAAGGTGGTCACTTTCGACGAAGCCTCGCCGGGCCTCTACACCGCCAGCGCCGGCCGGCTCAGCGGCGCCTGGGACCTTGGCCTCACCATCCACGACGAACACGCCCACAAGGCCGTGGCCGAACATCGCCTGGTGCTGCCATGACCGAACTGGCCACAGACCTTCGCGGGTTTCTTGGCCACGGGGCCGAGGGCGAAGCCACGCTGGAGCTGCTGGTGCCTGGCGCCCGGTGCGCGGCCTGCATGGCCAAGATCGAACGGGGCCTGGCCGCCTTGCCGGAGGTCGCCGGCGCCCGGTTGAACCTGACCACCCACAAGCTCAGCGTCGCCTTCAGGACCGCCGCCGGCGATCCGGCGCGTATCCTGGCCGCCCTCGACGACCTGGGCTACCGCGCCAGCCTGTTCAATCCGGCCGAGGCCAAGGCGGTGGAGGACCGCGAGGGGCGCCGCCTGACCCTGGCGCTGGGCGTCGCGGGGTTCGGCGTCGGCAATGTGATGATGTTCTCGGTGCCGGTGTGGGCGGGACTGTTCGGCCAGGAGCTGGAGCCCGCGACGCGGACGCTGATGTACTGGCTGTCGGCGATCATCGCCACGCCCTGCGCCCTCTATGCCGGGATGCCGTTCTTCCAGTCGGCCTGGTCGTCGCTGAAGCGGCGGCGGGCCAACATGGACGTGCCGATCTCCATCGGCGTCATCCTGACCCTGATCGTCAGTTTCTCCGAAACCTTCCAGGGCGGCCGGCACGCCTATTTCGACGCCGCCGTCTCGCTGCTGTTCCTGCTGCTGATCGGCCGTTGGCTGGACCACAAGCTGCGCGCCACCGCCCAGAGCGCGGCGCGGGACCTGCTGGCCCTGCAGGTCCCCGTGGCGCACCGCCTTGACGATCAAGGTCTTGAGCACGGCGTGCCGGTGGCTGAAGTCCTGGAGGGCGACCTCCTGGCCGTCGCTCCGGGCGAGCGGGTTCCCGTGGATGGGCGGGTAGAGCAGGGGACCTCGTCCCTCGACAACGCCATCATCACCGGCGAGACCCTGCCGGCGGCGGTGGGGCCCGGCAGCCTGGCGCACGCCGGCGCCCTTAACCTGGACGGGCGGCTGGTGATGCGGGCCGTCACCCGCTCGCAGGACTCGGCCCTGGCGGCCATCGCCAGGCTGATGGAGGCCGGGGCTCAATCCAAGTCTGCCTATGTCCGCTTGGCTGACAAGGCCGCCGCGATCTATGTGCCCACGGTCCATTCCGTGGCGCTGGCCACCTTCGTGGGCGGCTGGGCGTTGGGGCTGGGTCCGCGCGAGGCGTTGCTGCGCGCCGCCGCCGTACTGATCATCACCTGCCCCTGTGCGCTTGGCCTGGCCGTCCCGGCGGTCCAGATCGCCGCCAGCGGCCGGCTGTTCCGCAAGCGGGTGCTGGTCAAGTCGGGCGCGGCCCTGGAACGCCTGGCCGAGGTCCAGCACGTGGTGTTCGACAAGACCGGCGTGTTGACCCAGGGCCGGCCGCGGCTGGTGGAAACGCCGGCCGTCATGCTGGCCTCGGCCGCCACCCTGGCGCGGGCCTCGCGTCACCCCTTGGCCCAGGCCTTGGCCCGCGAAGCCGGCCCAGGTCCCGTCGCCCGGGACGTCATCGAAACCGCCGGGCAGGGGGTCGAGGGCTGGGTGGACGGCCAATTGGCGCGGCTCGGACGCGCCGCCTTCCTGGGCGTCAAAGCTGGCCAATCATCGGAAACGGAGCTCTGGTACGCCGCCCAGGGTGACGCGCCGGTCCGCTTCACCTTCGCCGACACTCTGCGGCCCGACGCGGCGCGGGCTGTGGCGGCGTTGAAGGCCCGCGGGCTGACTGTAGAGGTACTGTCCGGTGATGTGTCCGCCGCCGTTGAGCGCGCCGCGGACGGGGCCGGGATCGAGACCTGGCGCGCCGGGCTGACGCCGCTGGAAAAGGCCGCCGCCATCGATGCGCTCAAGGAAAGCGGGACCAAGACCCTGATGGTCGGCGACGGCCTGAACGACGCCGCCGCCCTGGCCCGCGCGCACGCCTCCATGGCCCCTGGCGCGGCGGTCGACGCCAGCCAGAACGCCGCCGACCTGGTGTTCGAAGGCGAGGACCTGATGGCTGTGGTCGACGCCATCGACGTCGCCAGCGCGGCCCGCCGGCGAGCGCTGGAGAACTTCACCTTCGCCGCGCTGTACAATCTGGTCGCCGCGCCGGCGGCGGTGTTCGGCCTGATCAATCCGTTCGTGGCGGCCATCGCCATGTCCGGGTCTTCCCTGGTGGTCACCCTGAACGCCCTGCGGATGAGCCTGGAGGCGCGGCGATGAGCATACTGCTCTTCCTGGCCCCCGCATCGGTGATGATCGCCTTGATCGGCCTTGGCGGCTTCTTCTGGACCGTGCGCAGCGGCCAGTACGACGATCCCCAGGGCGACGCCGCGCGCATCCTCAACGACCAGCTGGATGACCGCCCGGGCCGGCCCGATTGATCCATATCAGAGCGCGCGCCGCGTCTTCAGGCAGGTTGTCGGCCCTACTCGGAGGCTTCAATGACCGCCATTTCCTGCGTCACGGCACAGCATCTGCGCCGTCTGGCGCTGCTGCCGAAATACGATAGCCGCGCGCCGCGCTACACCAGCTATCCCACCGCGGTGCAGTTCACACCCGACGTCGGCCCTGACGCCTATGGCGCCTGGCTTGAGCAACTGCCCGCGGCCGAGCCGGTGTCGATCTATGCCCACATCCCGTTCTGCGCCCGGCTGTGCTGGTTCTGCGGCTGCAACACCCGGGTCGTGCGGCGTGGCGATTCTATCAGCGACTACGTCAAACTGTTGCGCGAGGAGATCGCCCTTGTCGGAAAGCGCCTTCCGGGGCGGATGCGGGCCAAGTCCATCCACCTTGGCGGCGGCACGCCGAACATGCTGGGCGTCGATGACCTGGCGGCGCTCTTCGGAGCGCTGCGGCAGGTGTTCAAGGTGGATATCGACGCGGAAGTCGCTGCGGAGCTGGACCCGGCCCAACTGACCGTGGAATGGGCCAGGGCCGCGGCCTCCCATGGCCTCAATCGGGCCAGCCTGGGCGTGCAGGACCTGTCCGCGGACGTGCAGGCCGCGGTGAACCGGCATGAGCCGTTCGAGGTTGTCGCCGCTGCGGTGACCGCCTTGCGCAACGCCGGGGTGGAGGCGGTGAACCTGGACCTGATGTACGGCCTGCCGCGCCAGAGGGCCGCCGACGTGCTGCGCACCCTGGATCAGGTCCTGACCCTGGCGCCCAATCGCATCGCCCTGTTCGGCTATGCGCACGTGCCCTGGATGAAGCCGCACCAGAAGCTGATCGACGAGGCGCAGCTGCCCCAAGGCGCCGAGCGGCTTGAGCAGAGCCAGGCCGCCGCCGACCGGCTGATGGCCGAGGGCTATGTCGCTGTCGGCATGGACCACTTCGCGCGGCGCGACGACGCCATGGCCATCGCCCTGGCTCAGCGCACCCTGCACCGCAATTTCCAGGGATACACCACCGACCAGGCGGGGACTCTGCTTGGCTTCGGGGTCTCCGCGATCGGGCGTCTGCCTCAGGGCTTCGTCCAGAACCAGCCCCAGGAACTCTACTGGCGCAACGCCGTCGCCGAGGGGCGCGTGGCGACCGCGCGCGGGGTGGCGGTTACCGAAGAGGATCGTTTCAGGGGCGAGGTGATCGAGCGGCTGATGTGCGACCTGACGGTGGACCTCGCTCAGGTCGCCGCCCGTCACGGCCGCGTGGTAGAGGACCTGGCCGACGCGGACACGGGCCTGGCTGAAATGCAGACGGACGGCCTGGTCGAGCGCGAAGGCGCCGTGATCCGGATAACCGAGCTGGGGCGGCCCTTCGTGCGTTCGGCGTGCCTGCAGTTCGACGGCTATCTGGACCGGGCGGCGCTGCGCCACCCGCGGGTCGTCTGACCCGGACCGCGGGCGAACAAGAGAGGGCGGGCCGGATCGAATCCGGCCCGCCCAGGAGCGCTGATCAACGGGGGAGGTGCAATCAGCGCTGGTCCGCGTCGGGCGCTTCCCGCGCGCGAGGCTCATCATCGCCCCGAAGGGAAGTGAATTGCCCGAACGCGAGGGTGCACGCGAGGGCCACGAGGGCGGCGATGGCGCCGTAGAGGTAGATCATCTGCGGTGGGTCAAGCTGCGGCATGGCGATGCTCCTGCTGATGGGGAAGGTCCAAGGGCGCTATTCGCAGAGGCCTTCGAGCGCGCCGCGATCGCAAAGGCGGATGGAGCGGCAGGCGGAGACCTCGATCAGGCCGCTTTCCTGGAACTGGGTGAAGGTCCGCGACACGGTCTCGATGGTCAGGCCCAGGAAGTCGGCGATATCCAGCCGCGACATGGGCAGCTCCAGCACCGCGCCCGCCGTCATCCGGCGGGCCAGGTCCATCAGGAAGCTGGCCACACGCTCGGCGGCGCTGCGCCGGCCCAGCATCAGGACGTGGTCCTGGCTGCGTTGCAGGTCGCGCACGGCCAAGCGCCACAGGCGGCGGGCCAGATCGGGCTTTTCGGCCGCGGTCCCGGTCAGGGCGGAGCGCCGCACCACCACCAGCTGGGTGTCGGTCAGGGCCTCGGCGCTGTTGCGGTAGAACAGGCCGGCCTCGAGGCCGAAGCAGTCGCCGGGCAGATAGAATTCGCAAATCTGGCGGCGCCCGTCGGCGAGGATGCGGAACGCCCGCACCACGCCACGCACCACCTTGTAGACGTTGTCGGCTTTTTCGCCTTCGCCGAACACTTCCTCGTCACGCCCAAAGGCCACGTGGGGGCCGGCAAGGTCCAGTTCGTCTGACATGCAGACTTCCGCGCCCGACGGCGCCGTGGACGGCCAGGAGGCGGGGATCAGGGCGGCGGCGAGAGAGGCTTGCATCGGCGTCGGCTCCGTCCGGAAGTGGACGGTGCATGGGTACCGGTCGGCGCCTGTCCGCGAAATTCGGGTCGAACCCCTAAGGGCCGCTACGTAGGCGCGGCGCCGGGCGTGTTGACGCAGGTCAAGGCGCCGCCGTCACGGCTGAACCATCGTTGGAATATCGACCAGTCCGCCAACCCGCGAGAACACCCTGACCCAGGCCGCCTGCCCATTGATCGTGCTCGTCGAAGACGACTCGTCGCTGCTCAGCGCCTTGACCTTCGCCTTGGAGTTGGACGGCTTTCGGGTGCGCGCTTACGATCGTGGAACAGCCGCTGCTGGTGATGGAGAGGCCGCCTCGGCCGATTGTCTGGTCGTGGACTTGAAGCTGCCGGATGTTGATGGCCTGGACTTGGTCGCGCTTCTGAGAGCCAAGGGCGTCACGGCGCCGGCCATCGTGATCACCACCAATCCAGACGAGCGACGGCGTCGGGAGGCCGCCGGCGCCGGCGTGACGATCGTGGAAAAACCGCTGATGGACGGTGAACTCAGCCATCACATCGGCTTGGCGCTGGCCAGGGGCCACGACATCGTCCGCTGAGTGGTCCTAACCGGCCTTCGAGATCAGCACGAACCGCACCAGTTCCGACAGGCTGCGCGCCTGCATCTTGGTCATTACGTGGGCGCGGTAGATCTCCACCGTGCGGGGGCTGATGTCGAGGTCGTAGGCGATGACCTTGTTCGCCTTGCCGGCCACCAGGCCCTCCAGAACCTGGTGTTCGCGTGGCGAGAGCGCCTTGATCCGTTCTTGCAGCTCGGCCCGCTCGCCAGCCACCGCGGCCAGTTCAGCCCTGGCCTGCAGGGCCTGGCGCACCGCGCCCAGGATCACGTCCTCATCGAAGGGCTTTTCGATGAAGTCGGCGACGCCGGCCTTCATGGCCTCCACCGCCAGCGGGACGTCGCCATGGCCGGTGATGACGATGATCGGCAGCTCGACGCCCATTGCCTTCAGCCGCCGCACCAGCTCCATGCCGTCGATGTCAGGCATGCGGATGTCGGTGATCACACAACCCTGCGCGCGCTCGGCGACAGCCAGGAATCCCTCCGCGGAGTCATAGGTGGTGGCCGCGATGTCGACGGTGGACAGCAGGAAGGCCAGGGAGTCCCGTACGTCGGCGTCGTCGTCGATCAGGTGCACGCGTTTTTCAGTCATCCAGCGCCCCGTCGATCGCCCCTTCGATTGTCGGAAGGGTGAAGCCGAAGGTCGTTCCCCCGGTGGGGTTCGGTTCCGCCCAGATCGTTCCGCCGTGAGCTTCCACGATGGTCCGGCAGATGGACAAGCCGACGCCCATGCCTTCCTTCTTCGTGGTCATGAAGGGCTGAAACAAGGTCGCCTGAACCTCCGGCGTGATGCCCGACCCTGTATCCGACACCCGCACGGCCGCAAAGCCGTCATCCCCATTCTTGGCCGTCACCGACAATTCCCGCCTCTCACTCTCCCGCATGGCGTCCATGGCGTTGCGGATCAGATTGATGATCACCTGCTGAATCTGGACGCGATCAGCCAGGACGTGATCCACCTTCGGCTCGAACTGGAAGCTGGTTCGCACGCCGTACTGCTTGGCTCCGACCAGGGCCAGGGCGGCGGCTTCCTCAATCAGCTTGGGCAGGTATTCGACCCGCCGCTCGGTTTCCCCGCGCCCGACGAAGTCGCGCAGCCGGCGGATGACGTCCCCGGCCCGCAGGGCCTGCTCGGCGGCCTTGTCCAGGGCCTCGGACAGGCGTGGAACGTCGGCTGGATCGCCCTTGTCCAGCAGCCGGCGCGAGCCGCGCAGATAGTTGGCGATGGCCGACAGGGGCTGGTTCAACTCATGCGCCAGGGCCGACGCCATCTCACCCATGGCTGTCAGGCGCGAGACATGCACCAGTTCGGACTGCAGTTCCTGCAGGCGCGTCTCGGTCTGTTGCCGTTCGCTCAGGTCGCGGATGAAGCCGGTGAAATAGCGGCTGTCACCAACCTGCATCTCGCCGACGGCCAATTCCATCGGGAAGGTCGAACCGTCCCGGCGCTGGCCGACGACGACGCGGCCGATGCCGATGATCCGGCGCTCGCCCGTCGTCAGATAGCGCATCAGGTAGCCGTCGTGGGCCTCGCGGTAGGGGGAGGGCATCAGCATGTCGACGTTGCGCCCCACGACCTCGTCGCTGGTCCAGCCGAATTGGCGCGCGGCGGCCGAGCTGAACGACTGGATGACGCCCAGGGTGTCGATGACGATCATCGCGTCGGGCACCGTGTCCAGGATCGACTGCAGATGCGCCTCCCGCTCGCGCAGGTGTCGCGCCATGTCGGCGCTGGCGACGCGGGCTCGCTGTATCCAGCCGCCGCCGAGGGCCAGGCCGATGCTGATCAAGCCAAAGAGCGCCGCGTCGGGCGCGTTCCAGTCGCCGTGGAACCACCGCCCGGCGACCAGCCAGGCCGCGCCCCACGACGCTGCCGCGCCCGTGAG